>DPJP01000239.1 GCA_003542955.1 Armatimonadota bacterium
CGATGCTGTGCCAAGGCCCATTCTCGGAGGAGGGGAGGCTCGTGTCAGCCGTCTACGTGCTTGCTTGAGTCAACCGAACAGCCCGGATATCAATCCTCAAGACCTGACCCCAGCATCTCTACGTTAGCCGTCTGAAGCCTGAATGCGCCACCGGCCCGCGCAGGCTCTGCTCGATGCGGTCCGTTGCGACGGCCTCGGCGATCTGCGCGAAGACCTCGTCAACGGCCTCGGCGAACAGGTCGACCGTCGCGTCGGTGTGCGCCAGCGTCGGAGAGAAGCCCACCACCGCGAGGAAGCCGCGGTCGAGCATCCATTGCGTGTAGAGCGTGCGCAGGGCCTCGCTCTGCTCATGGAGGAACTTCAGGTGCGGCAGGCACGGGAACCCCTCGTCGGCGTCCACGGGCAGACCATGCTTCTCCCCCATCGCGCGCCAGATGTCCTGCACGCGCGAGCCGATGTGGGCCACATGCTCGGTGACGCGGGTCCGCTCCATCTTCAGGATTGCCGCCAGTGCGGCGGTCGGCCCGATGCTCTCGGTCCACTGGGTACTGCTGATGAAGGAGTCGTGGCAGCCCTCCATCGCCGCGCGCGTCCCGAGCACCGCCCCGATCGGGTGGCCGTTGCCAAGTGCCTTCGAGAAGATGGCCATATCCGGGTTCGCACCGAAGCGCAGGTGTGCGCCACCATGCACAAGCCGCCAGCCGATGGTGATCTCGTCGAAGATGACGAGCGCCCCGCACCCGTGCGCGGCATCGAGCACGCCCTGGAGGAAGCCCGGCTCCGGGTCGGTATACCGGCACGGCTCCATGATGACCGCCGCCAGCCGGTCACCGTGGCTCTCGACTATGGCCTCGAGTTCTTCGAGCTTCCCGTGGGTGAAGGTCAGCGTGGTCCCGCGCAGCTCACGGGGCACGCCGAGCGGGTCAAGCCCCGGCAGCAGGTGGCCGCGCAGGCTGTCATCCTCCCCGAGGTTCGCGGCCAGGTACCAGTCATGCCAGCCGTGGTAGCCGCAGACCGCGACAACGGAGCGGTCAGTCGTCGCGCGGGCGATGCGGATGGCCACGGCGGCGGTCTCCCCACCCGTGCGGGCAAAGCGAACCTGCTCGGCCCAGGGGTGTATCTCGCACAGCCTGTCGGCAAGCTCGATTTCCTCCGGGGGGTTCAGCGTCGAGGCGCTCCCGAGCCTTAGGCGACGGCCCACGGCTGCCGTGACGTCGGGGTCGCGGTAGCCCAGCAGGCATGCCGAGATGCCGTTGCTTGCGAAGTCGTAGTAGTGGCGCCCGTCGAGGTCGAAGACCTCGCAGCCGCGCGCCTCGCGGAAGTATGCCGGCCATTGCTCGGGCGCAAGCATCTCCGGGCGCTTGCTCAAGAGGCCCGTCCCGCCCGGCATCCGCTCCCTGGCATGCCGGTAGGTCTGCGCCGTGAGCGTGCCCGGCTCTTCGAGCATCCCGAACAGCCGCAACGCATTGTCGCAGAAGACATCTCGCAGGTCGGCGTCATTGAGCCCGAACGTTTCGGCCGCCGTCAAAAGCGCCCTGAGCGCCTCGAGGCCCACTAGGAGCCCCTCGGCCGGCGGCGACAGCTTCTCCCAGTCGAGGCTCTCAGGCGTCAGCCACGCGAAGCCCTCGCCGAGCGTGACGCACCTCCCGCGCATCTGCGAGACAGCGAAGTCACTGCCCCAGAGCAGCTTGCGGGGTCCGAACTGGTCGAGGATCTGCAGCAGCGGCTCCTGCTCGCACACCACGGCTGTGTCGAAGTAGAGATTCTCAAGCCCGCGCAGGGCGCCAAGGCCCTTGCGGGCGTTTGGCGCGTGGAAGCTGCGCGCGGCATGGGCCAGGACCACGCGGGCGTTGGGGTACTGCCGGCACAGGCGGCTGAGGGCCTCCTGGTTGCCCGGGTCGGCGATGGCGTCCTTCCTCACCAGATGGAGGATGATCGCCAGGCCCCTGTCGTGGGCGAGCTGCCATACCCACTCCGGGCAGTAGCTCTCCAGCGCAGCGTCGAAGGTCGGCCGGTCGTCGCACAGGAGGTGGTATGGCTTCAGCGCCACCACCCGGGTGTTCGCCAGCCAGCNNGCCAGCCGTCGAGCGACTCACGCGGCATGTCGGGAGCAACGAGCAGAGCCGCGCGGCTGTCTGCATTATCCGCGACCTGCGCGAGCATGTACTCATTGACTGCGCTGAGGCCGTGCAGAGGGCGGGGGTCGGGGATGAACAGCCCGCCTGCGAGGCGCTGCTCTCCAACCTGCCGGCCGATATGCATGCGCCATTGCGCGAGGTCAACCTCCGCGGGGCCCTCGGAGAAGAGCGGGCTGTCGCCTACATCGAGATCGGCCACGCGGTAGAGGTGTGCATGGGCATCGAAGAGGCGGTCGGGGAGTCTGGCGTCCTGCTCCTCGACTGCGCGTTTGTCGGCCTCTGTGAATCCCCAGTACCCGGCCATCTGGCGCATCTCCTTCGCTTTCGGCTACGGGCGCACCCGCACCCACTCGATAGCGGTCGTGTCGGTTGCCGGCCCCGCGTAGTAGCACACCAGCACGTCGCCGTTGGGCAGCAGCGTGGTGGCGGGCAGACCAACCGAGAATGCCGCCATCTCAGACCAGGAATCCTGGATGGAGCCCAGTTGCTGCCATGTCTGCCTGTCGGCGGCGTCATAGAGCACGAGTTCGGTGTGCTCGGGCCACGTGCGTCCGCCGTCGTGACTGCAGCGGAGCTTGATCTTCGTCTCCGCCGTGCGGTCGACGTAGCTCAGCGCGATGCGGCCGTCGGGCAGCGAAACCGGGTGTCCCGGCTGGCCGGGGAGGCCCGTGTCCCACATCGGGGACCACGTCCGGCAGCCGTCGGTCGACTCGCGCGCCTGGATGTTGATGTACTCGCTGGTCCGCGTATCCAGCGTCCAGAAGGTATCCAGCACGGTAGCGGATGCCAGCACGCCGGGCCGCTGGTCCCAGTAGAAGTAGCGATTGGCCGGGTCGTTGCTCGCCACGCTCAACAGCGGCCACGTGCGGCCCTGGTCACGCGATACAGCCATCATCGAGGCGTGTCGCCAGACGGAGGGGTCCCCGTGCCGCTTGTTGAGTTCGAAATGACAGACCCAGTCACCGTTGCCGAGCACCAGGATCGGTCCGGTCAGGGGCGTACAGAGCTGGATGGGATAGAGGTCGAGAAACTCCGGGGCGCTCCACGTGGCGCCACCGTCGTCAGAGCGACACAGGCAGATGCGCGTATCGGTCAGCGTCATATCGCTCTCGTTCCAGTACGGAACCTGTGGGTCGGTGTCGTCGATCCATCCGAGCACCGCCACCACGCGTGATGCATCCAGCGCCGTGACATACGCCTGCCGCCAGCGTCCGGGGTGTGTCTGCCACTCGGGCACCGGCCATGGCATAACAGGCTCGGACCAGGTGGCGCCCCCGTCTTCAGAGTGGGCAAACAGGCACGTCTCGGTGTTGCCGCCCTTGGTACGTGCGGCCCGGAAGCTGCACACCCACCGATCATCGTCGAGCGCGGCCACCGAGGGCATGATCGCGCTCTGCCGGTCAGTGCCGGGCTCTCCCCGGAACACGATGCCCCTGTCGACCGTCTGCATGGCATGCCTCCTCTGGCTGTACGGACTCGCCCCGTCCGCATCAGACGGGCGGGGTGTTCCGGCCGCGGTCGTGGGAATCCTCCCCGCCGGCATGGGCTCGGGCCGGCTCCGGCCCGTTGACACACACTAACCGAGGGGCTATCATTCGGGCGAGTTGTCGGTAGTCCGGTGCAGCGGCACGCTGTTGATCGCCTCACAGGCCGGCTCGGGACCGCGCACCCGCGCGGAACGGCCTCGAAACGCCGCCCCGCCCGACCCGTCGGTGCCGCCGAAGGGAGCCATACAGCAGTGTCGGAGAGGTCAGCTGATCGGTCCGCGCTGGCGGTGCGGCTGCTGGTCCAGATGTCGCGCGCGCGCATCCTGTTCACACTCGCGATGCTCGCAGCCGCCGCTACAGCCCCCGCGCAGGTGCTGATGAATACGCCCGCCGTCTATGGGGCCGTAATGCTCTCAGCACTGCTGGCCATTGTGACGAACTTCGTCGGCGACTGGGACAGGGTCTACACTGAGGGCCGGCTGGACCTTTTTGTCGCCGTAGGCGTCATCGCGGATATCATCGCGGTGTCGTTGTTTGTGTTCGGGACGGGGGGCGCACTGGCCCACTTCTTCGTTCTGCTGCTGTGTGACGTCGTCTTCGCCGCCATCTTCTTCCGCGGGATCGAGTTGGTGCTGATTCTCGGAATCGCGCTCGGCTGCTACAGCATCGTGATGGGACAGGGCGCCCAGAAGCCGACGCTGTTGTGGGACCTGCTGCTGGGCGCCATCGTCGCCATCGTGCTGGCGTGGCTGGCGGTGGGGCTGGGGCGCGTGCTCGATCTGGAGCGCCTGAGCAACCTCCGCATCATCCGCAGCCTGGCAGTCGGCATCGCGTTAGTGACGCGCGACCGGCGCGTGGCAGTGGCCAACCCGCAACTCGGCCGGCTGGCGGATGCTCCGCTGGATGCACTCATGGGCCGCACCGTCGAGCAGATCGGCGGCCCAACTGCGCCGGGGATGCTGCCACAGCTCTTCGCCGGCCTGACTGCGNNTAGCGCCGAGCCGCGCGAGGTCGAGATCGACATCGATGAGCCGGAGCCGATAGTGATCAGCCGCAGCGTGGTGCCGTGCGAGGGCACCGCCGGGGGGATGAACGCCTGGGTCGTCACCTGGCAGGATATCACCGAGACCGCCGCCCGAGTGCGCGCCAAGGAAAGCGGCATCTCATCGGTCAGCCACGAGATCCGCTCACCAGTCAGCAACCTCCGCATGATGGTCGAGGTGCTCCAGGGTGTCGCCGGCGATCTGGACGAACAACGGCGCCAGGAGATCCTCGATCACCTCGAGACGCAGACTGACCGGCTGGCACGGGTCGTCGCGTCGCTCATGGACCTTGCGACACTTGAGAGCCCGGAAGCGTATCTGCACCGGACCGACGTGGACATCGACGACATGATGCAGATGGTTGTCGATATCCTCGACACGGAGGCCGCGAAAGCGGGAGTGGTGTTCGTCTGCGACTGGGCAGGCGAGCTGCCCGCCGTCTGGGGCGATGAGGACCGGCTGCGGCAGCTCTTCATCTGCCTGTGCGAGAACGCCATCACCTACACACCCTCCGGCGGCACGGTGACCATCTCGATCGTCCCCGGCGATGAGCACATCAGCTGCACTGTGACTGACACGGGTATCGGCATGTCGGAGGAGATGCTGCAGAGGGTGTTCGAGAAGTTCGCCGCGGGCCCGCGCAGTGAGGTGGCCGCCGAGCGCGGGCAGTACGCAGGGGGCCTGGGCCTCGGGCTTGCGCTGGCCAAACGGATCACCGATCTGCATTACGGCGACATCGGGATCGAGAGCACCGAGGGCAGGGGTACAACCGTCACGGTGACGCTCCCCTACAAGCCGCCCGCACACCACCGGCCCTACGAGCGCTGACCACAGAGGCGTCCGTGCGCGTATCGGCCGCAGACTACCCCACCACATAGTGTGTACCGCAGAACCTGCACCTGACGTAGGCGACCCCGCGATGTCTGACTGTGCTGTGGGGGTCAATCGGGGCCCCGCACGCCTCGCACTTCATCGGTGCGAGGCCGACACGGCTCTCCTCATCGCGGGCCTCTGCCGGGTCGGCAGGGGCCTGCGGGTTCATCTCCATGGCCGCCAAGTCCCCGAGCGGTTCAGGGCCGGTGTCGGCCGCGGGCTCCGCCTCATGGCCGAAGGGGGAGGGGATGGGCTCGGACGCGATCGGGGGCGCTGCCTGTGGCGGCTTGATTGCCGTCTCCCGCACCCTCGGCCGCAACGCGATGACGGCCACGAGCCACACAAAGGTCACGATGGTCGACACCAACGGTCGCGCAAGCAGGTCGGTGTTCGCGCCCCAGGCCCGGGCGATGTCGGCAATCACGGAGATGCCGACTAGCGTGAGGCCCGCCAGGCACACGATCGCCATCGCGCGGCCAAACCTCACCAGCTTCGAGGCGCGGTCGACGTTGTCGGGGGTAGCCGGGGCCATCTGGCCGGAGACGGCGGCACACATGACGAATGTCCCAACCGCGGCGCCCATGCCCACACCCAGCCACATCTGACCTATCCACTCGCCGGAGTCGCCCGGGTACAGCAGGGCTGCCGTTCCCTGCATGGCCCAGTGGGTCGCGACAAGAGCCACAAGCATGACCAGTGGCGCCCCACACCCGAAACAGCACGCATGATGACCGGCGGTCGGCGCATCATTCTCGTCAGCACGGGCTCCGCCCGAGCGGCGAGGCCCCCGGGGAGTAGTGGCGACCATGCTCAGGATCAGGAGCGCGACAACGATCACCGCCACCGACATGTTCGGGCCTCCCAGGGTGGCTCACACTGTGGCCGCCCGTGCCCCCACGCGCACGCTACGCCACCAGGCAATGAGTGCCGCACGACTCACAGCGCAGGTACGTCTGCCTCGCCTCCGGCCACGGAATTGAGCCGGTCACCATCGGGCTGACTGCGCAGCGCATCGCCTACTGCAATCTTCCTATCCACTCCACCACCCCGGCCCTGGCTTCGTACAGATCAGCGGTGTCCGGATCGAGCGCATCGAGCCACTCCTGCGCCTGCTTCGCCACATCGGCATCGTCGGAGGCCTTGATGGCCGCCTCCAGCGTCGTCACATAGCGCACGTCATCGACGGCCTCGCGGAAACCATCCCACGCCAGGGTGCCGACCACGCCGCTGACGGTCGGGTAGGTGAAGTTGTGGTCGCGGTACTGCGAGCTGTCAAAGTCGTTCCAGACGTGCCCGAAGCCGTGCTGGTAGGCGTAGTCCATGGCGCCGTCGAAGCCGGCCTTCCAGAGCACCAGCCCGAAGTTGCGCCGATAGGTCTCAGGCTCCTCGACACCGACCTGCGGATATGCGTAGCAGAACGCCTCCGAGCCGACACTGTGCCACTTGGCTGCCTCCGCCGGGTCGGGACGGTGGGCCAGCACCGCGCAGTTGAGCAGCGAGCCCATCGCCTCGAACGTACCGTGGTAGCAGGCGACGAAGGTCTTCCCACCGGCATCCTGCACCGTCCCCCAGGTCGCCTTCTGGGCTGCCAGCCGCTCCCCTTTCGCCTCGTCGATGCCGTAGAAGTAGACATCCCCATAGCCGTACTCGCGGCACAGAGCGATCCACTTCCTGACGTCATTGGCAAGCGCCACGAGTTGCTCGGGGTCGGTGGTGCTGCCTGTGCTGCGCCCGAGGTTGTAGAAGCGCTCCGTCGGCATCCCGACCTCCTGCCGGATCTCGAGTATGCGCCTCAGCAGTGTCTCGTCATAGCCCTGGTAGTTGGTCGGATAGAGGACGCCGTGGGCCTTCATATCCGCGATCTCGGCCCCGTACTGCTGCTCGGAGCGCCGCTCCGAGGTTATCGTCGGCTGCCCGTCGGCGGAGAGCTTCGCCCGGTAGTAGATCGAGTAGGTCAGCCGCGAGGGCAGCAGCTCGAATGGGTGCACGGTCAGTCTCAGCGGCAGACTGCGCTGAGTGCCGTTGAGGGAGAACTCAACCGAGCCCGCATACTCGCCAGCCGCCGCGTCCTCAGGGATCTGCACCGTGAACCAGAACTGCTTGAGCGTGCTCTCAGCGATATTCACCGGCTGCAGCGTCTCGGCATCGATCGGCCGGACGCCCTCGAGGTTCTCGCTGGTCTTGCCGCTGCAGAGCAGGTAGGTCTGGGTCCCGTCTTCGGCGGTGCTGCGGAGGTGGTTCTCGCCCGCCTCGAGGTCGACGCGCACCAGGTCGTCATCCTTGAGCAGCAGCTCGGGCGCAAGCTGCTTGTGCGTCCTGTCGCCGATGCCCCGGCCGGCCTGGAACCATGACTTGACCACATGCACGTCCACGGCGCTCGCGGNNCCGGCATCGCCCGTGAGGTCACTGACTCTGACCGTGACGGCGTCGAGGGCCTCGAGCGCATAGACGGCCACAGTCATCGACTCGTATTCTCCCCTGCAGCCCGAGCAGCTCAGCGAGTCCGCAAGCGGCGCGGGGATCGGGAAGGTGTCGGCGGTCAGGCGGCTGTTGGTGATCGCCGGTGGTCCGTAGAGCAGGTACGGCTGTCCGGCCTCGACGGCGGCGACGGCCGCGGCGATGGTCGCCGGCCCGTACCTGGCGGCAAACAGCGTCTCCTGTATCTGGGCCAGCTCGGAGGTGTTGCCGTAGCCGCGTTTGGCGAAGGCATCGAGCAGCGCGTCGGCCTTATCGGGTCCGGCCTTCACCCGCTCGGCAGCCTCCCGCAGCGCCGCGGGCGCCTCCGGCATGCCCTCGATGCTCTTGCGTGCCTCGGCGATCTGGGCGCGCCAGCCGTCGAGTTGGGTCTGCAGGCGCTCCTGCCCCACCGCCCAGCGCCGGGCGATGAAGGCGTCGTAATCCTGCTCGCTGGGCGCCTCGCCCTCGATGCGGATGTCGTCGATGTAGACAACCGCACGGTTGCGCGTTCCCTCTCCACCGTGGAGGAAGACGGCCCAGCGGTCCAGGTACGCGCCGACGTCCTCACCCCGGACCGTCGCCGTATAGCCGCCCATGACGCCGGCGGCGCCGGTCTCTCCGCGCTCAACGAGGTCGATCTCCTCGAGGCGCCACTCCTCCATTGGCGCGGTCAGCCGCTCACCGCCGCCACAGCCCGAGTGATGGGTCGGTGGGTAGACGGCGTTGGTGCCAAAGGAGACCCCGGCGGTATTGCCCTCCGCCACTCTGATGCGCGCGGAGAGCTTCAACTTGCCCGCCATTGGCACGCGCAGCTTCACACCCCAGTAGTGGTACGAGCCGCTGTCGAGGGTGATATCCAGCTTCAGGCTCCTGTTGCCCTCGTAGGCGGCTTCATCGGTGATGCCAATGAAGTTGACCGTATGCGTCCCGTTCGTCGCCCACTGCTCGAAGCGGGGCATTTCGCCCTCGAAGCTCTCATGGTAGGAGAAGGGCTGGAGGGCCAGCTCCTGCGCCCAGCATCCCACACCTGTGACGGTCAGCGCGATGGCGATGCATCCAACGGTCAGTAAGCGGTTCATCATGTGCCTCCGGTCAGTTCAGCGAGTGTGATCAGCCCTGCTCTACGCATACTCCTCCGCAAGCCCGATCGCCAGACGCGCCCACTCCCTCAGCCGCTCCGGCCGCCCGCGCAGTGTCTCGAGTTCCCTCAACACTACCTGGTACGGGTGCCCCTGCAGCCGCTGCAGGCCGGCTTCGAGATGTGCGCGGTGCTCGCTCAGATCGTCGGGCAGCGTCACCTGCGCCGAGGACTGCCGCCACATGATGGTGTAATCCGTGCCGCAGGCCTCGATGACCTTGTCGAGGTCGCTCCAGAACGAGGAGACGAAGATGCGCAGGTTCGGTATCCCCAGCACGATGTCGGTCTTCGCCGAGAGGCTCTCACAGCAGCCGTACTGCGTGGCGCCGTACTGCTGGAATACGACCTTCTGATAGCTGAGCAGGAACTCCTCGTGCATCGGCGGCGAGACGATGTCGAACTCCTGGCTGTTGCCGGCCACCCAGAGGTGATGCAGGCGGATCGGGCCCTCCGCGGGCGGGTCGTTCAGCGGATCCGAGCATGTCATCGGCTCGTGGTGATTGGTGGTCAGCACGCCGGCCTCTTCGGCCACGCGCATCGAGCGGAGGATGCCCTCGGTGATCTTCGCCATCGCCCGATGGACCAGGTGCGGGCGGAATGCCATGTCCTCCATCAGCGGCGCCAGGCCGCGGAGTTGCTCGAGATAGACGCTGTGGTGCGGCCCGAGGGCCGGTGAGCCGGTAATCCGAACCGGCATGGCCTCCCCCAGCAGGTCAACCATCCTCGAGGCGTTGCGCTCGGTGGCCTCGGCATCGTAGATGAAGTCGGGGACGGTGATGCGGTCGTAGTCCTCCGGCGTCTCGACGGGATGCTTGTAGCGGAAACCTCCGAGGTCGGTACTGCCCGTGGAGACGTGTGTCGGCAGGCCCCAAACGTGCTCGGTGGTGCACTGGAACACGGCGCCGACGCCCCACCAGGGGGCGGAGATGTGGTC
>DPJP01000382.1 GCA_003542955.1 Armatimonadota bacterium
CCAGCGCGGCCACATCACCGAAGTACCTGACCAACTCAACCAGCCGTATTGCACCCATGACGACACACTCTCTCCGACGCGAGAAGATGCCGGCCCCCGTGACACACAAAGAGCCGCCGTCAGGTGAACGCGATGCTCACTGTGCTCGGCGGCCCACTCGTCGGGCATGAGTTGTCCGCAGACGCGCCGGCCGCGTCCGCACCCGCATCGCGCCGGGGGGCGGCCCCGCCCGCGGTGCGCGTTCTATTGGAACAGGAACATCGGGTCCTGCCTGCCACCCGCCAGGGTCGTGCCCTGGATTGACTTCGCGTGACCATCCATGTAGCAGACGTTGACGGTCTTGTCATGCCACGGAAAGCTCTTGTAGCGCTCGTTCATCGTCACCAGCGGCGAATGATTGGCCATCCCGGCATGCGCCTGCGGGCAGGTGCGCAACGGCGACCAGGGGTTATCCGAGAGCAGCAGCGTGTTGGCCGGCCGCTTGATCGCCCCCAGGTTACAGATGCCCTCGGGCAGGCAACTCTCACACAGCGTAGCGTAGCTGATCGGCCCGCTCTCGCCCGTCGGGTAGTTCACCTCGCGCTCCTGCTGCCCGGACCTGCAGGTGTACACCTGGGTATTGGTCACATACTCATACCAGCGCCAGTACCACATGCCGTCCTCGGCCGTCGCGGCAGCGCGCTGCTGCCCCAGGGACAAGTAGCCGTCGTAGTCGTTGGCGTACATCGCCGCGGCCGTACCGAGCTGCTTGAGGTTGTTCAGGCACCCGGTGACACGCGCCTTCTCCTGGGCTCGGGCGAACACGGGAAACAGAATCGCCGCCAGCACCGTGATGATCGCGATAACGACCAGCAGCTCGATGAGAGTGAACCCTCCGTGCCGGTTTCCCATGTCGCCGGTCCTCCCAATGCGGGTGGCGATGTGTGCGGTCCCCCGGACGATCCGCGCAACTGCTCCATACCTTCGTCGACTACTGCCCAGATTCCTTTGCGACGATAACCGAAACCCGCCTGCTCCCGATCTCAGTCCCCGCCTCGTTCGCCACTCTGACCTCGATCGTGTGCTCTCCGGGGGCCGAGCGGTCTGCGTTCCACGGGCACCGATACGGCTCAACATTCGTGATGCAGCGGAAGTCGCCGTCGATGTAGAACTCCACCGTCGTCCCGCGGGTGCGGGCAGGCAGGTCCACGGCGATCTCAACTTCGCCGCTGACCGCGTGCGGCCTCGCGCCGAGCACCGAAACCCAGATGTCGGTGGACCCGACGGGCGGCGGGCCATCGGCCGCCAGCGGCAACTGCGTCTCCGGCGGCGGCTGCACCGGCGCCACAGGCGGTCGGGCCACCGGTGGCGTGTCGCCCGTGGGCGAAGCAACCGGGTCGACGGCGCCCAAGGCAGACATGCGGGAGAGAAAGTGCGGGTCGGAGATCAGGCCCCTGTAGGTGTCCAGGACCCGGCGGTTCGCCGTCAGGCTGTAATTGTTGTCCGCAAGCCCGTCACTGATGGCGTCCACGGAGAACCAGTTGATCATCTTCACGCGCGGGAACTGCTGCGGTAACGCAGCGTACAAGCGCGTCATCTTCTCGATCGCAAAGTCCGTGGTGTCACGCGCCAGGGCGCGGCAATAGTGCGTCGAGGCGTACTCGCAGATGGCGATCGGCTTGCGCTCCGCGTACAGGTTGTAGACGTAGGACAGCAGTGACAGCGGGTCCTCGGTCGGCGGCTTGCTCGGGTCACCGTCCTGATGCACAACGCTGTAGATGTTCACTCCGACCCAGTCAACATACTCGTCGCCGGGGTAGTAGTCGGTGATCGTGGCGCGCGGAGTGGCGAACGGGCACCAGACCATCGCCACGTTCGGCGCCGCGGCCTTCATGACCCGGTAGACCGTCCGCCACTTCTCGATGTACTCACGCGGGTCGCCCGAATAGGCCTGCCAGGTACCGTTCATCTCCGAGGCATAGCGCAGGAAGATGGGGATACCGGTGTGGCCGGCGGCCTGTGCCCAGCCCTGCAGGTACTCGTCGTCGCGGACCATGCCCAGCCCGTGATTGGGCTCCCAGGCGATGTGTGGAGCGACGCCGTATCCGTGGAGTTCGTGAACCCACTCAAAGGGGAACGGCTGGCCGTAGCCCACGTAGCGGAAATACGATGCGTGCGGCTTGCCAACTAATGTCTCAAAGGTGCGAACATCTCCCTTGAGGTTGCTGTCTAACTCGATGTATGCGCCGATATAGCAGCCGCTCTCCGGCTCCAGCGGGGCCGGAGCGCCACGGACGGCTGTGGCGGGCGCCAATGCCAGCGCGGCAAGGACAGCGCCGGCCGCGAACAACCCGCTTCTCACTGGCATGCGGCTCCTCTCACACTGCGCGCATCGCATACGCCCGGCATCACAGTCGGTGCAACTCACCCGACCCCATGCGTCCAGATTATAGATAGGTTGTTCAGAGCCTGTCAACCGTGCGGCGGTTGACGCTGCCGCACAGATACCCTATGCTATCGAGGCTGGTTGCCCGACCACCATCGCACCGCGGGAGACACAGATGAAGCAGTCGCTCAGGACCGCCTCCACACTATCGATCGCCGCTCTGATCGCCGTGCTTGCACCGGCGTGTGTTTTGTCGCTCGGCGGCTGTCGTGACCGGGCGTCCGGGGCCGATGGCGGCGTCGCACCGGTTCCCCGGGCGGCCGCCATCCCGGACCTCGAGAAGCCCGCGCCGCCGCCCAAGCGCACCTTCACCATCGTCGCCGTCGGCGACATCATGCTCGATCGCAACGTCGGCAAGGCCATCCGCAGCAACGGCTATCAGAGCATTCTCGCGAAGGTGCGCGATCTGACCCGCTCCGCCGACATCGCCTTCGCCAACCTCGAGTGTCCGCTCGCCACGAGTGGCGCACATAGCCCGGGCGACTGCATCTTTCGCGCCGACCCGGAAACGATCAAGGTTGTACTCGACGGCGGATTCGACATCGTCTCGCTCGCCAACAACCACACCCTCGATGCGGGGGCCGAGGCGCTCCGCAACACGCTTGATGTACTCGAGGAGAACTCAATCGCCTATTGCGGAGCCCGCCGCGAGAAGGACAAGGCCTGGGAGCCGACGTACCTGACCGCCGACGGCTACACAATCGGCTTCATGGGCTATACCCATCTGCCCTCCTACGTGCAGGGATCATGGGCCGATGTTGACGACCGCGAGGTCCTCGCCGGCCAGCTTGCGAGTGCCAGGCAGAACTGCGACCTGCTCTTCGTATCCGTCCACTGGGGCCAGGAGTACAAGACCGAGCCGGAGGCCGAGAACGTGGAGTTAGCCCATTTCCTCGTCGACAACGGCGCCGACGTCGTCTTCGGCCACCACCCGCACGTGCTGCAGGGCATCGAGGTCTACAAGAACTGCCCCATCTTCTACTCCGCCGGCAACTTCGTCTTCGACCAGAAGGACGGCGAGCGCATGGAGAGCGCCATGTTCTCTTTGACCTACAGCGAGAACTACGGCTGGTCGATCTTCGCCAAGCCCATCTACATACCCCGCAGCAGGATGGGCCCCATCTTCCCGGAGCAGGAGCGCGCGGAGAAGATCGCCCGGCGTCTGGCAGACATGTCACAGAAGCTGGGCACCGACGTGTCGCTCAAACACAGCAAGGTCTGGCTCAACGTGCGGCGCCCGGAGCCCGGTCAGGCCGCCGCACTCGATGGCACTGTGCAGCCGTCATCGACGAGTCCGATAGACGAACCGGCAACCGATGACGTCGCCCCCACGAACCCAACTCCCGCCCGCGAGACCGGGCAGTAGACACTACATGCAACAGCCAAGGAGCAGTCGAATGAAGCACTCGTACCTCAGCTACCAGGCAGCCGTGCTGGCCCTCGTTCTCTGCGGGTCGGCCCTCTGCCAGGACGCTCCAGCAGTGAAGTCGGCAGCCTCCGTCAACGGCAAGATCATCCCCTACGACGTGCTTCTTCGGCAGTGTGTTGCCAGACACGGCGCAGAGGTGCTCGAGAACCTCATCCTCGTCGAGGCCATCGAGCAGGCCGCGGAGAAGGCAGGCGTCAGCATCACGATCCAGGAGGTCGATGAGCGCTGTGCGGCAACCGAGAAGCAGATCGGTCTCCGCGCTCCCGTCACCGGCATTACCTTCGCGGCATGGCTCCGCCTCGAGGGTCTCAGCCCGGCGGCATTCCGGCAGGGAGTGTACCTGGCCATGCTCGTCGAGAAGATGGTCAAGCCGAACGTTTCAGTCTCAGACCAGGACGTCGTCACCTACTACACACGCAACCGTGAGCGTCTCAAGCAGCCCGAGCGCGTGAAGGTCGCCCACATCTGTGTCCCGACGCGGGAGAAGGCCCAGCAGTTGCGCGACGATATCCTCGCCGGCAGAGTCAGCTTTGCCGATGCGGCGAAGGCCAACTCCATCGACCCCTATACCAAGGAGAATGGTGGCGAGTGGGGCTTCATCGTCCCCGGACCTGACCCGTTCCAGGCGGCCTCCTTCGCCCTGACAAAGGACGGGGACATCAGTCCCGTCGTCGAGTCGAAGATGGGCTTCCACATCATCAAGCGCATCGCCCGCACGCCCGAGCGCATACCCCCGTTCGAGGAAGTCGACGACCGAATTCGTGCCCAGCTCGAGTCTGATGCGCTCGAGCGCCTCGCGGCCGAGAAGCGTGCGGAGATTGTCGCTCAGACCAAGATCGAGCGCTACATTGTCGATTTCTCGAACCCGCCGCTCAACGGCGAGAAGTAGGCGGTCCTGCCCGCCGGGGGCCGCCTCCGAACAGAGCCGACCAGAGCCAACCTCCAAGGAGGCGCGCCGATGCGATACATCGACATCCACCGCCACTATCACGTCAGCGAGGGCGATCTCGAGAACTACATGATCCAGGCAGACGACCTCGGCATCGAACAGGTCGGCATGTCCACATGTGGACCGCTCTTCAACCAGCATGATAACGAGGGCGTCATCCGTGCCAAGAAGCAGTACCCGGGCCGCATCATCGGCTTCGGCTACGTCCGGCTCGGGCTGGACGGCCCCCAGAAGGTCGATGAGTTGTATGCGCACGGCTTCGAGGCCCTCAAGGTCATAATACCGGCCACGTTCTATGATGACCGGAATCTGTGGCCGGTCTACGCACGCGCGGAGGCGCTCGGGATGCCGATCAACTTCCATTGCGGTATCACGGGCGCGCTCAGTCGACCCGGCGGCCACCAGACCTCGTCACGCTATCAGCGTCCCATCTGTCTCGATGCCATAGCCCGTGACTTCCCGGACCTCCGTCTGCTCATGCCCCACCTCGGCTTCCCCTGGGTCCAGGAGGCCTGCGCGGTCATCGCCGCCTGGCCCAACATCTACTGGGACCTCACCGGCACAGCGCTCCTGCGCATGGATGAGGAATGGCTCATGAACCACTTTCTCCTCCAGGGCGAAGACGTCTGGCAGAGCATGCTCAAGCGTCTCGTCTGGGCATCTGACACCCACCCGCCGGACGTGCTCATCGACCGCTACGAAGAGGTATTCGAGTTGATGGGCGTCACCCAGCAGCAGAAACAGGACATCTACCGCCGCAATGCCATGCGACTGATGGGCCTTCAGGTCGACGAAGACGAAAGCGACGTTCAGTAGCGCCCACTCACTCCAACGCATCCCGGCCGCCCGAATGCGCGTGACGCGGAGCCGGCCCGAAACCAGGGCCGCTGCACGCGCGCATTGCGACGGCCTCCCTGACCCCGCTCGGAGAGACGGCGTCACAGCCCCGTCGCGCGAACCGGATCTGGCGCCGCATCGAGCCTCCCGGGCGCAGGACCAGGATGCCATCTCAAGCCATCAACGCGCATGTTGATGTAATCTTGAGCTTTCCTTTACCCATCTTTAGGTTCTCCCGGGGTAACATGCACCTCGATAGTGCCGATAACAGATGCGAGCAAACAGGGATCGCCACAGGCCGGCGGCTCAGGTAGGTCGAGGGGGCTGTCGGACACGGGGGATGGTGACGATGCGCGCGGCACGCTTCCGGCAGCGCGGTGGGTATGTGCTTGTGCTGGTGTCACTTGCACTTGTCGTGCTGCTGGGAATGGCGGCTCTCAGCATTGACGTGGGCACCGTCGTCGGTGTCAAGCAGAAGGCGCAGGACATCGCCGATGCCGCGGCTCTGGCGGCGGCGGCGTCCCTGCGCACCGGCATGGATGAGGCCGAGGCCGTACAGCGGGCCATTGCGGTGACCGCCGCCAACCAGGTCATGGGCGTGCCGGTCATCATGGAGCAGGATGACGTCGAGGTCGGCGCGTGGGACGAGGACACCCAGCAGATCGTCCCCTGGTCGCCGGCGTTCGACGTCATGGCCGTGAAGGCCACGGTCCGCTACTCCGAGGACTCCCCGAACGGGCCGATACCGCTTCACTTCTCAAAGGCGCTGGGCCACCAGTTCGCGGAGACTTCCGCGGAAGCCGTCGCCAGCGTCGGCATGAGCGTCCACCCACGCAACCCCGTGGACATCATGTTCGTCCAGGACGCATCGGGATCGTTCGTCGAGGAATGGGCGCAGGCGATCAGCGCCAGCTCCAACCTGGTCGATATGATCAACGATGTGTCCATCGCTGACGACCAGTACGGCATCGTCGTTTTCGATGAGGGTATCTCAACCGACGGCTACTACGAACGACAATGGTCCTCATATTACAGGCGCTACATAAACGTGTGGGTCACTTACGAACTCAAGTATAACCTGATGGCGCTGCCGCTACAGGGCGACCTGCCCGCCAGTCAATACCAGATACGGCAGAACGTCGAGAACCACACGCCCGAGGGCTGGACGAACCCGGCTCCGGCACTCAACTTCGCCATCGACTCGATTCTCAACAACGGCTACGGGGGCAACGAGAAGGTCATCGTGCTTGTCAGTGACGGCATGCCGCTGGGCAGCACCAGCTACAAGACCCAGCAGTACCGGAACAACACCGTCACGGCGGCCAACCGGGCTGGGACGAACGGCATTCGCATACACACCGTCACATTGACGGCCGAAGAGTACGGCGACTACGGCTATGGCGGCGCCGACTTCGCGTTCAACGAGGGGCTTGTCCGCAACGGCGNNCGCCGACCCCGAGCGCATCCGGGACATCCTGATCACCGTCGGAGGCCTCGAGTACGGAAAGGCGAAGCTCATCAAGTAGACGACATCCGGCAAACATGCTCACAGGACGGCGGCCCGAACCGGGGCCGCCGTTTCGCGTGTCCCCCCGGGGCACGCAATGCTCATGAGCATGGATACGGTGTTGCGCAGTTGTTGAGCGATTGTTGACACTCCCCGCACACGAAACGGGTACCATTATCGTGTCAATGGCCGTCAACAGACGTGGCCGCCGGTGCCAACAGACCCATCAGAGTGGTCCGTGACCGGCGGCGGTGGAGGAGCATCATGAGATACCGCGCATGCGGCACACGCCGCGGGTATGTGATGGTCCTCACCGCGATAGCACTGGTGATTCTCCTGGGGATGGCAGCGGTGAGTATCGACGTGGGGCTGCTTGTGACAGTCAGGCAGTCCGCTCAGGACGTCGCCGATGCGGCGGCCCTGGCCGGTGCGAGCGTCCTGCGCACCGGCATGGACCAGGCGGCAGCCCGTCAGGCGGCAGCGGACGTCGCGGCCGCCAACCTGATCATGGGCCGACCGGTCATGGTTGACCCCGCGTCCGACATCGAGGTCGGCGCCTGGGACGCCGAGGCACAGCAGATTCTAGCCTGGTCGCCCGCCTTCGACACGCTCGCCGTCAGAGCCACCGTCCACTACACACAGGCATCGGCCAACGGCGCCGTGCCAATGTACTTCGCCCACTACCTTGGTCACGGTGACACCACCGTCGAGGCGGATGCAGTCGCCAGCGTCGGCTTCAGCGGAGCGCCGCGCAAGCCCGTCGACCTCATGTTCGTGCAGGATGCATCCGGCTCGTTCAGCGAGGAGTGGGGCCAGGCGATCACCGCCGACGCGACGCTGTGTGATCTGGTCAATGATGTCTCCATCAGCGGCGACCAGATCGGCATTGCGGTCTTCAACAACGCCCTCAAGTACACCTACAGGCGCGTGTGGATACCCTGGTTGGGACGCTACGACTACCTGCAGTTGGCCTTCGACCTCGAGGAGGTCCCGGTGGATGGCGACTTTTCCGAGACGAACCTGGCCGTCCGCAACATGATCCTCAACGACACGCCCAACGGCTACACAAACCCGGCCACGGGCATCAACTTCGCCATTGACAGCATCCTCGACCACGGCGGCGAGGACCACGAGAAGGTCATCGTGCTGGTCAGCGACGGTATGCCGATCGGCAGCACGACTGCCCTCACCCAGCAGTACCGCAATGAGACCGTCGCTGCCGCCGACAGGGCTGCCGCCAACGGCATACGCATCCACACGGTCACCCTCACGCTCGAGGAATACGGCCAATACGGCTACGGCGGCGCCGACTTCGAGTTCAATGAGGGGCTGGTCCGCAACGGCGGCTATGCCTTCCGCACGCACGATCCAGCGCGCCTTCAGGACATTCTCATCGCCGTCGGGGGTATCGAGTACGGAAAGGCCCACCTGATCAAGTAGTACGCAGGCAGCAGGCAGGAAGCTGAGACGATGAAGCGGCCGTCCATTGCGACGACCGCTTCGTCTGCATGCCGGGCTACCCAACAATTCTGACCCTACGCACTGCCGCGCCGGGCGATGATGTCCCGAGCGACCTCGGCCGCCCGGCACCCTGAGAGGAACATGCCCCCGAAAATCGGCCCCATGCGTGGCGAAGCGAACACGGCGTTGGCCGCCATCCCGGCGACGACCAGGCCGGGATACACCTCCTGCGTGTTCCCGACCAGGGCCCCCTCACCAATCTCCGCGTGCATCGGCCGCTCGCCGGGGACGCCGCCGTCCTCGGTGCTGAACTTCGCGCCTGGGATCTTCCGCAGCACTCCCCGGGCGATCTCGGCTGCATGCCCGGTGGCATCGATGACACACTTGGCCGAAAGCGCCAGCGGGTCGACATGCAACCCCGCGTATTCGACCGCGCCCCAGTTGATGACCACACCGCACACCTCGTCATTCTCACGGATCATGACATCCTCAACCGAGACTCCGACCCATATCTTCACACCGGCGTCGATGGCGGCCGAGGTGCACTTCGCGACCGTCTCAACCGAGTCGGCCACATAGTAGCCGTCGTGCGCCTCGAGCCTGATCCCTATCTCCTCCATGATCTCCCTGGCCGTCTCCTGGACGACGATGCGCGGGAAGAGCATGCCCCCGCCCCAGATGCCGCCGCCGACGGAGAGCTTCCGCTCGAACACCGATACGTTCAGCCCATCGCCCGCAAGCAGCCGCGCCGCGGTCAACCCCGCCGGCCCGGCTCCGACGATGGCAACGTCCATCTCTATGACTTCTCCGAAGTCCCGTGCGAAGCTCTCGACGATCAGCGACGTAATCCGGGCTTCACTCAGGGGTTTGTTGGCCATGTGCCCATCAGCTCCAGTCTCAGCTATTGGCGGCGCACAAGCGCCACAGCGCCGGTCGTGGGACCTCCCAATCGGTCCTCAACGCCGGCGCGACCAGATTCTACTTCACACTCGCCTGGCGGCGCAAGCCACCTGGAACTCCCAACCTCGGCAGGTAGGGCAGGTATCCCGCCTGCAGACACCCGCCACGAACCAATACCGACAGCCGCGCGGGATCACTGCGCCCGGTACGGCGCCAGTAGCACTGCATTCACGTCTTCCAGCGTCTCGAAGGGGGTATACGCGTCCCCAGCCGCATCAAAGTCCGCCGCCAGCGCCGCCTTGGCAAAAACCATGTCCGCATGCCGCGAGGCGCACAGATCCGAGTGGCCGTCACCGATGTAGATGACACGGCTGAAGTGCTCCCGCAGCCGCTCCAGGTGCGCACGCTTGCAGTTGCCGCACTGGTCGCAGGCCCGGTTGCGGTGCGGGAAGCTGATGCGGATCCCACTGTCGGTCACCTGCGCGTGATTGGCGAAGCGTGGGATGCAATGCCGGGGCCGGTTGATGACCTCATCGCCCTCACACGTCTGCCAGCCCAGCCGCCCCAGCATCCTGTCAACGTAGAAGTCAAGCCCGTCGCTGACCACCACCAGGCCCGCGCCGATCTCGATGGCCGCCTCGGCGAGCACACTGAACTCATCGTCGAGTTCGAGGCTGTCGATCATCCGGTACACCGCGCGCGGGGGCAGGTCCACCATCCCCCACTGGCCGGCCAGGCACTGCATCGAGTCGATCTCGCCCCGCCGCCACTGGTGTTCCAACTCCCACGCTTCGTCCAGATCGAGCGCATCAATGACGGCGATGCCGGTATCGATCAAGCTGATGGTACCGTCGAAATCGACGAACAGGAGGTCGTTCTTGACCAGGTGGCGGCGCGTATCTCTCTCTTCTCCGATGGCGTTCACAGGCAGATGGTATCCGATCACGCCGCGGATGGAAAGGGTCAGACGTCATTTCCCGGCAGGGCGGACCCTCGGGTCCGGCGAACGGTCCGGCCAACCAGATACCGCAGGAGGCACATGATGCGCGAACCGACATTCCGCGAGTACACCCCCGCCGACGCCGACGACCTGCTCAGCATCCGCAACGCCATCTTCCCCCCGCTCACTCTCGACCGGTGGCGCGAGGCCGAGGAGGCGAACACGGCATCACTGGCCTACCTCGGCGATGAGATTGTCGGCGCCATCCCGATGGAGTTCCGCGACATCCAACTCGCGCCCGGCGCAGTCGCGAGCACCATCTTCGAGCATGCCGTCGGTACGCGCGAGGACATGCGCTCGAAGGGCATCGGCGGCGGGATGATCGACGCCGCGCGCGAGTTCCTCAGAGACCGCGTCGAGGTGATGATGGTCTACCGCGGCGCCGAACGCAGCCCCGGCTACAAGTTCTACGAGAAGACCGGCCATGTCGACCTGCTCTATCTGCGCACCTGCACGTGGGAGCCCGCGGCGGGCCCCGGCGGCAACTGCGCGACAGGCGGCCTTGACGAGTTTCTTGCCGATGCGGAGGCCGTGGCGTCTGTCTTTGCCGGGATGTTCGCCGGCCACGGCGGCTTCCCATACCGCACCGGGCCGGAGTATTGGCCGATGGCGATGGCGCGCAGCATCTACCACGTGCTGCCCCAGCAGACCCACTACATCCGCTACCCACGCACCGGCGATCTGCAGGGCTACATCATGGTCGGAGAGAGGACAGGCGAGCGCGCCGACCAACCGCTGCAGGTGCTCGACGTCGCCGCAACCGGCCCCGGCTCACTCGAGGAGTGTCTCAAAGCACTGGCCAACCTCGCCGCAGACCTGGGCAAACCGGTCACATGGATGCTCTCGAGCGAGCACCCGTGCCTGCAGGCGGCTATTGAGACGGGGTTTGTCCCGCAGTTGCGCCACATGATGATCATGGGACAGGTCATCGCTCCGGAGCGTCTTTTCGGCAAGGCCTGCACTGATCTGGAGCTGCTCTCAGACCTCAAGATCAACGTCTGGACGCCCACAACCGACTACACGCTCTACGAAGCGCCGGGCGCGCGCACGGAGATCACGATCGAGGCCAAGGACTGGGCGATTCACCGTCTCCTGTGTCGCCGCCTGGACCTCGCCGCCGCCGTCAACGGCGAGATCGTCACCGTCCTCAACGGCACCGACGACATCATCGACCGGCTGAGCAGGGCCCTGCCATACAACCCCTGGGCGTATGTCGCCATCGACTACACGTAGGACGGCGGGCAACGTCGTTGAGAGCCGTCGGCGGGGATGGCGGGAGGTGGTTCGGCCGCTCGCCGCGGCCGCGAGCATCCCGCATGATTGTGTCATTGACTTGCCCAGACACCTGTGGTAGTGTGAGCGGGTAGCACCAAGCCGGGCGAGAGACAACGCCCGGTCCGGGAAGCCGGTGAGACTCCGGCGCTGCCCCGCAACTGTAACCAGCGACGACTGCCGCATCCGCCACTGGAGATCTGTGTGGCATGAATGTGAAGCGACATCATGCCCCACACCCTCCGGGAAGGCGCGGCAGGGAGGACGACCTGGGAGCCAGGATACCGGTGTTCGGATTTCCCTCGAGGGTGGGGAATGCGTGTGTGGTCCATCGGCGCATGCCCCTGAGGGTATGCGCCTTTNNTGTTGTGCCTGCACCTTGAGTTTGTAGTTCCGCCGGCGGGCAGGGGCCGATGAGGCCCGGAACACGGTGCGATACCGTGGCTGCCCCGCAACTGTAACCGGAGACGAATGCCACACACAGGCCACTGGAGGCCCGCCACCGTCGCGTCCACAAGCGCGCGGCACGCGGACCTCCGGGAAGGCGTGGCAAGTAGAGCGACCCGGGAGCCAGGAGACGACCCGTCGGCGTTTGTGCACAACCCGCGAGGGCGGGAGGCACCCGAGGTCCGGCGAGTTCGGATTCCATCGGCCGCTTCCCCCTTCCGCTGTGCGGAACACTCCGCTCAGCGGAGTCTGGCGAAGCGGCCGTTTCGATTCCGGACCGCCCTCGGAGCCTTACATCTGACGCAGGTGAGGATCATGCAGTCAATCAGAAAGGGCTTCACGCTGATAGAGTTGTTAGTCGTCATCGCCATTATCGCGATCCTGGCCGCAATCCTGTTCCCGGTCTTCGCCCAGGCTCGCGAGAAGGCCAGGCAGGCGAGTTGCGCCTCCAACCTCAGACAACTCGCGCTGGCCAACATCCAGTACGCCGCCGACTATGACGGTTACTTCGTGCTGGGGGGGGCAGACCTGTGGGGCAGGAATACCAGACGCTGGCACGGCACACGCCCGGGCAGTTCTCGCAGCAGCGGCAAGTTCGATCCGACAAAAGGCCCGTTGTGGCCGTACCTCGCGAACTCCCAAATCAAGGAATGCCCCAGTTTCAGGGACTATGTAGCGGACGGGTCGGCCAACGACTTCGAGGCTGGTTGCGGGGGCTATGGCTACAACAACGAGTTCGTGGGCAGCTCGCACTGGGATCCGAATCTCGGGAGCGACTACCCCTCCGCCAATGACTCGGCCATCCAGAATCCTGCCGACACCTACATGTTCGCCGACGCCGCGTTTCTGCAGTTCTACCCCACCACCGTGGCCATCGAGTACTCCTTCATCGAGCCGCCCTACTGGCCTGCGTACATTGAATGGGGGGCGTGGCGTCCCGAACCGTCCATCCACTTCCGCCACAACGGCATGGCCAACTTTGCCTTCTGTGACGGCCATGTGAAGGCCCTGCCGCGTGGGGTGATCAAGGAAGACGGCTCTATCTACGGCGGCACGGCCAATGACGTGACGAACTTCGGCCTGGGCTGGCCCGGACCCGACTGGAAGACCGTCCCGCCCATGGAGTTTTACAGTTGGGACCTCAAATGAGGCTGCGGCCACTGTGGATCGCGCTCAGGGGCCATCTGAACCGGCCGTGGGGCCGTCTGGCGCTGTGTGTTATCGTCGTGGTCGTGCTGTGCTGGAACATGAGCCAGTGGTGGAGCCTGCGGCCCGGCAGCAAGGTTCCGCCACAGGTGCCCAACGCCGTTGTGTGCGTCAGGTGTGACTGGCGCGGCTGGCGCGAGACCCCGCGCTTGCCCCAGCGCTGCCCCAAATGTCGCGAGATGACGCTGCACTTCGCGGGCGTGTGTCCGAAGTGCGGTGAATGGACACCGTGGAACCTGGCCAAAGAGAAGGAGTTGTACGCGCAGCCGCGCCTGTTCTTGGACCTCGGCCCGGCGTACTTCTTCCCCAAGTGTCGAAAGTGCGGCGCCCAGACGACGCCGCGGGGCGCCGCCCCCGTGTCGCGCGCGCATCCGCTCGAGCATGACGCGCCCAGTGCGCGAGGAGACAAACCATGGAACCCAGACACAAACTGATCCTGATGGTCGTCCTGGTCGTGGCAGCCGTCGGCGCGCTGGTACTGGTAGTGCGCCCCAAGAGCAGCCCGCTCGGCAAGCGGGCCGGCGCCACGCCGTGTGTATGCGCCGCGTGTGGGCAGGAGGCTACGCAGAGCCTCAAGTCGGTGCCCGACACGTGCCCGGCGTGCCACGAAAAGCAACTCTATCCGGCCGTGAAGTGCCCGCATTGCGGCGCGGCCAACGCCCTGCTGCTCATAGGCGGCCCCCAGGGCCGTCAACCCGTGCTGACGTGCCGCCAATGCCGGAAGCAGTTCGCGCCCGGCGCTCAACCACAGGCAAGCGGTGCTCCGTAGACGATGGGGCCCGATGGTCCGGGGGTATGGCAGGATGACCGGGAAGAGAAAGCGCGTCGGACTGGTGCACGTCTACACAGGCGACGGCAAGGGCAAGACCACCGCGGCCCTCGGCCTGGCATTGCGGGCGGCCGGCTACGGACTGAAGACCGTCATGATCCAGTTCATCAAGGCAACTGAGTGCGGTGAGCACTATGCCGCAAGTCGGTTGCAGCCATACCTGCGCATCGAGCAGATCGGCAACGGCTTCGTCACCGGCGAGCCCGGCACCCCCGCGGTGCGCCATGCCGCCCACGCGCTGTGGACCGCACGCAGCATCATGGTCTCCGATGGCGCGGATGTGCTCATCCTCGATGAGATCAACTGCGCGGTCGCCTGCGGCCTCATCGGCGTCAGCGACGTCATCGCACTGCTCGAAGCGCGCCCCGCTCATGTCGAGCTTGTCCTCACCGGCCGCGGAGCGCCCGCCGAGGTGTGCGAGCGCGCCGACCTGGTCACTGAGATGAAGGCCCGCAAGCACCCCTACCAGCAGGGCGTCCTCGCCCGTGAGGGCATTGACTTCTGACCCCGGATACGGGTGTGGGCCTCCCCATAGCGCCGGATGGCCCCCGGACGGAGGCTGACCATCCTTGACAAATCGCTCACCCCACTCTATAGTATCTACACAATTCGGCCAAAGACTGCGAAAGGGAACAGTAGGCGGTCAGCGGCGATATAGAGAGGTCGTCCGGCGGGCCACAGGCCCCGGGCTGGAAGACGACTATCATCGCACCGCCGAAGCTCGCCCTGGAGTTGCGGGCTGAAAGACGGACCCGACAAGTCCGTTGAGTAGGTACCGACGGCACTTCACCGTTACCCGAAGAGGGTGTCGGAGCGCTCATGCAGCCCTCCCGCACCTGACGAGTGGGCGAACCAGACGGTTCGTCAAGAAGAGTGGTACCGCGTAGGACTACGGCCCTGCGTCTCTTCAGTCACAGGCATCCGCCGACTGGAGAAGACGTGGGGTTTTGCGCTTTCCGGGTCCGCTCACCGGAGCATCCACAGCCATCGCGGCGCTTGTGCGGCCGTACCACACCAGACCGGCCAACGAGGCCGGCGCGAAAGAAGAGGTGACCACAATGCCGAGCAAGATAGTGATCTTCGACACGACCTTGCGCGACGGCGAGCAATCGCCCGGCGCGAGCATGACCAACACGGAGAAGCTGGCTCTTGCCCAACAGCTGGCTCACCTCAATGTGGATGTCATCGAGGCAGGCTTCCCCTACTCGTCGCCGGAGGACTTCGACTCTGTCTCGCGCATCGCCCAGGAGGTCAAGGGCCCCACGATCTGCGGGCTGGCCCGCACCAAGGCCGAGGACATCGAGGCATGCGCGAATGCCGTCAAGCACGCCGAGAAGCACCGCGTACACACCTTCGTCGGCACCAGCAGGCTCCACCTGGAGAAGAAGCTGCGCAAGAGCGCCGACGAGGTGCTCCGGATGGCCGTCGAGATGGTCAAGTACGCGTGCACACTCGTCGAGGACGTCGAGTTCTCGGCAGAGGACGCCATGCGTACCGACCTGCCATACCTGCGCGATGTCGTCGAAGCGACCATCGAGGCCGGGGCGAGGACCATCAACATCCCCGACACGGTCGGCTACACGACACCATGGGTCATGGAGGAGACGATCCGCTACCTGTTCGAGAACGTGCCCAATATCAACCAGGCCGTCATCAGCGTGCACAACCATGACGACCTGGGCCTGTCGGTAGCCAACTCGCTGGCCGCCATCCGCGCCGGCGCCCGGCAGGTCGAGTGCACGATCAACGGCATGGGCGAGCGGGCGGGCAACGCATCGCTCGAGGAGATCGTCATGGCCCTGCGCACCCGCAGCGACCAGTTCGACGCCTACACCGACATCAAGACCGAGGAGATACTCAAGACCTCGAAGATGGTCTCCAGCTTCACCGGCTTTCCGGTGCAGCCGAACAAGGCAATCGTCGGGCAGAACGCCTTCCGGCACGAGGCCGGCATCCACCAGCACGGCGTGATCATGGACCGCGCCACGTACGAGATCATGAAGCCGGAAGACGTCGGTTGGGGCGAAACGGTGCTGACCCTGGGGCCGCGCTCGGGCAAGCACGGGGTGCGCAAGCGGCTCGAGGACCTCGGGTACGATGTCGCCGATGACCAGATTGACGACATCTACAAGCGCTTCATCGAGATGGCGGACAAGAAGAAGCAGATCTACGATGAGGACCTCGAGATCATCATGCGTGAGGCCACGACTGAGTCTGTGGATACGTGGGTTCTCGAGAGCCTGCAGGTGACCTCCGGCTCGTCGACGATGCCGACCGCAACCGTCCAACTCCGCAAGGAGGAGGAGCTCTTCCAGGATGCGGCCGTCGGCAATGGCCCCGTGGATGCCGCCTACAAGGCCATCGAGCGCATCACCGGCGTCCAGGTGACGCTCGAGGACTACTCGATCCGGGCCGTGACCCGTGGCGGAGACGCATTCGGTGAAGCGACCATCCACGTTGCCCGCAACGGTGACCGGGCGGTCGGGCGCGCTGCCAGCACCGACGTGGTGCAGGCATCGGCCGCGGCCTATCTCAATGCTATCAATCGGCTGCTCATTCGTAGCGGCCTCAACGGCAAACATGACACGCCGTGACATGCACTCCCGGCCCGGGCTGCTCACAGCGCCCGGGCCGGATCATTCTGCATTTCCGGCCAGGGTGGCGATCAGCCGGCCATGGCACCTGACACCAACCCAATCGAAGCCGCTCCGCCGCAGCTCAAGGTCTGCGGCATCACGCAACTCGCCGACCTGCACATGGTACAGCAGGTAGGCGCGGCGTTCTTCGGCTGCATCGTGAACATCCCCCGCTCACCCCGCACCATCACAGTCGCCGAGACGACCGCGCTGGGGCGTGCTGCCCGCATCTCGCAAGTCTGCGTGATCGAGACCGACAACCCCACCGAGGCTGCACACATTGCCCTCGCCTGCATCCCGCATGCACTCCAGCTCCACACAGACGCTGGACTGGAGGTCCTTGAGGCAATCCGTAACACCGTCCCGGACGGCGTGGAACTCTGGCTGGCCGTCGGGCTGCCGCCGCGCGGGGAGCAGGGCGTCGACGCCGAGCGCGCGCTCGACCGTATCCGCCAGGCAGCCGCGGCGGGCATCTCCCGCATCGTGCTCGACACCGCTACCCGCGCGGGGACGGGCGGTACGGGCACTGTCAGCGACTGGGAGGCAGCGGCACGCATCGTGCAGACCGCTCCTCTGCCGGTGATGCTTGCCGGGGGCATTACTCCGGAGAATGTGGCGGAGGCGGTGCTGACGGTCAGGCCGCATGGTATCGACGTCTCGAGCGGCGTCGAGCACTCGCCGGGCCGCAAGGACCCGGCAAAGATCGCCCAACTCGCTATCGAGCTCAACCGCGCAGCAGCACAACTCGGGCGCTGAAAGCCCTATCCCCTGCCGCGTCCCGCCGGCGGCTCCGGCGCTACCTCCGGCCGTGCATACCACAGGTTGAGGAATGCGTTGGCATCCGGTCGCTGCCGGAATATGTGCCAGAACAGCCGCCACACCTCGTCATTGTGCCTGCTCAGGCCCACCCAGTAGCTCGATGCATTCGCCGGCGTACGCTCCCCCTCCCCGCTCACGCGATCCGCAAAGGTCGGCGCTTCCAGCGAACCATCCCATATCTGGTCGAGCAACGTGTGGCTGAACCGCTGCATCTGCTCGTCGGTGAACACGACACCCCGGTTGGCCGCCTCGATGCAGAAGCTCAACGACAGCCCTCCGTGCCCGAAGTCGTCAGAGCCCTCAGAGAGGCCTTCCACCTCATCCGCGTAGGCGAATGTATAGGCATCACCGGTCTCGCGCGCCTTTGAGAGGAAGAAGCGCGCCATCCGCTCCGCTCTGTCACGGTATTCGGAGGCCAACGGCTCATCCACCAGAGCCGACATCACCAGATACGTCCGCCCCAGCGCCAGGTACTGGTTATGCGGCTGTGGCTTGACCGTCCTCGGGATGTCTCCCGGCGCAATCCGCCGCAGGTAGGGGTTGGCGACAATCGGGTCCCACTTGATGAAGCCCATATCGTCGCCGACTTCCACCCAGCAATGCTCCCACTTCTTCAGGAAGTGCTCGCATAGCAGCTTCGCGTACTCATCGGCCTTCTCACCGTAGGTGGCCGCAAGCGCATCATCTGAGCGCACCGTCTCGACAAACAGCGCGATGGGGTAGGTAATCATGCCGTCATGGACGGTCCACTCCAGGGGCAGCACCGGCTCAGTGCGCACCTTGAACTTGTCCCCGGCCGCCACATTGCCGCTGATGGTGAACTTGATGCCGGGAATCTGGGCGATCTCCGCGCCGGAGGTGTATGGCACATCCTTCGCGACAATCCGCGCGCCGTTGAGGTCCACGACATCGAACTTGCTCTTCTCGGTGAACTGGATGTAGTACGTGTGGCCGGTGACCTCGGTGTTCTTCCGCGTCCTGACCAGATCCGGCTCGATGCGCCCGGCGCCCTTGTTGCCTTCCTCCGGGCTCGGCCACCCCAGCGCATCGGAGTACTCGATAGTGCGCCAGCCCAGGTAGCCGTCTTTGTCGGGGTCTGAGAGGCTCTTGATCATCCGGTCGAAGTGGTCGACGATCTTGTCCAGCCAGTAGGCGTCGCCGGAGGCCCGGTAGGCGCGGATGTACATGAGCAGCCGCGCCGCTTCACCCCATCCCAGCTCGCTCGAGTCCGCGCTTGCCGAATCGCCCCTGCCGCCCCGGTAGGCCGCATCGTAGGCTTTCAGGTCCTGCATCGCCTGCTCGATCGTGGGGATGACCTGCCCGAGGGCATCCGCATCGGGCGCGGGGTTCTCGAGGAGAGCCTGCACGACGTTCCCGACGATGGCCGCGGCGAATTCCACGCCATCCGCCGCCATCTGCGCAAGCGGCGCCGTCGCCCATACGGCCTTGCCCGCTCCGTATTCGTTGTACGTGGCGAGCACCACGGGCTCGGGTGTCTGCGTGTCATCCTTCGCGGGCGGCACGCCTGTCAAGAGCGGGCGGGAACCGGTCTCGCGGAAGTAGTACAGGCCCGCGCACGGGTACGGCTTCCCGTTCGGCTGTTTGGGCATCTCAAGCACCGTGCCGGTCTCCGCGCCCTCGGTCAGCGCCGGGCCGCTCGTGACGCGGACCTTCTCGATCTCGATGCCGGGTGATCCCATCACTCCTGCCCCGGTCGCCGGGAGAATGCCGCTACGGCACGCGCCGTCCTCCAGGTAGACGATCCGCCAGGCGAACTTCCCCTTCACATACCGGTCCTCGCCGCTCTGATCCACCGCGGTCGCCGCATAGTAGCCGTCCAGCAGCAGCCACCCGCCGGCGCCCACATACCGCTGCAATGCGGCCAACCCGCCCTCCGTCAGCGCGATGACGTTGGGCACGTACAGCCCGCTCAGTTGTGACATCGTCGCCACATTGGCCAGTTCCGTGGTCTTGCACAGCACGACGTCAAGCCCGGCGTCGCGCATGGCGAGGACCCACGGGTTCTCTGCGTCCACGGCAGCGTTCTCATCCCCGCCATAGGCCAGGTAGCCCACCGTCGCGGCCTGTGTCGCCGCGCACAGCAGGCCAAGCATCAACAGCACGAAGACCGGTCGCATCAGCACGTCCACTCCTCCCGGTATACACCCACGCAGTCAGTCTGCCGAGACAGTGCGTCTCAGCCGATGTAGTCGCCGGATCGCAACTCCTGTATGAATGCCCTGCGCGCCTCGTCATCCACGCGCGGCAGCGGCATCCGCGGCCGGCCCACGTCAATGCCCAGCTCATAGAGCCCGATCTTGCACAGGTCCACCAGCTGAGCACCCATGTTGCGGCAGATGATGTCGTTGGCATGCCCCTGACACTCTGCAGCCCTGTCCCAGTCGCCCCGATCGACGCTCCCGAAGGCATCGATGAACACATGGGGGATGATGTTGTACCACGAGCCGATGGTGCCCGTGGACCCCATCAGCCTCGAGGGCACCATCATCTCATCGGAGCCAGACATGATCAGGAAGTCCTCGCCCTGCTGCCGCCGCATGCACTGCATCAGGAACAGATTGTAGTCGGTGAACTTCAGCCCCGCCACGTGCGGGATCGCCGCCAGCCGCGCGACAGTCTGCAGGTCGAGGCTGACGCCCGTGCGGCTGGGGATGTGATAGAGCAGCGTGGGTCGCTGTGCGATCTCGGCCAACCTGCGGTAGTGCTCGACGAGTCCGTCTGCGTTGGGCGTGAAGTAGGCGCCCGGGATGGCCGCGATGGCGTCCGCGCCAACCTCCGCCGCATGCTCGGCCAGCCTGTAGGTCACGCGCGGGCTGACGGCCCCGATGTGGGCGATGATGGTTGCGTCGTGCCCCACTGCCTCGACGGTTGCTTCCAGGACGATGCGGCGCTCATCCTCGGACATCAGCACACCCTCGCCGGTGCCGCCGCAGACGAACAGCCCCTTGCAGCCCCGGTCGATGAGCCATCTGCTCAGTTGCTTCTGCGCATCCGGGTTGATGTCACCATGTGCATCAAAGGCAGTGACAACCGCCGGAAAGACACCCCTGTACTGCTCTGTCATTGCTTCTCATTCCCCGACTGTCGAGTTGAACTGCTCGTTCGCGGCGAAGGCGTCGGTAGGTTCACCCGCGTCTGCCGCGGGACCTCCACCCGCCTCCGGCGAGGATTCCCCGTCGTCGACGGGGAACGTCCGGGTGATCGGGGAGCTGATTGCATGAGCACGATACACATTCTGCCGGAGGACGTCGCCAACCGTATCGCGGCGGGGGAGGTCGTCGAGCGCCCGGCCAGCATCGTCAAGGAGCTGGTCGAGAACGCCATCGACGCCGGTGCATCACGCGTTCACGTGCTGCTTCAATCCGGCGGGCGCAAGCTCGTGCGCGTGACCGATGACGGCTGCGGGATGAGCCCGGAGGACCTGCGACTGGCAGTCCAGCGCTTCGCCACATCGAAGATATCCGCCGCCGAGGACCTCCACTCGGTCCTCACAATGGGCTTTCGCGGCGAGGCCCTGCCCAGCATCGGCGCGGTCGCCCAACTCCAGATCACCACCCGCACGGAGCAGGCGACAGAGGCATCCCGCATCGTAGTGCGTGGCGGGGAACCCTCGCCAACCCAGACCGTCGCCGCGCCCGTAGGGACCACCGTCGAGGTCACCAACCTCTTCTACAATACGCCGGCACGAGAGAAGTTCCTCTCCACAACCGCCACCGAGCGCTCCCACTGTGTCGAGTGGATGCAGCGGCTGGNNTCTCGCGACCGGATATCGCCTTCAAGGTCGACCATGACGCCGCGACGCTGCTCGCCACGCCGGGCACCGGCGACCTGCTCTCCGTCATCGCGACCGTCTACGGCGGCAACGAGGCGCGCCTGTTTCTCCCCGTCGAGCTGCAAGGCGACGGCGTGAGGGTCTCGGGCTTTGTCAGCAGTCCGCGCCTGACGCGCGCGACGGCCCGCAACCAGCTCTTCTTCGTCAACCGGCGCTTCGTCCGCAGTTCCGGCCTGAGCCATGCCGTCACCCAGGCGTACGGGATGCTGTTGCCCTCCGGCCGTCGCCCGCTGTGTGTGCTGCACATCGACGTCGATGCCGAGGCAGTCGACCCGAACGTTCATCCGACCAAGATCGAGGTCCGCTTCGACAACTCCGGCCGCATGCACTCGCTCATCCAGCGCGCGGTCGAGCGGGCGCTTGCAGACGCGGGATTGCGCTCNNAAGCGAGCCGGGCCTCTCCCTGCGGGAGGGTGATGGCATCAGGCGCGCGCCCGCGGCCGGACGCTGGCAGGGGCCGTCATTCGACCAGACGCGCCGCGCCGAGCGTTTGCGCGTTAACCCATTCGCCGACTCCACGGACGCCCGCGACGACGGCCTGGATGTGTTCAGCGCCCCGGAGGTCGATCAGCCGACCGCCGACGGGCCCCAGCAGCGGCTGCCCGCTCACATACAGGCGCAGGAGCGGATGACCGCACTGTGCCAGCTTGCCGGGCGTTACATCGTGGCCCAGTCGGGCGCCGACCTTCTGCTGGTCAACCAGCACCGCGCCGCCGAGCGTGTGCTGCTGCATCAGCTCGAGCAGGCTCAGGACCCCCCGCCCCGCCAGATGCTCGCCGTCCCTCTGAGTATCGAGGCATCCCCGACGGAGCTTGCCGCCATCGAGAACCATCACCGGATGCTCGCGCGCCTGGGCTTCGAGTTCGAGCAGTTCGGCCCCAACGCGCATGTGCTGCGCTCGATCCCGGCGTCACTGGTCGGCCGGTCCTATGAGACCGAGGTCAGGGAGCTGCTGCGCGACCTCGCCGAGTGGGATGCGCCCACGGCCGATGACCGCCGCCGCGCCGGCTTTGCCGCGCTTGCCGCGTGCCACAGCGCCGTCAAGGCCGGTGAGACGCTCACTCCCGCGGAGATGCAGCGGCTGCTCGATGATCTGCTGGCCACCGATGCCCCTGCCGTCTGTCCTCACGGCGACCCCATCATCATGACCATCACTCCCGAGCAACTCGACCGCCGCTTCAAGCGCTAATGACGCCCGCGACCGGCAGCCGAGCGCAAGATTGAACAACTGGTGTCAGGCACTGGTTGTTCAATCTTGGCACGCAGGCGGCGGCGATGTCCCCACAAGCTGACCAAAACTACCTCCAGAGTGGCGCTCGCCGGCGTTGTTAGCAGAGGTCCCAGGGCACTCCAGCCGCCTGCACGCAAGAGCCAATTGTGAATATCTGGTCCAGCCGCTGCGCTCGTCCTCTGCATTCGCCTGTCGGTGGCTCTCGGTGCCCTTGCAGGCCCTGCCGCCTTTGCCCTTGCTCCGCATTCGTGCTATGATTCGCGCGATACGGAGGCCTGCGATGGGCGACACAATCGGCACGGTCCTGATGCTCCTCAACGTCGGTGTCTGCGTTGCGCTGGCACTGCAGATACACGCCTTCCTGCGGGGGGCCACCATCATCAGCGCCCGGCAGTTGGGGGCGCGGGTGGTCTGCGGGGTGCTCCTGATCGTCATCATCACGATGATCTACTACGGGCTCTCGCACAAGTGGACCGACCCCGCCCACGCGCTCATCTTCTGGGCGGTCATGATGTTCCTGGCCGTGCTGCTGTTTGTGGTTGCGCTGATGGACTTCCGCGAGACATGCACCATCGGCGAATTGCGGCGGGCGAAGCTGTTCACCGGCGCGGCCAAGGTTGCCATACGAACCCGCAGGCGTACCG
>DPJP01000391.1 GCA_003542955.1 Armatimonadota bacterium
CGCGTGCGCAAGGTTGTGGTCAAAGTGGCCGTGGACTGGGAGTAGCGCGGCCGGCTCAGGCACGAGATGCGTCGGCAGCAGGGCAATGATCCAATGGATAATGCAGTACCTACACACTGGCGTCTGAGAGGGTGCAGGTCGATGCGTACGATGGTGGTATTGGTTGCAGTCATGTTGATGGTTCTGGTTCTGCCGCTGGTCGGTTGCAAGCAGCCCGAGCAGCAGGTGGCAGGCGCGACCAACGCGGATGAGACGGTGGTGGACGCGGCGCGCGCGGATGAGGCCACCGGCGCGAATGCGGCCGGGCAGCCGGGCGAGCAGGCGCAGGCGGCCGCCGAGGGAACCGCGGCCGGGACGGCTGCGTCGAATGCAGCGGAAGACACGGGCACGCCCAATAAGGTCGAGGGCTTCGCGGCCTATGTGCCGGACATGACCGTCAAGCAGGGCGAGATTATCGCCGTGCCGGTGAGGCTCACGTACGCGGATAACGCGGCAGGCTTCCAGATGACGGTGAAATACGACCCGAAGAAGCTGGAGATCGGCGGCGGAGAGCCGGTCACCAAGGGCTCGGCGGTGCCCGCGGGATCGCTCTTCATGCCGAACGCAGGCGAGCCGGGTCAGGTGCGCGTGGCGTGCGCCGGCAGCGAGACGTTCGACGCCGAGAAGCAGGAGCTGTTCGTGATTCACTTCAAGGCTGTCGGTGGCCCCGGGACGACGACCATCGACATTGACGATAGTGACCGCGCCGCGACGAAGTTCGGCTTCGCCAACGAGAAGGCCAAGCCGATCAAGCCCGCCCCGAAGGCCGTTGACGGCACGATCACCATCCAGTAGGCAGGAACGTAGCGGAGGTTGACCCATGCCCTTCCCCCGGAGGCACACGTTGCTCGGTGTCATAGCCGGCATCGTCGCCGTGGTGGCGCTCACCGGCTGTCATAGCGGCTCAGGCGAAACGCGGACGGCGTCGGTCACGACTGAGGACAATCCGCCGCCCCCACCGTGGGTGACGGCGAGTCCGGGCTTTGCCGGCGATGTTGACGGCGATCTGCGGCCCGGAGTCGCCGACGCCATCGCGATTCTGCGCGCCGTGGTGGGCATCGCTGCCGCGACGCTGCGTATGGATGCGGACTTCAGCGGCTCCACGACCATCAGCGATGCCATCCTGGTGCTGCGCTGCGTCGTGGGCCTGCAGGCATGGCCCCTGGCGCAGACATACGCCTACTCGGCCGGGTGGGGTGAGTTCGGCGACGATGACGGTGAGTTCCGCGAACCGGCCGGGATCACGCTGGACCCGAGCGGAAACGTGTATGTCGTCGATCGCGTGCGACGGCGGGTGCAGGTGTTCACCTCGACCGGCGAGTTGATCCGCGGGTGGGGGGAGCAAGGCACGGCGGACGACCAACTCAGCTACCCGCACGGGGTTGCGCACAACGGGGTGGACAGCCTCTACATCGCCGACCTCTGGCAGCATCGCGTGCAGCAGTTCGCCGAAGACGGCACGCTGCTGAACGTCTGGGGCACGAACGGGAGCGCCGCCGGGGAGTTCGATCAGCCCTCGGCGGTGGCGATGGGGACCGACGGCAGCGTATACGTGACCGATACCGTCAATGACAGGGTGCAGCGGTTCCAGGCGAACGGGACGTTCCTCACACAGTGGGGCAGCGACGGCAATGGCAACGGCGAGTTCGACCAGCCACAGGGGATAGCCGTCGACAGCAGCGGCTGCGTCTATGTCGCCGATACGCGCAACCACCGCATCCAGAAGTTCTCCGCGGCCGGGACGTACCTCGGGCAATGGGGGCAGATGGGCTACGACGAGGGCGACTTCAACAACCCGCGCGGACTGGCCACCGATGCCGACAACAACGTGTACGCCGTCGACCAGAGCAACAGCCGCGTCCAGAAGTTTGCCGAAGACGGCACGTGGCTGGGCCATTTCGGCGGCGCGGGCAGCGGCAACGGCCAACTCGACTACCCCAGAGACGTGGCAGTCAGCGCTGACGGGCGTGTGTACGTGGCGGACCAGTTCAACCATCGCGTGCAGGTGTTCGAGCGGCAGCAGTGAACGGCAGGGACGAGGGGCGTGGGGTGAGGGGCGTGGGAACGGCCGGTCTCGTTCCGGCAGAGAACGCAGCCGCGTTGACATCGCCCCCTGTCGTAGTCCCCACACGTCGCTAGGGGCCGCCATGGTGACTCGCGCGGCTCCGAGCAGGACTTGGACCCACAGCCCTCGAAGGGTGCGTCGGTACTGCGTGTCCTACCTACCCATGACCGAGGTCCATCGATGCGCCATCAGCGGCTCCTGCTACTCCTTCTATCCCTTGCGCTTTGTGCCGCACTCCTCTGCGGCTGCCACAGCAACGGCATTGACCTCTCCCCTGCCGATGCGGTCGTGAGACCATCGGCCGCACCGATCTCCGCCCAGGCGAATGAGGAGTTCCGCGGCGACCTCGACGGCAGCGGGACCCCCGGCGTCAACGATGCCGTCGGGATACTGCGAATCGTCGTCGGGCACGATGCCGGCCACAGGCTCGCCGATTGTGACGGCGACCTGGCCACCGCAGTCAATGACGCAATCATGGTACTGCGCTGTGTTGTGGGCCTCGACCCGTGGCCCATCGGCGGAGGCCCGGTGTGCTACCTGGTGGCGCTCGGAGACAGCATCACCAACGCCATGAACCCCGCGTTCAACCTGCTCGGTGACCACCCCGAGTACAGCTTCGCGGTGGGCACGCAGATCGAGAGTGTCTACACCGCGCTGCGCGATGCGGGTGAGAACGTCATCCCGGTCAGGCTGGCAGTGAGCGGGGCGACGAGCGCCGACTGCCTGAGCGCGCAGGCGCCGGAGGTAGCGCAGTACCATCCGAAGTACATCACGCTGTTGATGGGCGGGAATGACCTGATGCGGATGGTTCCCGAGGCGACGTATCGCGCCAACATGGAGGCCATCGCAGCAGCGATCAAGGCCGACGGGTGCACCGTGCTGATGGGCATCCACCCCAACTACATCCGGATGCGGGAAGCCAACACCCCCGCATGTCTACTGCCACCACTGACCCCCGAGCAACGGCAGTTCTACGCGGACAATCTGGTGGTGTACAACCAGATATGCGCCGAGATCGCCGTCGACAATGACTTCACGGTAGTGGACCTGTACCCACACCTGAATGAGAGCCACATCTCGGCCGTGGACTGCATCCATCCGAACGTCGCCGGGCTGACGGTGATCGCGACTCACTTCATCGCGGCGCTGTAGCGCGCAGTGCGAAGGGAGAACGACAGGCTCATGCCTCGATCCTCGACGATGCTCGTCTGCGTCATTCCCGTCGCAGTGCTCCTGGCAGGGTGTCACGGTCAGGGGGACTCCGCGGCGGTCAGCTCCATGTCCGCATCCGCGAACACCTCTGCCATCGGCTTCGTGGGCGATCTCGATGGAGACGGCAACCCCGGCGTCGTCGACGTCGTAGGCATCCTGCGGATGGTCGTCGGGCTGGACCAGGCCGACCCCCGCGTCGATTGCGACGGCGACGGCGCCGTGGGCATCGGCGATGCGATCATGCTGCTCCGCTGCGTTGTGGGGCTGGAAGTCTGGCCGATCGGCAGCAGAAGCATGGAGATAGGTCCCGAGGGCGGGTGGCTGACCTCGAGTGACGGCGTCGCGCAGTTGGCCCTCTACGCCAACGCATCTGCCTCCGCGACGACATTCACCATTTCGCCCGTGACGAGCTACCCGCCACACCCCCACATGCTGCCCGGGAGCGTGTATGACGTCGGTCCGGACGGCTTCGCGTTCGGTGGCGTCGCATGGGTGCGGATCTTCTACGACCGCGGCGACATCCCGGCGAGGGGCAACGAGAACGGCATCCGTGTCTGCAAGCTGGTCGGTGACGTCTGGGAGGATGCGGGCCCCACGCAGGAGGTCAATGACTGGGGCCACCAGGCCTCCGTGCGGGTCGATGGGCTGAGCACGTACTGCCTTATATCGGAGCCGTTGCCTGAGCTGACATACCAGTACCACGCGCAGTTCGGTGAGCCGGGCTCGGGAGACGGGGAGTTCGATGCCCCGTACGGGATAGCCGTTGACGTGGCCGGCAACCTCTACGTGACGGACGCGGGGAACGCCCGGGTGCAGAAGCTCAGCGCCGACGGGAGCTTTGTTGCCGTGTGGGGTGACAATGTGACGCTGCCATCGCCGCGTGGCATTGCCGTAGTCGAGGGGACGGTGTACGTTGTTGATGTGGCGACCAATCGCGTCCGCACCTACAACAGCAACGGCATTCCCATCATCGACTGGGGAGGGCAGGGAGCCGGCGAGGGGCAGTTCGACGGCGCCGGCGATGTCGCCGGGTCGGTCGTCAGCGAGATCATCGTGAGCGACACGGGGAACCACCGGGTGCAGAGGTTCCGCCACGACGGGGCATTCCAGGAGATGTGGGGCGGGCCGGGTGGTGGCGATGAGCACTTTAGTGCGCCTGACGGCGTGGCGTACGGCAGCCTGCTGCGGCTGTTCGTCGTGGACCGTGGCAACTGCCGGGTGAAGAAGTACTCGGGCGGCCCGCAACTGATCCTGACATTCGGGGAGGCAGGCGCAGGCGCGGGCCAGTTCAGTGCCCCGCACGGCATCGCCGACGCTCCGGACCGGACAGTGTTCGTCTGTGACACCGGCAACAACCGCATCCAGCGCTTCACCTCACAGGGCACATTCCTCGAGCAGTTCGGGGAGCCCGGCAGCGGGCCGGGGCAGCTTGACGGGCCAACAGACTGCGCGGTCGCCGGCAACGGAGACGTCTACGTGGTGGACCGGGGGAATGACCGCATACAGGTGTTCAGGCCGACGGCGCTCTGAGGCGTGCAGAGGGCTCTGGGTGCGGATGTTGCCCTGCACGAGTCAGAGGAAGGGGCAGTTGCCGCAAAGACGAATTGTGTGACGGCCGGCGTGGACAGAACTGATTCTCGAACGGAGGCGGATTGAGTGCGGCCATCCGACGACTTCTCCGCACTGAAAGACTTCTTCCTGAAGGAGCTACTGGACAACAGCATCCCATGGTGGATGGAGCATGCCATCGACCGGGACAACGGCGGTGTCTGCACGTTCATCGAGGACGACGGCACGGTTCTGAGCACGGACAAGTACATGTGGTCGCAACTGCGGGCGCTCTACACATGGTCGGCGCTGTGCAACCGCATCGAGCCGCGTGCGGAGTGGCTCGATGTCGCCAGTAGCATCTACGAGTTTGTGCAGCGGGCCGAGCGCGGACCCGGCGGCGAATGGGCGTATGTGGTCGACAAGGACGGCCGCATCATCGAGGGCGCCAACAGCATCTACTCCGACGGCTTCGCGATCATGGGCATGACCGAGTATGCGCGCGCAACCGGAAACCAACAGGCCGTCGACACCGCGCTGCAGACGTATGAGAGCGTCGTCGAGCGGCTGGAGCGGCCGGGCTCCTACGGCACCGAGCCGTATGTGATACCCGAGGGCGGTAAGGCGCACGGCATCAGCATGATCTTCTCGACGGTCTATCACGCCCTGGGGGCGTATGCGACGGATGTGGAGATACTGCGTGCGGGTCACGAGCATGCGGAGATGATACTCGACATCTACCGGCGGCCGGAGCGGAAGCTGCTGCCGGAGTACGCGGCGCTTGACGGCTCGGAGCTGGATGCGCCGGAGGGCAAGATGGTCATCCCCGGGCACGTCATCGAGTCGATGTGGTTCGGTCTGCACATCTGGCGCGACAGGGGCGAGCCCGACCGCATCAGCCAGGCGCTCGAGTGCCTGCGCTGGCATCTCGAGGCCGGTTGGGACGAGGAGTGCGGGGGGATCTTCTCGAGCATTCTCACCGAGGGGCAGGACCCGAAGCGCGTCGAGGCTAACAAGCTGATGTGGCCGCAGACGGAGGCGCTCTACGCGCTGCTGCTGGCGTATGAGATGTCGGGTGAGCAGTGGTGCCTGGACTGGTACGACAGGGTCCACGAGTGGGCCTGGACGCACCTGCCGGTGCCGGAGTACGGCGAGTGGCACCGGCAGGTCGCGCGGGACGGGAGCGCGCTGCCGGACCCGCCCACGCCAGGCAACCATCCGCGGAAGGAACCGTTCCACCTGCCGCGGAGCCTGATGATGTGCATTGACGTGCTGCGGCGACTGACGGGCAAGGGATAGCAGGTTTGACGGAACTCACACGAGCGCGGGAGGGTCACAGGTGATATATGACAGGCTCTTGAATGCACAGAGGTACGAGGCGGTCCACCCCGGGCTCGCGGCGGCGTTTGGGTTCCTGCGCGAGGCGGACCTCTCGGCGCTTGCGACGGGTCCTGCGGAGCTTGACGGCAAGCGGCTGACGATCAACGTCATCGAGGCCGATTGTCGGCCCCCGGAGGAAGCCCAGCTCGAGGTCCACCGCAAGTTCATTGATGTGCAGTACATGGTCTCGGGGACCGAGATGTTCAGCTGGAGACCGACGGGCGAATGCAGCGACCCCGCGGGCGCATTTGACGCGGAGAAGGACTTCGGGCTGTTTGCGGATGAGCCGACGGGGTGGTTTCCGCTCATGGAGGGCTGCTTTGCGGTGTTCTTCCCCGAGGATGCGCATGGGCCGATGTGTGGGACCGGCCGCGTGCGCAAGGTTGTGGTCAAAGTGGCCGTGGACTGGGAGTAGCGCGGCCGGCTCAGGCACGAGATGCGTCGGC
>DPJP01000186.1:0-690 GCA_003542955.1 Armatimonadota bacterium
GTCGAGATTGAGGCGTGCCCGTCGAAGGGGCTGCGCGGCGCGTGGAGTCGGATTGACGACCGGCGCAGGCGCCCCGAGCCTCCAGGGACGGGCGCGCTGTAGGAGTGATTTGTGTGGCGGATGTAGCATGCCTGGGTATCCTTGTCGCCGATGTCTACGGTCGGCCGATCGATGAATGGCCCGAGCGCGGGCGGCTGAGCCTGGTCAAGGAGATGGGCATCGGGTTAGGTGGATGCGCGGCCAACACCGGCCTTTCACTCGCGAAGCTGGGAGTGGACACGGCCGTGATGGGCAAGGTCGGGGATGACGGTCTGGGGCGGTTTGTGATCGGGGCGCTGGAGAGCGGGGGCATCGACACAGGAGGCGTCGTCGTCGACGCGAACGCGGCAACCTCGGGCACGATGATCATGATCGACTCTCAGGGCGAGCGGACCTTCCTGCACTTCATCGGCGCCAACGGCACGGTCCAGGTGGAGGATATCGACCTCGATCTGGCCGGCGGCTCGCGGATATTCCATTGCGCGGGTGCTCTGGTGATGCCGGGCTTCGACGGGGAGCCGATGGCGCAGGTGCTCAAGGCCGCCAGGGCCAGGGGCGCAACCACGTCGCTGGACACGGTCTGGGACGCCACGGGCTCGTGGATGGCGACACTGGGCCCGTGCCTGGAGCACACGCAGATATTCCTCCCGT
>DPJP01000186.1:696-3255 GCA_003542955.1 Armatimonadota bacterium
TTGCGGAGGCGCAGGAGATCACCGGCCGTCAGGCGCCGGCGGAGGTCGCCGATGCCCTGCTGGACCTGGGCGTCGAGGTGATCGGGCTGAAGATGGGCCCGGAGGGATCGTACGTGGCAACGCGGGATGAGCGCGTGACTGTGCCGGCCTACAAGATCGATGCCGTGGACGGCACCGGCGCCGGCGATGCCTATGTGGCGGGGTTCCTCTCGGCCCGGCTTGACGGCTGGGACCTCGAGCGGACTGCGCGCTTTGCCAATGCCGTCGGCGCGCTGTGCACAACCGGGCTGGGCACCACGGCCGGTGTGCGCAGCCGCGAGGGGACACTCGAGTGGCTGGAAGAGCGCGAGCCGGGGTCGTGGGCGGCCCTCTAAGCGCCCTGCTCGGCGATGTGGGCCGCCGGCGCGCGGTGTGGCAGTCGGGCTCTGTCTTGGCTGTAGCGCGCGGTTGGTGTAGACTATGGGGCGCACGAGCAGCAACGAAGAGAAGGAGTGCAGGCATGAGCCTTTTTGAGCAAGTCAACGAAGCACTCGACCAGGTGCGGCCCGCGCTGCAGCGTGACGGCGGGAACGTCGAGCTGGTCGAGGTCAGTGACGATGGTGAGGTCAGCGTGCGGCTGCAGGGGCACTGCAAGGGCTGCCCGATGGCGCAGATGACGCTGAGAAACCTGATTGAGCGAGTCGTCATGGAGAGCGTGCCCGAGGTCACGGGCGTGACGGCGGTCGACTGACACCCATTGCGGGAAGCGGGGCACTATGCTGCAGGAGCCGGAAGCACTGCGAGTTGAGCGGGCCATCGTTCTCTCGGATGTGCATGTGGACGAGTGGCCCAGGGACATTCCTGACCAGAGCGAGGCCAGACGTGCCCACCTGCGCGATTTCCTCAGGTGGGTCGGCACCGATTCCGGGGCGCAGCATCTGATAATCAACGGCGACCTGCTCGACATCCCGCAGAAGCAGGGAGAGCCGCTGCTGCCGCAGTTTGCCGACATCGTCGATGCGTTCCTGGAGTTGTACCAACTCGGTGTCGGCATCAGTTACGTGATCGGCAACCATGACTCGGGGCTGCTCGGCTTCTCGACGGGCGTTCCGGGCGCGGGCGTCACGATCAACTACCCGTGCGTGGTTGTCGAATCCGGGGGCAAGCGCATCAGCATCGAGCACGGCCACCTGCTGGACGCCTGGTTGTGGACCTACGTCGAGCAGCGCCTCGAGATGGTGTGCCACCAGGGCCGCGTCGAGCCCGCGGTGGCCATGCACCCGTTCACAGGCGAGCCGCCCGGCCCCGGCAAGCCGACGCTGCCCTCCTTCCATGGGGTCGCCAACTACCTGTTCGCCAGCCTGCAGTGGGAGCCCAACGGCCTCTGTTTCACCGATGATGAGACGCGCCTCGCCATCCGGCTGATGGCGATGGACCTGTGTGAGGACTTCGCCGACGTGCTTGGACCCGGCGAGCAGTACGTGGAGCGGACCGTTGCGCTCGAGCGGCTGGATGAGCTCGGGCTCACCCCCGAAGCGCTGGTGAGGGGCGAGCACCTGGACGAGGCCTTCGCGGCCTTCGATGCCATCGGCAACGCCTACTACTCGGCGGTGCCGTGGCGCAGGGCCGCGCAACACCGGCTGCGCGAACTCAACGGCTGGCTGTCGGAGCCGGTCTCCGCGGTCGTCTTCGGCCACGTTCACAAGATGGACAGGCTGGCGTGGCAGGAGAACGGCCGGGAGGTCGAGTACGTGAATGACGGCTGCTGGAAGGCAGACCGCGCCGACTACGTGTACATTCAGGACGGCACGCTGACGCTCCACCGCCGCTTGTGGACCGATCCGCTGCCATAGGGTTCTATTGAGGTTGCCGGTTGACGCCGGCGGCCCGAACGGAGTGAGAGCATGAAGTTTTTCGTGGACACAGCCAACATCGATGAGATCAGGAAGGCGGACGGCTGGGGGGTCGTCGACGGTGTAACCACCAACCCGACCCTGATCGGTCGCGAGGGCAAGGAGTTCGAGCCGACCGTCAAGGCGATCTGCGAACTGATGGGAGATCGCCCGGTGAGCGCCGAGGTGGTCAGCACCGAGGCGGAGGGTATGCTGGCCGAGGCGCGTGTACTCGCCGGCTGGGCCGGGAACATCGTCGTCAAGATACCGATGTGCAAGGAAGGCATGAAGGCGGTCAAGATACTCTCGCAGGAGGGCATCAAGACCAATGTGACACTGACCTTCTCGGCCGGCCAGGGGCTGATCGCGGCCAAGGCGGGAGCAACCTACTGCTCGCCATTCGTGGGACGCATCGACGATGCCGGCAGCGACGGCATGGTGCTGGTCAAGCAGCTCTGCGACATCTACTCCGCGTACGGCTACCCCACGCAGATCATCGTCGCCAGCGTGCGGCAGCCGGGCCACGTCATCCAGGCAGCCTGCTGGGGCGCACATGTGGCTACCGTGCCGTTCAAGGTGCTGGACAACATGTTCTCCCACCCGCTGACCGACATCGGCATGGAGCGCTTCCTCGCGGACTGGAACAAGCTGCAGGAGGAGCTCGGGAAGGCGTAGCGGCAGGCCGCTA
>DPJP01000339.1:0-2595 GCA_003542955.1 Armatimonadota bacterium
CGCAGTGCAGCCCCGCGGGCGACCAAGCGCCGGCCAAGCCCAGCATCACAATCGGCTGGGAGGCCCAGAAGCGGATGTGGGAGCTGCTCGGGCGCACGCAACGCGAGGACATCGGCATCCGCATTGCCAATGCCGTCGAGACTGCGCTGGCGGGTGCGAGAGATACCGTGGACACGCAGCCGCTGCTGGAGCACAAGTGGGCCTCCGTCCCGCTGCCGCGGCGCAGGCTGACGCAGAAGGACGTTGATGACGCCGAAGCCGAGGCGGCCACACTGCGGGCGAAGTACGAGGAACTGAAGGCCGACCTGGAGGCCCATCCCGAGAGGTGCAACGAACCGCGCTGGTACGTGGCCATTACCGCGGCCTACCGCAGGATGCAGTGGAATGCGAAGGTCAGGGAGCGCTTCGAGCAGGAGGCGACGATCCCGGAGATAGAGATCGAGGCGCATGTCCTGCGGCTGGGTGATATCGCCATCGCCACGAATCCATTCGAGTACTACCTCGACTACGGGCTGCAGATCANNGCTGCAGACGTTCCTGGTGCAGCTGACGGGCTCGGGGACCTACCTGCCGACACAGCGGGCGATTTCAGGCGGCAGCTACGGGGCGGTGGCGGCGAGCACGCCTGTGGGCCCCGAGGGCGGCAGGAAGCTCGTCGACTGGACCGTGGAGACGATCAATGGGCTCTGGGAGGACTGACGGCGGCGGACATGCCCCCCCGGTAACAGCAGCGCCCCGGCCAATCGGCCGGGGCGCGTTGCCTGCTTGTACACGGGCCGCACGCACGCGCTCAGGCCAGGTGCGGGAAGGCTTCGGCCACGCCGGGGTAGGTGATCTTGCCCGCCGCGAGGTTGAGGCCCTTCGCAAGCGCCGGGTCCGCGGCCACAGCGCCATCCACGCCCATGCCGGCGAGCTTGCGCGCGTAGGAGAGAGTGGCGTTGGTCAGCGCGTAGGTCGAGGTTCGCGGCACTGCCGCCGGGATGTTGGTCACGGCGTAGTGGACCACGCCATGCTCGACGTATGTCGGCTGGGAGTGACTCGTCGGTCGGATACCCTCGACACAGCCGCCCTGATCGATTGAGACATCGACGATCACCGCACCAGGGCGCATGTTGCGGATCATCTCCTGGGTGACGATGTGTGGAGCGCGCGCCCCGGGAATCAGCACCGCACCGATCACCACATCCGCCTGCGCGGCAGCCTCGGCAACCGCCAGCGGGTTGCTGTAGAGCGTCGTGATCGCGGTGCCCCACACGTCGTCAAGGTAGCCGAGGCGGTGGGTGTTGATGTCAAAGCATGAGACATGCGCTCCCATGCCGGCGGCAACACTGGCTGCGCACTTGCCGACGGTACCGCCACCGACGACAACGACATCGGCCGGCGCCACGCCGCTCACTCCACCCATGAGCACGCCGCGGCCGCCGCGATGCCGCTCGAGACACTGCGCGGCAACCTGGGCGGCCATCTTGCCCGCGACCTCGCTCATCGGCTCGAGCAGCGGCAGCAGGCCGCTCTCAAGCTGAACCGTCTCGTAGGCGATACCCGTGATCTCGGCCTCGAGCAGGCGCGTCGTCAATTCCTCCGATGATGCCAAGTGCAGATAGGTGAAGAGAATCTGGCCGGGACGGAACAGCTCGAACTCACCCTTGACGGGCTCTTTGACCTTCATGATCATCTCGGCGCGCGCGGAAACCTCCTGCGGGCCGTCGACGATCTGCGCGCCTGCGCGCTCGTATTCAGCGTCCTCGATGCTGCTGCCCACCCCCGCGCCACGCTGGACGAGCACCTGATGCCCGTCACCGGCAAGTGCATACACCCCTGCCGGTGTCAGCGCCACTCGATTCTCGCCATCCTTGATCTCCGTCGGTACTCCAATGATCATCTGTGTCCTCCTGCTATGCCGACTCAGCCACGGGCCCGGCGGGCCCGTGGGAATGCTCTTTGGGGATGGGGCGAGAAGACGCGGGTAGTATGCTCTGACGGGCGAATACGAGTCAAGAAGCGACGGGAGCGAGGCCGCACCTCACTCCCGGCAAGACGATCTGTCGTAGTCTGGCAGGTGTGCCAAGGCGAAGCCCTACCAGTTGTGGATACTGGGGTTGAACGCCATGGTCTGGGACATGATGCCCGCCTGCATGCCGCCGTTCTTCACCCACTTCGCGTGTCCGTCAAGAAAGCCGACGTTGCAGCCGTCGTTGTGGCGCCACGCAGCGTACAACCAGGGCCGATAGCTGGTCGCCGTGAGGCTGGTGTCAGTCTGGGGGTACCAGTAGAAGTAGTACGAATTCGAGTCCCACAGGTAGGCATAGGCAGCGGGCGAGGTCAGGTTTGCGATCTTGAGAAAGCTGAACTGCTCGAAGCACATGTTCGCACAGTAGCCGAGGATCGGTGCGCCACCCCTGAGTGCGTCCCAGGGCGTCGTCGTATACTCGACATCATCGGAAGGGCACCCGAGTATCTGCGAGTTCTTGACATAGGGCTGAAGAAGGTCAAACCACCCCTGCGGGTCGGTGCGTGTCGCCGAGCCGCCGCCGCCGGGGGCGTACCAGTAGCTTGTGCCAATCGGCAGGCGTTCGTCGTAGTCCTGCGCGTACA
>DPJP01000339.1:2699-4193 GCA_003542955.1 Armatimonadota bacterium
CGAGCAACTCAATGAGTGTGAAACCGCGTGCCCTCCAGTGCATGTTCGACCCTCCCAGAACTCGTCTGAAGTACGTTTTCGACCGATCACACTGCGCTTTCGCGATGCCGATGGTCGATTCCTGCAGGCCCTGTAGCGGGGCGTTGTCATCAGAGCACTTCACGCGGTGTCCGGNNTTGCCTGACTAACCGCAACGCGCCGGGGGCCACGGTGCACTCGGCCGGGGTCTGGCCCCGTATCTCACCGTCGATCTGCCATTTCACCGGCTGCTCCGACTCGATCTTCAGGTACTGCGCCTGCACGACCGTGGCCGCGGGGTTGGTGTCCGCGGGCTCACCCCAGAGGAATGTGTCAATGCCGAAGTTGAGAAGCTCACCGTGGTTGCGGTGATGCAGGATCACGAAGTCCAGNNCGGGCCGCGAGTTGCGGGAGAACTCCATACGGTAGGTGTATTCGGGGAGGTTCGAGATCAATACGCCCCACATGTGGCCCCGGAAGGTGCGCTCATCCAAAGTGAGCCGCATCGGCCGCGGCTCGCGGGTGAGGATGGTCTGCACCGCCTGGGCGGCGAAGGCCAGCCACCCGACGACCTCCTTCCACGGCCTGCTCAGGTTCTCGACGATGTCGGCATCCAACCCCGCCCCGGCCATACCTGCCCAGTAGAGCCCGTTCATCACGCCCAGGTCGACCGGCGAGGCCGTCCCGCGGACGGCGAGGTGCGCGGCCTCGGGCAGCTCGCCGGGACGCAGCCGCAGGAAGCGCCCGAGGATGTTCCCGGTGCCCAGGGGGATCAGCGCCAACTCCGTATCTGTGCCGGGGAGTTCCTGGATGACCTCGTTGACGGTGCCGTCTCCGCCGGCGACAATGATGCGCCGGACGCCCTGGGCGACTGCCTCCGCAACCAGTTGCCGGGCATGCCCGGGGTGCCTGGTCAGAGCGACGCGCGGGCTTGCACCAGCCTCGAGGATGTGCTGAACGATCTCGCCGACCTGAACCGACCGGCCGACCAGCCGCGCGTTCGGGTTGATGATCACGAGCATTGCCCTCACCCCTCCATGGCAGAGGTGGTACGTCACTCATAGGCACACAGGTTCGGCCGCCGCGGGGCAGGACCCACGCTCAGACGCATGGAACAGACTCAGCACGGAATGCGGATGCGCGGCCCCGGCCGGTGTCTGCATTGAGTGTATCCAGATTATCGAGCGGGCGCAACCGGCCATTCGGGCCGGCCGGTTGACTCCGCCCATCTTCAGCATGAAGGAGCGTGCCGATGCAGCGTGTAGGAATCGGGATGGTAGGCACGGGCTTTGCGGCGTCATTCCACACCGACGCCGCCCGCCGGGTCGTCGGCATCCAGGCGGAGGTCTGTGCAGTCACGTCCGGACGTTTCGAGAATGCGGAGCGCTTCGCCGCGCACCATCACGTGCCGCGGAAGTACCAGCGCTACGAGGAGATGCTCGCCGATGACGGTGTTGATGTTATCGACCTGTGCGT
>DPJP01000339.1:4198-10668 GCA_003542955.1 Armatimonadota bacterium
ACATGCACCTGCCAATGGCGCTGAAGGCCGTCGAGGCCGGCAAGCATGTCATTGTCGAGAAGCCGCTTACGGGTTACACGGCCGCGGCGGGGCACGCGCAGGATGAACTCATCGGCAACACCGTCGCCCGCCGGCAGATGCTCGAGCGCACGCTCGCCGACATGCAGCAGTTCGAGGATGCGCTACGCGCCGCGGGCGTCAAGTTCATGTACGCGGAGAACTGGGTCTACGCGCCGGCAGTGGCGAAGGCGCGNNCGTCATGCGCATCCAGGCCGAGGAGTCGCACTCCGGCTCCCACGCGTCCTACGCATCTCACTGGGCGCTGGCGGGTGGCGGATCGCTGCTCCGCACGGGCTCGCACCCGATGGGCGGGGCGCTGCATATCAAGCAGTTCGAGGGCCTGCGAAAGCTCGGGCGGCCGATCAGGCCGGTGGCAGTCGTCGGTGAGGTCGCATTCCTGACGAAGATGGAGAGCTTCCTCCAGGAGGAGCCGAAGCACCTGGGCCACAACCTCGTTGACTGCGAGGACTGGGGCGCGGCGCTGGTCACCTTCGAGGACGGCTCCGTCGCGGAGGTGGTCTCCTCGGATGTGGTACTGGGCGGCATCTACAACCGGATGCAACTCTTCTGCTCGAATGGACGCATTCAGTGCAACATGAATCCCAACGACCAGGTGCTCGCCTACGGCCCGAGTGATGAGAGCTTCGGGGAGGCGTACCTGGCCGAGAAGATCTCGACGCGGCGCGGATGGAGCTTCGCCTCACCCGATGAGCACTGGGCGAGCGGCTACCACCAGGAGATGCAGGACTTCATGGAGGCGATAGTCGAGGACCGCGAACCGTTCTCGGGCTGGCTGCTCGCGCGCGACGTGGTGGCCGTCACGTATGCGGCGTATGTGTCGGCGGAGGAAGGCCGGCGGGTGGAGGTGGCGCTGTAGGCCGCAAGTCCGCGCCCCGTGGATTCCGCATGCAGAGGATGCGATGTAGTTCACTCCTCGGGCCGCGTGAACTCGCCCTCCCCACTCACCCCGGTCGCGACATCCACCACGCGCACTCTCCACTGCCCGGGCGGGTCGTTGAGCGCGAGCGGGATCGACACGTCGACCGATCCCCTCCGTGCAAGCAGGTTCCAGCAATACCATGGCGCGGGCCGTTCACTGCCGGGGGGTGTGACCTCGACGCGAAGGACGTGGTGCGCCGGCCGGTCTGCGCCCTGTAGGGCCGCCTCAATCCGCGCTGCATCGCCCTCGATTCTGCACTGCACCTGGACCGACGTGGGCCGGTAGGGCAGCGCTGCGATGAAGCGCGCATCCGCCACGGGAACGTCGAGCGTGGCGGCCGACAGGTGCCCAAGGTAATCGCCGGTCCGACAATCGAACAGGTGACGTGGCCGTGGAAGCGTGATCGTGACCGGGCCGTCCTGCGCCGCTTCAGAGAAGTGAGACCGTACGATGCCCAAGTAGAGCGCCCCATCGCCGGCGAACTGATAGAGTTCGGTGTGCGTGGGCAAGCCCCCGTCACTTCTGGACCACGAGATCGACGGCTCGATCTGCAGGTCCGTGATTGCCCGCGCCAGTGCGCCAATGCTCGCCGGCCCCGCGTACTCCCCCATCAAAAAGGCGTTGGGGCCTGTGAACGCCGCTTCGAGGGGTGAACCGTTGCGCGGCTTGCCGTGCTCATCGGAGGTCGCGGGCAACACGTCGGCAATTGCCCTGCCCCCACGGTCAATGAACGCGCTGATGTCGGCCGCCGCGCCGTCAGACAACGCGATGCAGGCCGGCAGCACCAGCAGCTTGACGCCCGCCAGTTGCGCTGCGCCCAGTTGTTCCGGGAGTGCATAGCGGTAGGCTATTCCATGTCGTTTGAGGGCGTCGGCGCAGGCGTCGTCGGATGCTCTGTAGCGGTTGTAGCCCTCGTCGGTCGGGCGGCCGATACGCGAGCCCGCTTCGGCGTAGAGCGCGTGCATGCTGGGCTGGGAGTGCACGATCACGGCCTCGGCCTGCGCAGGCCGGGTGGTCCGCAGCAGCCTTCCGATCCCTCGCTCCAGATCGCGCGCGGCAGCCTGGACCGCGAGGCTGCGCTCCGTGGGCTGCCACAGGGGACTGAGCATGTACCACGGGGTGAAGCCCTCCTTGCCGCTGTACGCCCAGGGCTCAACAGGGTCCCACCAGATGGGAACGACGCCGCCATTGAGCGCAAACCACCACACAAAGCGCCCACACTCCGCTGCTGTCGAGTCGTAGCCGAACCAGGACACCATTGGTGCATCGGTCCAGGACTTGTTGCGGTCCACCACGTGGCGGTGGAAGTAGCGTAGGAGCAGGTCTTCGTGAGGGACCCACAGCGAGAAGTCGGTACCGGACAGTGCATTGTACTTGTACGGGTTCGTGAAGCTGAGTTTGACCTCGGGGTACGCCTCGCGCACGGCCAGGTGACTCTCCGCGTAGGCGTTCGCCCACACACGGTCCATCAGCAGGCGGAAGTCCACCCACCGGGCCGGGTTGCTCTCGCCCTCCATCTCTGCCAGCAGCGGCACTGTGATCTCGTCAAAGTCGGCGTATGAGGTGCTCCACTCCGCGTTCGCGCGGGCGATGGTCTCATACTCCTGCCGTGCCCAGTCACGGAAGGCGCGGGCACAGTGTTCACAGTCACAGACCTCTACCGTAGCCTGTTGGTGGAGGTGGCTTTCATCATCCATGTTGTAGCCGAAGAACCCCCACTTGCGCTTCGGCTCGATGTTGTTGATGACGCGGCCGGCCATGGCAGCCACCTCTGCCGGGTCGCTGAAGCAGCGCGTCCGGGTGTGGGACGTACCCGAGTAGCGCAGCCCCGCAGAGACGACGCCGCCGAAGGCCGGCATTCCCCGGCGAACCAGGTACTCGTTGACGGTGGATGCCTGGATGTCCTGAGCGTGGAAGAACTCGGCGATCTGGCCTTCGAGATACTCCGGGCAGCGGATGCGCATCGCCGCATACCCGACGCCGAGGGAGAACTCATCGAGGTGCTTCGCGCCCACCGAGGGGACGAAGACGTCACAGCCGACGCGGTCAATGATGGGATGGTTGTCCCCGGGTTCTGTCACCTCGGCAACGATGCGATGGTAAACGGACAGGGGCTCGTACACCTGCAGGCTGAGTTCGCGCTCCCAGGCGCCCTCATCGGCGATGGTTGCCTGATCCCGAGACAGCACCCTCCCGAAGGCATCCACGAGGCTGCATCGGACCAGGACCTCGCCCGGCGCTGTCGTGCGTCCACGAACCGTCGCGGTGATGGCATCGCCGGGCCGCGCCTCGGTGGGACCCTCGATCTCTGTGAGTTCGACACGCGGCACTGCGCCCGGCACCACGCATGCTCCCAGGTCAGAAAGATGCCCCCGAGCATCGCTCACGGCCACACGCGCGACCGTTGGTCCCCTTGCCTGTCTCACCGCCGCCGGAACCGGGATGGCCACGGTGGCCCGGCCTTCGGTGAGATTGCCGGCGACGATCTTCGTCTGTCCCAGGGGCTCAAGACGTCCCACCCAGTCCACCGTGACCGTGACAGGCGCGGTCTGCTCAGACGCGACGGAAACGGTCAGGTCTTCATCGCATTCGACGGCCTCGACGCGCAGCGCCGGTTGGCGATCGGCCGCCCAGAGCGCCGCCTTGCACAGCGCCGCCCAGCGGTACTCCCACCAGTCGCATAGACCGGGCTTGAAGGGGATCAGCCCCGGCGTCGCCTCCGCCCAGACGATGCGCGCAACTCGCCCGTTACCGAGGGAACCGATCACCGGAGGCTTGAGCATGGTGGCGTCCGTAGAGGTCATGTTCACGACGTCGGGTAGCCCCCCAAGCAGATTGACGGGCTGCCCGGGCCCTACGTGCTGAGGAAGGCGTTCGAGGAGTTGCCCGAGCACCTCCGGATCCGCCGCCTGGCCGCCGGCAAGAGGCTCGATAGCCACCAGACCGCTTCCCCGCTCGACGCTCCTGGCTATGCCGTCGATGACGGACTTCTCCGAGGGCCGCCCGGCGAGTACAATAAGACGGTACTCATCTCTCATCAGACGCTGCAGGACACCGGTCGCGTCATACGCCGACACCTGGTCGACGCGGCCTGACCCGCGGAAGGTGGGGCAGTACACGAGGTCGTAGTTCAGGTGCAGGCGCTGCGCGAACTCGACGGCGTCGCGTTGAAACTCTCCGATGAAGATCAGTGTACGGATTGGGCCTCCGGGCAACTCCGAGTAGGTCTGCAGGCACGGAGTCCGCCACGGCGCTCCGAGGCCCCGCTGCTCCCTGCCGGCCGATGTGCCCGCCTCGCATATCCCCGCGACACCCCGCAGGCCGGCGTACATCTGCACGTAGGCGTAGTCGATCCGGCCCTCGCGGTTCGCCCGGTACATGCGCATGGAGAAGAGACGCTTTGCCCCCTTGTCGACGACAATCCGCCCCGAGTAGTGGCGGAAGTCGCCGGTGACGTCGAGCTTCCAGAACGGGTACAGGTCGTCGGGCCGGCCGTCCTCCATCTCCTGAACCACGGCAATGCCAGCCAGCGTACCTTCGGACCCCCTCACGACGGCCTCGACGGTGAAGACGTCACCCTCCTTGACCGGGATGTCCAGCGCCTGGGAAGCAATGGAGTAGTCGCCGTCATTGCTGATGCTGTAGTAGCCACTTGCCGGGGCGATCTCGCGCAACTCGGAGCGTCCACCGAGCTTCCACCCGGCAGGCTTGCCGTCGTGCAGTTCTGTGAAGTCGGGGTTGGTGATGAGGGTACCGGGGACGGCCAGGGCGGTTGCGCGACCGGGTCGAGCCTCGAGCGCAAACTGCAGTCGCCCGAACATGGAGGGCACGCCGAACTGCTGCTTGCCCTTCTCCAGGGGCGCCCAGGTCGTCCACTCAACCGGCTCTACTGGGCGATGGACGCGGGCCACGTTCAGGCCCCACTCGTCGCCGGGGCTCGGAGCGTCTACTCCGAGTTCACGCCACGAAAGCGCCATCTCGACCGACCACGACTGGTCGCCGATGGATGCCTGCACGGTCACGTCGGCATTGTACCCGGCAGTCGTGTTGACCTCATCGTAGAGTGTTCCCCTGGCATTGACGACGAAGTGAAGGTACCTGGTCGCGTCGGTCCTCGGCTGGAGGAAAACCTCAACGCAGTCTTCCATCCATGTCTGGCCGTCGCGCATGGTGACATCGGCAGTGATCGCGGTCGGGTCGGGCTCGAGGCAGATCACATGCAAGTATAAGGCGTCCGCGTCCCAGGCTGCCCGTGCCGTGGATTGCCGGAAGGCGCGCGTTTCGCCCCCCGACCCGAGGACGGAGAAGCCGGTGGCGAGCATGGCGTCGGCCCAGCAGGGGTCATCGGGCGATCCGTCAATAACGGGGGGATGCGGGGCTCTGCCGGATATGAGTTGCTGCGCAGGGGCGGGAGAGCAGTACGTGAGGACGATGAGTGCGGCGCATGGGATCAGGAGCGGCGGCTTCATCGGCGACCCCCTGAGTGAGCGCGCGACGGCGCGGAGTGGTACGCGAAGCCGCGCCCGGCCGCCCCGTCACCGTCTCGCAGTCGCAGCGCTCGTTAGCTGCCGACCGAAATGGGGCCGTGCTCGGGCGCCTGTTCGATCTTCGTAGTGGCCCCCGTCTCCGCGGGCATGACGGGCTGCCAGCGGCCGATGAGGCAATTGACGAAGTCGCGGGTGTCGCGTCCCCAGTTCTCCGCCCGATCCGCGGCGCCATCCAGCCACCGGCGTGTCCGATCGCCGAGTGACAGGCTCCCGGACGGCTCCCGGGCGATCTCGATTGCGAGCACCTGCTCGTCGGCGCCCACGTAGCCAATCTCGGCCCGCGCGGCGTAATCCTGACCTTCGGGGGTTGCCAGGAATCTGAGTTGATCTTCCATCCGGCGGTTTTCGGCAACCAGGCGCTGATACTGACGCGTCTTGGCGACGACATCGCGGGCCGCCTCATAGCCGCTGAGGATAGGCCGCACACCGGTTGTCAGGCACCAGACAGCAAGCAGCACTGCGCCTGCGATGACGGCCCAGTGCTGCCAGTCGAAATAGACGTAGCTGAGTTTGGCGCCCCGGCGAACAGTCCTCGACACCAGCGGACTCCCCGGTTGTCGGTCTGTATCTGCGATGGTCGGGTGGGCGCCCGGCGTGGCAAAGCCGAACGTGTTCGCAACTTTACCACATTTGCCACGTTACCGCAAGTTGTAGAACACGTCCTTGCCGAGATACTGCGCACTGTCGCCAAGCATCTGCTCGATGCGGAGAAGCTGGTTGTACTTGGCGACGCGGTCGGTGCGGCAGGGAGCGCCGGTCTTGATCTGGCCTGCGTTCGTGCCCACGACGAGGTCGGCGATGGTTGTGTCCTCGGTCTCGCCGCTGCGATGCGAGACGACGGCCGTCATCCCGGCGCGCTTGGCCATCTCGATAGATGCGAGGGTTTCGGTCAGAGAACCGATCTGGTTGACCTTGATCAGGAT
>DPJP01000326.1 GCA_003542955.1 Armatimonadota bacterium
TGGTGGCGGGCCTTCGTCTCCTGCCAGCCACTCACCTCATCAGTCAGTTCTGCAATCTCGCGGGCCACGGCCTGCCGGAACCTGCCGAGAAACTGCCCGAAGCTGCTGCAGGCGGCCAGGTGCCGGTGCAGCGTTGCATCCAGGCACTGTGCCAGGTTGTAGTGAGCATCCAGCGAACCGACATTGGAGCGCCCGTGGACCATCAGCTCCGTGCAGCCGCCGAACGCAAACCACGGCAGGTCCTGCTCCGCAACGCCGAGCCCGTTCTCATGGATGGCCCGGATGTACTCCTCCTCGTCATACAACGCAGGGATGCCGGTGCCGCCGGAGATCGTGTCCAGCGCCTGCTCCCAGACCTCGTCCGGCGTGTGCCGCGCCAGTCGTAGCGCCAGGTTCGGCCGCCGACGGCCCCTGGCAGCCTCCAGACACACCAGTGTCAGCGCGTTCGAGCCGTCCGACCCGTCGGCCGCCTTCCCACCGATCGCGCAGTTCCAGCCGTTGCAGATGTTCACATTGTCAAACAGCCGTCCCACCCACTCGACTGCTTCCGCGTGCGTGACTCGCTCCAGGGCTCTATCCGCCTCGTAGTACGGCCCCAGGTCCTGATCCAGCCGCCCCAGGTCATCGCTGCCGTCGACGTAGTAGATGAAGTTCGTGCCGACGATGGCCTGATAGAAGCTCTCAGCCGGAGAGAAGGGGACTTCCGCAAATGCCGCCAGCAATCGCGCCGCACCGGGATCGTCGGAGACGCTCAGCAGATCGCACACACGACCGTGCAGTGCCGCTATCCCATCAAGCAGAATCAGCAGTGACTCGTGGAAGTCGACGCGCTCCTCGTCGCCACGCGCGCGCGCGGTCGCCAGATGGCCCTCAATCCGGGCCTGGTAGCCGCTCAACCCCTCCCGGAGTATGCGGCCGAAGTTGACGATGCTGTGCGTGTAGCCCTGCACCATCGGGTAGCCGGTCATCGTGTCCCGAAAGCCCCGCAGCGCATCGGCCACCCCGACCTCGGCTGCCTCGATCTTGCGCTCCAGCAGTGCCCGGTCCATGCCCATTGCGGATGAGTAGTGGAATCGCATCGCCTGGTCGCTGCTGAAGATGCTGTCACTGCACGGATAGAGCGGCTCGCCGCGGTACTCGGGCAGCGGGCATGTCTGCAAGTACCGTCTCAGCCCCAGGCACATCCGCCGCAGCGGCGAGGCTCCCGGCTCTGAGAAGTAGCCGGCCGCCATGTACTCGCCGGCCTGTTCGAGCATGGCACAGNNGCACAGTCAATCGCCTCGGCGCCCGACAACAGGTCCGGCCGCTGCCCGACAACGCTCAGTCGCCCCATGGGTCGGTCTCATCTCCATAGTAGGCGCGGAGGTCCCGCAGTCGCTGCTTGAGGTCGGCGGCCACATCCGCGTACGCGGGATCTCCGTACACGCTGCTCAGTTCCGCCGGGTCCTCCCGCAGGTCGAACAGCTCCCACTCGCGGGGCCCGGGGTCATCCATGTAGTAGTAGATCAGCTTGTAGCGATCCGTGCGGATGCCGTAGTGCGCGTACACGCCGTGGGCGTTGTGCATGAAGTAGCGGTAGTACATCGCGTCGCGCCAGTTCCCCGGCGTGTTGCCCTCGAGCAATGGCGCAAAGCTCCGCCCCTGCATGAAGTCCGGCGTCTTCACGCCCGCACAGTCGAGGAAGGTCGGCGCGAAGTCGACATTCAGCACGATGTCGTCATTAACGCTGCCCTCGGCTACGTGGCCCGGATAGCGCACCACAAATGGCATCCGCAGTGATTCCTCGTACATGAAGCGCTTGTCATACCAGCCGTGGTCACCCAGGAAGAAGCCCTGATCGGATGTGTAGACGACGATGGTGTTCTCCGCGAGTCCCTCGACATCGAGGTAATCGAGCAGCCGCCCCACATTGTCATCGATGGAGGCAATCACGCGCAGGTAGTCCTTGATGTAGCGCTGGTACTTCCAGCTCGTGAGTTCCCTGCCGCTCAGCCCCGGCGGCGGCGGCTCCTTCATGTCCATGTTGTCCAGGTCGCGCTCTACACGCAAGGTTGCCGCCGCTGCCGCCGCGCCGCGGTTCGCGTAGTCATCGAAGAGCGTATCCGGCTCGGGAATGTCGATGTCATCATACATCCGCAGGTGCTTGTCATCGGGCTCCCAGCGACGGTGCGGAGCCTTGTGGTGGCACATCAGGCAGAAGGGTCGCTCCGTGTCGCGCTGTTCCAGCCACTGCAGGCAGTCATCGGTGATCAGGTCGGTGACATAGCCGGGGCGGATCTTGCGTACCCCCATCTCGATGAACTCGGGGTTGTGATAGAAGCCCTGGCCGGGCAGCACGTTCCAGTAGTCGAAGCCTGTCGGGTCGGAGTTGCCGCCGTGACCCAGGTGCCACTTGCCGACGATGGCCGTCTGGTAGCCTGATGCCTGCAGGAGCTTGGAGTAGGTCGTCTGGCGGCCGTCGAAGTTGTCGTTGAGCGTCTCCACGCCGTTGATATGGCTGTAGGTCCCGGAGATGATGCTCGCCCGGCTCGGCGCGCAGATCGAGTTGGTGCAGAAGCAGTTGTCAAACCGCATGCCGCCGTTGCCGATCCGGTCAATGTTCGGCGTCTGGTTGATCCGGCTCCCGTAGCAGCCGATCGCATGCGACGCGTGGTCATCGCTCATGATGTAGAGGATGTTGGGCCTGCTCATGCGCGCTCACTCCCGACCTGGAATCTCTTTGGCCTGATTATAGCAGATGGGTCGGGGCATCGGAGAAAAGAGTCCGCGGCGCCGGCTTGCCCTGCGTCCTGCCTTCCGTCGGTTCCCCGACACCCAGAGACCATGGAAATGCAGGAGACCGACTTGGCAACGTGTTCCACCACCTGGCAGTGTCGTTTGTCGTTCACCCCCCTCGTCCCGCCGGCCTGTTCCGTCTCGTCGTTTGAGACGGAACAGGCCGGAAACAGGGAGAGGGGGGCCGGGGGGGTGAGGCCAGACCGCCCGGCGAGCGCACCGACCCCCTCCGCCGCGCCCCTGGCTCACTTTCTCACGAACTCAACGAAACTCGGGATCAGGATGGTATCGCCCGGTGCGGCCATCACAACCGTGAACCGCGGATGCGAGCCATCCGCGCCCGGCGGAAACGCTTCCGCCGAGAGCGGCCCATAGCCTGTCCGGTCGATGGTTATCCTGTCGCCGGAGGTGATGCGCCCCTGCGGCTGCAGCAGCCCGTTGAGCACCGTCATCCCGTCCTGGATGTGCGGGATCGACACCTTCGTCGTGATGCGGCTCTGCTCCGGCAGCAGCTCGTTGATCGGCCCCGAGGCAACTCGCAGGTCCTCGTCGCCAATGGATAGGTGCGTCGCATCGATGACCTCGCGCATCGTCACGGAATCCGCGAATGTATCCGGGGCGATAATCGCCTGCTGCCCGGCGACGAAGGGCTCCGCCAGCAGCGGGTCGGCTATCTCGATTGTGCCGGTGCTGTAATCGACTGAGACGATAGTGCTCTTGCGCTGCCCCGGGCTCTCGAGAGTCAGCTCCCCGGCCGTCAGCCTCGTTCCATTGAGCAGCATGCCCTTGTAGATGGCCCCCTGTGCGTCATAACCGAAGCATGCCGCCTCACCTGCCACAATGATGCCATCCTCCAGCGTGTACGTCTGCTCCGGCGCGATCGAGTGGAACACGTAGTCGACGCCACCGTCGGCCAGCTCGATGCGCGCCGCCACCGCGTTCCCGTCATCCGGCTTTGGCGCGATGGGCACGACCCGATTGATGAATGTCTCGTTCGTGTACGGTTCGTAGACGGTGACGAAGCGGGTGCGCAGCTCTTGCCCCTCGGGCGCAACGCGACGGCGGAGCATGTACTGGATGGTATCCGGCATCCGCGTGTACGTCTGGGGCTTGGCGTCGGCCGCAATGACCTCCTCATTGTCGAGCAGCAGATGCGCGCGCAGGCCAATGCCCTGCCAGTTGTACTGCGTCTCACCCTCGCCGGGCTGCTTGAGCTTCCACTCGAAGACCGCAGGGCCGTCGAGGTTCGCCCGCCGCACGTTGAACAGGAACTGGAAGCCGCTGCCGCGGTATCCGCCATACGACATCGTGCCGAGTGGCTTGGCGGCGAAGCGCTCATCATCATAGAAGTGCTCCTGCGGCACGTCCTCACCAGCAAGCGTACCCTTCTCCTGGACGGGTCCCAGCGGCGGGGTGCAGGAGGTCTCCGCGGGGGCGCCGAGGGCCGAGTAGTCATGCTGCTTCCCGCCATCTACATAGAACGCGTCGAACAGGTAACTCTGCGTGGGGGACAGCTCAACAAGCACATTTGCACGGCGGTAGAGGCTCACCGTCCCCGAGTATGCGCCCTCGCAGGAGGCATCCACGACCTGTGCGAAGCCGGTCGGCTGATAGGCGTGCAGCGTGCCCGGCCCGCGTGTCTGCTTGTGGGAATCCACAACCACCGTGTTGTGCGCCACGGTGTTCTCGAAGAACGCGTAGCGCTTGTGGTTGCGCGAATCGGTCTGCTCCGGGTAGCCGATGTCAGTCAGCATCGCGTTGCCCTGCGAGAAGAGCAGCATGTTGAGTTGATCGTAGTGCACATGCCCCGGGTAGTTGCCATAGAACAGCGCGCTGCTCGTCTGAGTACCGATTGCCCCGCTCTGCAGAGAGGCCAGCCCGTAAGCCGGGAAGATGTGTGAGTTCACGCCCCACTGCACATCATCCGTTGCCGGCAGCGCGTCGAGGGCGTCACCTGCCGGCGGGCTGAACAACGCATTGCCCGCGGCCGGATTGGTGCGGGCGACCTTCACTACGCGCGGGTCGGGGAAGTGCGGCGCCGCCGGCAGCGCAGCCGTCGGGCTCAGCGCGGAGCCTGCGGCGAACATGTCACCCGTATCCCCCAGCGGCGGCACGAACTTGCCACACAGCATCACATCGAACGGCCAGGTCAGCAGCTTCTGGAAGCGCGTGTCCTCGAAGAAGTTGATGTCCAGCTCGATCAGCGACGAGGCAATCGCCGCCAGGCTATAGACCCACCCGTAGTTGTAGCCGATTGACTCCAGCGGTATGCCGTCCCGGTAGACCAGACTCACCAGCGCATCCTGGATGCCGACGTCGGCCATGGTGACCGGGTTCGGGTTGGCGATGATGTACTCGAGCATCTCATCCGAGGTCGGGCTCTTTTCGCTGTCGCGCAGCACCGCCGCCAGCCTCAGCAGCGACTGCTGATGGGTGCCGTAGTTCGCCGCAATTCGGTGGCTGCCGTCGATTGTGCACGTGGCCGCCTCCCGCAGCAGCCGATCCCGGATGTACTCATCAAGCTGCTCCGCGCCCATGCCGGTCCGGGCAAGCAGCTCGGCGTCCCCGGCCAGCAGCGGCCGCACGGCGTCGTAGGCGTATGCCGTGGCGTTGGGAGTCCACACCTCCCAGATCATATTCGTCCACTTGCCGTTGTAGTCGGGGTTATGCTCCTTCGCCTCGCGCGACTGGCTCTTGTACTCGTAGTCGGGGTAGTACTCGGCGAGCTTCCAGAGCATCAGCGCGCACTTGTGGGCGTACACCTGCGCCTGCTCGGCGTCCTCGCAGACGATCGCCGCATTGCCGAGCGCTTCGATCGCCGGCATCGTGAACCTCGACATCAGCCAGTGGGCATAGTAGGCGACAAACCAGTAGTTGGTCTCATCGCNNTTGTTCCAGCCCCAGCCGTCATCGGCATACTCGCCCGTCAGGAGCGAGCGGTCCTTCATCCCGGAGGCCAGGTAGGCGCCGAAGTCATTCGAGGGGTACTCCTCGCCGCCCGCCGGGCAGGTGATCTTCCAGGGCTTGTCGAGGCTGATGGCCCACTTGTAGAGTCCGCCCGCATTGGCCGCGACGCCATGGACGGGGCAGCCGAAGCTGTGCACGTCGTACGCGCGCGGGACCTGCGGCGGGATGATCATCGACAGCAGCTTCTCATCATCATACGCCGCCCATTTCTCACCCGCGGCCACCATCGCGTCACGCTGCGACCGCGCCCACGGGTACTTCTCGATGTTCGAGGCCATCACGGCCAGTCGCTCGGGCGTGTAGTAGTTGCGCTGCAATTCGGCACACGGGGCCATCGTAGTACTCCACCCCCAGAGAATAGGTATGCACAGCAGCAGGTATTTCACAGAGACCAACTCCCCTCCGTGCTCGTCCGTGGGTGGTAGTTGTCCATCGATGCGCGAAGTCCCTGCCTCGCCCCGGGAGGCCGCGCCTCCGCTCGCGNNGCCGTTGAGGAGGCCGCGCCTCCGCTCGCGGCATGCCGTTCTTACGTTCTGGAGGGGCTGCCCGATGGGACGTCGCGCGGCTGCGGGAAGACCAGCCCGGCCTTTGCCTTCCCCACACGCCACTTCGCACATCCCTCGCCCCTGATTCCGCGGCCGCGGGGCCTTTCCCACATCCCACGCCCCACATCCCGGCCGTACCCGGTCCGGGCCGGGTTGATAAAACCTGCAATCGCACGAGCCCCTGAGCCCGTTGGCTTCTACCAAATCATCAAGTTATCACGCATGTACGTTGTATCACGCTCTGCGCCGTTCCTTCCGTGTATTCCGTGTGTTCCGTGGTAGAAAGGGCCGTCCGCCGCCGCGCGAAGCATGGTCCCGCGCCTGCGGGATTGCCTTCCCCCGCCCCTTACCCCTCGTCCCTCGCCCCTACGCTTGCCCGGTCGCGGGGGGGGGAGCTATCCGGAAGGATAGGACTACAGAAGGCAACCAAGTATGATTATTTCGGTTGACATCCATTCCCAACCTGGTGTATGCTCTCCACGATTGCACCGAGGGGTCTGCGGCGGGGCGGGTGATCTCTAAACCACGAGCCCGCTATGTGCCCGAGAACCAACAGACGACGACGCGCCGACCATCGCGCCAAGCCGCCTCCCGCGGCAGTGGCGCTCCTCTGCTGCTTGCTCCTGACGCTCCCTGCCGCACTGCCCGCCGCCGACTCTGCCGCCCCTGCCAACCCCTTCGCCGACGCCAAGGCACTCTACACCGCCGCCGAGTATCAGAAGGCTCTTGATGCGTTCGCTGCCCTGATCGACGCGGCACCCGACGACGCTACCCGCGCCGAGTGCACCCTCTGGCAGGCCCACTGCCTCAACCGCCTCGGACACACAGATGAGGCCATTGCCGCATATCAGAAGGCTCGCGACTTCGCCGGCGACACGCTGATTGGCGTGCAGGCGCTCGAGTACCTCGCCGCACTCCATCTATCAAAGGGCGATTACGAGCAGGCCGAGGACTTCTTCGACCAGGCCATCAAGGCCTATCCGGATGCCTACACCGCATATCTCGAGGCGGCCGGCTCGGCGCGCTATACGCACAACCGCGCGGAACTGGATGTCCTCATCGAGCATTCCATCGGCAAGCTCACCACGCTGGCGGATTCACTGAAAGCCGGTGGCCAGACGCAGGCCGCCGCGCTCATCTACCGCAAGCTCGCCATCGAGCACGCGTACCGCTACGGTTGGCAGGCACGCAGCCTGCAGGCCGCCGATACACTCCGCGAGATCGGCGCCGACGCGGCGGCCGTGCCGTTCTACCTGCGCGTGCTCTCCGCATCCGGGGATCGCGCGTACACTCCGAAGGCAATCACCTCCCACAACCAGCCGCACCTGGATGCCGTCTGCAAGCCGGTCCCGGCCGAGATGGCCACGCAGGCCGTCACCGGGCTCAATGCCTGCCTCCCGGAGCAGTACCGCCTGAGTGAGGAGCGGCTCGCGCAGTTCTCCTCCGCC
>DPJP01000077.1:0-10407 GCA_003542955.1 Armatimonadota bacterium
GACCGGCATGCCGAGACTCGCGGCCATGCGCCTGAGTTCTTCGACCGTCTGCTCGAAGGAGACGAGCAGGCATTGCTCGCCGCGTGCGGCGCCCTCCATCAGGAACTGCAGGCCGAACACGGTCTTGCCCACCCCGGTGCTGCCGGCAACGATGGTGGTGGTTCCGCGCACAAGGCCGCCGCACAGCATGGCGTCGAGGCCCTCCGCACCGGTCGAGACGAAGCTGATGTCGGGTTCCGTCGGCGCATCGTGGGCCGCGACAAGGGCGGCGGGGTCAGGGAGCACGGTGAGCCCCTCGGAGTCGATACGGACCAGGTGGCGCCCCGGCCGGTGGGGTCGCGCGCGCGACTTGGTGACTTCCAGCTCCCGCACGCGGACGCCGGTGCCCGGGATCAGTCGGTATTCGAGTGATACAACCACGTCACTGAGGTAGCGCTCGAAGTGGGCCGACTCCGGGTCCGCCTCCGCGGTGAGTACGGCGGTCAGCCCATGGCGTTTCAGGCCGTTGCGCAGCGAGTAGACCATCCTGCGCAGCTCGAGCGGGTCATCGGCGACATGGCTCATCTGGGTGATGCTGTCGACGACAACGCGGCGCGGCCTGATCTCATCTACGTAGTGCTGGAACATGCCGTCGGAGGCCATCGTGTCATCGAGGAACACCTCCGGCGACGTGCAGACGACGCCGAGGCTCCGGTCGGCCTGACACGCAGGGAGGTCCCATCCATAGGCGGCGGCATCGCGATACAGCTCCTCGGGGAACTCCTCAAAGCTGATGATGAGCCCCGGCTCCGCAAATTGTCTGATGCCTGTGTAGAGGTACTGGAGGCCCAGCGTGGTCTTCCCGGTTCCCGGCGCCCCTTCGACAACCACGCACGCCCCCGGCAGCAGGCCCCCACAGAGGACCTCATCCAGGCCGGAAACCCCGGTGCGAACGAGTTCGCTCCCGCCGGGGACGTCATGCTGAGTCATGATCGGCCTCCGTTCACCGCGTGTGACCACCGGACCATGCCCGGCCACCGCCCCCCCGGCGCCGACGGCAGAGCGGCTCATGCNNCACTGCTCGGAGAACCCTCTGCCCCCCTCCATCGACTCCTTCTTCGACAGTCGATCATGCACTCCTGCCGTGTGCGGGTTCGAGACTGATCTCTGGGTCAGAGGTAGTAGCGGAAGTTGGCGATGACCACCCCGGGGGTGTTGTGGAAGGCCACATGCAGGCGAAGCGCAGTCTGGTTGTGGAGTATCTGCTCCCACCACCTGTGAACCACGAACTCCGGCAGCACCAGTGTCACGCAATCGTACACGCCATCGGCAAGCACCTCGCGGATGTAGTCCTCCAGCGGCTCGTAGAGGTTCCGGTAGTCGGTCTTGAGCACCACGAGCCGAATGCCCAGCCCGAACCGGTCCCAGGCCTCGGTCAGCGAGCGGCGCGGCCGATCAGATTCGGTCTCTATGTGAACCGCGCGCACGGCATCCTCATCCGCGGCCAGCGAGGCCGCATACCTCACCGCCTTCAGCATTCCGCGATGGACACTGCCCACGAGCACGATAACCAGGTTCCGCACGGGCGGCGGCGGCTCGATCCCCTCCAGGCTCAGGTGCGCGTCGACCGCATGGTAGTGCCGACGGATGCGCAGCATCATGTGGATCAAGGCCGGCATGACGATGAGGACAATCCAGGCCCCGTGTGTGAACTTGGTGGCGGCGATCACGAGGGCGACGACTGCCGTCACGACCGCCCCGCACCCGTTGATCGCGGCACGCCGCTTCCAGTCGGCCTGGGTTTCCCTGAGCTTGCGCCAGTGGACTACGAGGCCGGCCTGGGCGAGAGTGAAGCTGACGAACACACCGACGGCGTAGAGCGGGATCAGTCGGTGTGTCTGGCCCCCGAACCCCGCAAGCAGGATCGCCGAGACCGCCCCCAGCAGCACAATCCCGTTCGCGAAAACCAGTCTGTCACCGAGCATCGTCAACTGCCGCGGCAGGTAGCCATCCGCGGCCACAACACTCGCCAGCCGCGGGAAGCCGTTGAAGCTGGTGTTCGCGGCCAGAATCAGGATGACTGCTGTGAAGAACTGCACACCGTAGTAGAGCGGAGCCCGCCCGAACGTCGCGCGAGTGATCTGTGAGACCACGGTCTCGTGGTGCAGCGGCACCACATGCAGGTGGCTCACGAGCACGGTGATACCCAGGAAGAGCACCCCGAGCAGCACAGCAAGCCACGTCATCACCCTCGACGCGTTGCGCGCGACGGGCTCCTTGAAGGCCTGCACTCCGTTGCTGACGGCCTCCAGCCCTGTCAGCGCCGCACACCCGGAGGCGAACGCGCGCAACACCAGGAACATCGTGAACGCCTGGGTTACAGCGATATCCGACTGCGTGGGCAGCTCCATCACGGGCCCCATGCCGCGTGCCTGGCGGAACAGCCCGACCACAATCGTGAGCAGGAGAAGTCCGACGAAGCCGTATGTGGGCACCATGAAGACCCGCGCCGACTCCCGTGCGCCGCGCAGGTTCGCCCAAGCCACGACAGCAATGCAGAGCACCCCAATAGCCACGCGATACCCGTACAGATCAGGGAACGCGGAGGTGATCGCTGCCACCCCGGACGCGACCGATACCGCCACCGTCAGCGCGTAGTCGATCATCAGTGCCGACGCGGCAACCAGTCCCGGAAGCCTGCCGAGGTTCTCGAACGCCACGGCGTAGGCGCCGCCGCCGGAGGGGTACGCCTGCACCACCTGCCTGTAGGAGGTCGCCACAATCGNNAGCGCCACGATGGCGAGGGCGACGGGGACCGACATCCTGAGGGCCTCAGGCCCGGCCAGCACGAGAATGAGCAGTATCTCCTCCGTGGCGTATGCCACCGAGGAGAGACCATCGGACGCGAAGACGGCCAGAGCGGCGAGATTGGATAATCGCTCGTGGGACTGCCGGTGGGTGGGGAGTGGTTCTCCGAACAGAGCGCGACGCATGTTGCGCAGCACGTGAATCTCTTCTCCAATGGGCGACATGGCTCGGGGGGACTCGGTTCGGGAGGTGCCCTGCCGCAGTCGTCGGCCCTGTGACATTCGAGGCCACTCTCACGTGTCGGAGACAGATGACAACCGACACTACGGGGTGTCCCTGGGAGCGCGCTGCTCCGCCCGCGGATTATACACCCACCGGCAGGGCATTTGCCACCGGATCGTGTGGCTTTGATCACAGGGCGACGCCAAGGTTCCAGCCTCCAGGAAGTCGAATGACTCTCTGGTACAGGCTCCATCCCCGCCCGGAGGCGCCACAATGCGCATCGGCCTGCTTCTGCTGGCACTGACTGCCGCAACCGCGGCATTCCCGCAACCGAACGAGCACGTTGTTGCTCTGACAGACGTAGCGCCACTCATCGATGGGGAGCCATCCGACGCCTGCTGGCAGGCGGCATCGGCACCGCTGCGTCTGTTCACCATCGGTGCGTCGAATGAGCCGGCCGCGAACGACACGCGCGTCCGCTTCCTCATGGATGCAGATGCGCTCTATGTGGCCGTCNNCCACGGCCCCCGGCAAGCCGCCGACGGCACAGGTCCGAGAACGCGACGGCAAGACCTGGAATGATGACTCGATTGAGCTGTTCGTCGGGACTGCATTCACCGATGACTCCTACTATCATCTGGCCTTCAACGCGCTCGGCAACCAGATGGATGCCCGGCATGCCCCTGGGATCGCGCCCGACCAGACGATGGCCTGGGACGGGGAGTGGACGGTTACCACGCGCCGCGCGGAGGGCGGGTGGACCGCGGAGGCACGCATTCCATGGAGCGCGCTGGGCGCCCAGACGGCCCCGCCGCGAGGGTGGGTGTGGAAGATCAAGGTCGGCTGTGCGGCGACAGGCTATCGTCACTCCATGTGGCCGGTCAACGAGACCGACAGCTTCCACAACCAGGCCTGCTGGGGCAATCTCATCCTTGTCGACCCCAATCTGGCTCCCAACGCCGGGCTGGAGGAGGGGATTCCCGAGGGCACGAGGCCGCCCAACGGCTGGCTTTTCGCCTATCACGCCACGGAGGGCCAGGGCATCTGCACCGTTACTGACGCCGATGTGGCCTCCGGCAGCTTCGCCGCCAGGCTTGAGAAGACCGACGACAACCAGTGGTTCCCGGTGCTCTATGTCGACCGGCTCCCCGTGCAGGCGGGCTCGACCTACGAGCTGTCGGCGATGATCAAATGTGACCGGGAGTACTCGATGCGTTACACCTTGATCGGCGAACACGGCGAGAAGCGCAGTCAGTCGATGCCGGCAACAGACGACTGGCAGCGGGTGCGCATCGAGGCGGCGATCCCCGACGAGGGCGTCGACGGTATCATGCTCGGGTGGCAGTTGATCAAGCAGCGGGGCACAATCCTCGTCGACGATGTGGTCGTCCGGCGCCTCAACGATGTCACCGGCAGGCTGGCGGCACTGCCGACACCGCACCCGTACCACAGTCTGCAAGCCCTCGCCGAGCGCACCGCGTTCAAGCCCTATGCCCTGCTGCGCAGCGCCGACGGCTCGTACCAGACGGATCGCGTGATCTTCCGCGACTCCGGCACCGGGGCACAGATATGGTGTGTCTCACGCTCGGCACGCGCCGGCACGCGGCACTTCTACATGGAGATGACTCCCTGGAACGCCGACGGCAGCCTGCTCTCGTTCAACACGGGGCAACTCGGCAAGGGCAGTGTACTGATGCCGGCCGATGCGTCGGAGTGGAGCCGTCTCCCGTTCTATGCGTCCAGCGCGATCTGGGACAGGCAGGACCCCACCAGGCTCTGGCACCGGCAGTATCGCGGACACCAGAAGACCGACCTGTGGGACCTCGCCACCGGCAACGTGCTCACCGGAGAAGTCGAGCTGAAGCGACGTTTCGAAGGCGACATCGGTCTATGGCCGATGAGCCAGGACGGGGAGAAGCTCCTGGTGCAGGAGTTGCTCATAGACGATGAGGGCGGGCACATCTCCAGGTTGTGGGTGATGAACAAGGACGGTCGCGACGGCCTGATGCTCACGCCGGGGGGCTGGGCGCACCAGACGTGGTTCACGAAGGCCCCCGACTACTCGATCGAGTTCGAGTGGGAGGGGCAGAAGCCCGCCGGGCAGTACATGATNNGATCACCACCGACAACGTGGTCCACAAGATCTGCGACACCACCTACGGCCACCGGGCCCACAGCCCCGACGGTGTCTGGCTTGCCGGGATGGGTGCATGCCATATCCGCAACAAGCAGACGAACGAGGTGCGGGTGATCTCGCCGGAGAGCTCCAACCACCAGACCTGGGAGACCTCAGACCAGTGGTACTGCACCAGCAGCGGCCGGTATCTCGTCCGCGTGGTGGCATTCGGCAGCCCGACGGTACAGCGGTTGGGCGCGCACAACTCCCAGCTCAAGCACTCGACCTACTGGTCGGAGGCTCATCCGGAGATGAGTCACGACGGCACGAAGCTCGGTTATGCATCGAGCATGCTCGGCGACATCGAGTTCTACTTCCTGGTGATGCGGCAGCCTGATGCCCCTCAGGCGGTCACCACCGAGGTGACTGATGCGGGCGTAAGGCTCTCCTGGCAGCCGGGCGAGTTCCACACAGAGACACGGGGCTATCTTGTCTACACCTCCACCGCAAGTGGTGAGCCGGGACGACTGCTGACACCCGAACCGGTGAGTGCCACGGACTACCTCACCACGCCGCAGACTCTCACCGGGGTCCGAGGAGAGCCCCTCTATGCGCGCGTGAGCGCCATCGAGCATAGCGGCCTCGAGAGCCTCCCATCCGCGGAGGTGATTCTCACCGCCACGGAGGGTGTCCATCAGAACCAGTACGTGGAGGCTGAGAGCGGGGACTACACGGCCACGGCAGAGGAGGTCTTCGACCCGACCGCGGCAGGGCTTTACGGCGTCGCGCTCGGCAACCTGCGGACATCCGGACCGCTGGTTCTGTCAGTGGAAAGGCCACGTGGACGCCCGGCCGCGCGGCTGTGGGTCAGGGCGAGAGCCCAGCGCCCGGCGGATATCCAGGTGTCCATCGATGGAGCGCAGGCTCGCCCGGTTCGCGTCAAGGACATCGGGTGGGCGTGGCTGAGTGCGGATGTGAAGGTGGCTGCCGGCGAGGGGAGCATAGAGGTGCGATTGACGCCCTCGGGGCCTGGTATCACTGTGGACCGAATCTGCCTTGCCACCGATCCCGGCTACACGCCCACGGGGCTCGGGGGTCTGGACGAGACGCCCCCGGACGCCATCACGGGCCTCGAGGCGGTGCCGGAGGGCTCGTATGCGGTGCGTCTGAAGTGGGATGCCACTGCTGATGAGCGTTTCTCTCACTACAACGTCTACGCGTGCACGGAGACCGGGTTCGATGCGGCACAGGAGTGCCTGATCGCCTCCCCGGCGCGACCCGAGTATATCGACTGGGGCCTGAAGGCCGGCACGGTCTACTACTACCGCGTGACTGCCGTCGACCGCAGCGGCAATGAGAGCGCGCCGTCACAGGAGGCGCAGGCGACGACCAGCGCACTGGATCCGCGCCTGTTCGCGGAGGTCAGTCAAACGTGGAACACTACCGACAAGCGCAGCGCGGAACTCGCGTTCACGATGCCGGCGGATGGGCAGTTCGTGCTGTGGGGCAATGTGCAGAGCCTGGATGGCGTCCGGAGCGCGCCGATTGAGCTTCTGCTCGACGGGCAGTCACTCGGCTCGCAGGGCATCCACTTCGACTACATCTGCGTCGGGCATGGCGGCCCGGTGCTCAACACGCCGGTGTGGAACTGCTTCCGCCCCAGCATTGCCACGCCTGATGCTCCGCTCGCCTTCGGCGCCCCGGCGGGCGAGCATGTGTTGACGCTCAGAGCACCCGAAAGCGTCAAGGTGCTGTTCGACGGCTTCGTGGTGACCAATGACCTCGGCTTCGAGCCGGAGGGCACGGTGGACTTCGTGGTGGGTCCCGAGGGGCACTGAAGGCGGCTCTTCCCCGCGAACAGGATTCCCTCTGGCCGACGCCGAACTGGGCACGACACACGTCGGCAACCAGATTCTGAGGCGGTGGGCAGTATGGCAGGAGGACAACTCAACATCCTCATCATCGGCGGCAGCGGCTTCGTCAGCGGGGCGGTGGCGCGCACGGCAGTCGCGTACGGGCATCGCGTCTGGATCGTCACGCGCGGGGAGAAGCCGCTCCCCGAGGGCGTGCAAGCAATCACGTGCGACCGCAAGGACAGGCAGGCGTTCGCCACGGCGATAGCCGAGCGCGGCATCGAGTGGGATTTCGCCGTCGACTGCATCGGTTACGAGGCGGACGACGCCAGGCAGGATGTCGAGGTGCTCGCCCCCCGCGTCGCCCACCTGGTGTTCATCTCCACCGACTTCGTCTTCGATCCACCGAAGCGGTGCTTCCCGCAGCCGTTCGAAAACCCGTTCTTCCTCACCGATGACAGCTACGGCGCCAACAAGCGCCGCTGCGAGGAAGTGTTGCTCGGCGCCGACGTCGGCGACATGATGTGGACGGTGTTCCGGCCCTGTCACATCTATGGCCCCGGCTCGGAGCTAGGCTGTCTGCCGCTGCATGCCCGCGACCGTGACCTGATCACCAGGATGCGCGCGGGGGAGCCGTTGAAGCTCATCGGCGGCGGCTCCTTTCTGCAGCAACCGATCTTCGTCCGCGACCTGGCCGAACTGATACTCAGCGCGCGCGGGAATGAACTCGCCAACCGCGGCATCTACTGCAGCGTAGGGCCGGACATCGTCGAGTCGCGCAAGTACTACGAGATCATCGCCGACATCCTGGGCGTACCGGTGTCATTCGAGGAGGTGCCCGTCAGCGAGGGACTGGCCGATGAGGCAATCTCCAACTCGTTCCTGTGTCACCGCATCTACGACCTGTCTCCGCTTCGGCTCGCGGGGCTGAAGGTGCCCAACACGCCGATTGGCGCCGGTCTCGATGGGCATGTGCGCAGCAAGCTGACGTAGACCACTATCCGTGCCGAGAGGGGCGTACACGTGCCTGGACTCATCACGCTGACGCTGTGCGCAGCGCTCGTGCTCGTCTGCACTGGGCGAGTGTGCGCACAGCCGGCTGGCCGGGAGTATGCCATCCCGTTGCGGGTGACATCGAACTTGCCATGCCCGAATGTGCCGATGGACCCGGTCGTCGACTTCGCCGCAGCCATCACCGAGGCCGGCATCGACGGCGTACTCGACCCGAACTCGATTGCAGTCATCGACGCCAGGACCGGCGAGGCCATTCCCCACGCGCTGACAGAGGACTTCGCGTATGGCGATACCGGCCGGGTCGAGTGGGTGATCGGGGACGCCTCCCACCGCGACTATGAGATACGCTTCCGTACCGCCGCCACCCGGCCGCCGCTGCAGCCCGCTGAGTACACTCCGATGATCGGGACCGGTGACCTGCTGCGCTACAACGCGGGCGTCCCGCGGCCGATCTCGCTCTGCACGCTCTCCGGGCTCGCCGACCTCACGGGCGACGGAAATCCTGACCTCGTCGGATGCTGGAACTACGCCTACCGCCCTGGATGGCCGTGGAGCGGCATCGTCTGCTACCCCCGCGTTGGTGACGGCGAGCAGTTCGAGTTCGGCGACCTCTTCAGGCTGCGCTATGTCGAGCCCGGCGCGCCGGAGACGTTCATGCACCCTCACCAGACATACATGTCGGCCGAGGTGGCCGACCTCAACGGCGATGGTCTCCCCGACCTCATCTACTGCCCCGCCGGTGACGAACATGTGTATGTGTACCTGCACACCGGCAGGCGGGACGCCGGCGGCATGCCGGTGTTCGAGCAGGCCGCGGCACCAAAGCGCCATACCAGCGCATGGGAACCATGCCGGGCGGTGGACGTCGATGGCGATGGCGCAATCGATCTCGTCATTGGGAAGCAGTACCTGCGCAACACCAATCCCAACGGGTGGCCGATGGAACTGGCAGACCCCGTGCAACTGCCGGTGGGCGAGGACGTCTGCTTCCTCGATATCGATGGTGACGGTCGGCTGGATGCGGTGTCGCTCGCCGACGGCCCCGAGCCCGAACCGCGCGCGAAGTATGTCGTGTGGCAGCCGAACCTCGGCGGCACTTCCCCGCGCTTTGGCGAACCGGTGCCCCTGCCCGATATCGATGCGTACTGGTGTTCCCGGCTTGCGGCGGTCAATGAGGGCCCCCACCGTGGGATCCTGGTGCAGCATGACGTCTACCAGCGCGTGTCGTTCTACGAGCAGACCCTCGCAGATACACAGCAGCCGCGGTTCCGGCACTTCGGTGAAGCGCGGTCGCTCTCGGCCGTGATGTCACTGAGCGACCAGGCCTGGCCCTGCGCCTGTGACTTCGATGGCGACGGTGACTGGGACCTGGTGGTGGGCGGAGGCTACGGCTGGCCGCGTGTGGTCATCAACAAAGGCGCCACCGACCACGCGGCGTTCGCCGAGGCCCGGCAGATCCAGGCCGATGGCGAGCCGATCCGCTTACTGCGCGATGACATCCTCGGCGGGAAACACTGGCACAACATGGGCTACCCCTATCCCGCCTTCGTCGACTGGGATGGCGACGGCCTGCCGGACCTGGTGTTCGCCAATGAGACCAACCGCATCTACTGGTACCGGAACATCGGCACCCGCGAGCAGCCTGCCTTCGGCTCGCGACAGCAGATCATCTGCGACGGGTATGAGGAGAGCCAGGAGAAGCTCCGCCGCAGCGCCGAACTCGCCGCCGACAGGGACCTTCCGCAGCACCCGTACCCATACGAGGAAGACCAACCCTTCTACTGGCGCACGGGCCCAGGCTTTGGCGATCTCAACGGTGACGGTCTCATGGACATGATCACCCACGACGGCCACACGCGGAAGCTCACGCTGTTCGTGCAGTACCGCGATGGCGAGGGCGCCCTACGTCTGCGCAAGGAGCGCCCGCTCACACTGGTCGATGGCCGGCTGATCGATGACAGCGTCGTCGAGCGCGCGAGCCACTGGACGGAGTCGTTCCGCTGTGTCGACTGGGATGGCGATGGGCTGCTCGATGTCATCTACAGCTGTTCGGGCACGGAGCCGGAGAAGGGGAGCATCTACCTGCTGCGCAACTGCGGAACGCCGACGGAGCCGGTTTTCGAGCCACCTGTGACACTGTGCTGCTTCGGGGAGCCGATCAAGGTGACCACGCACGGGCCGCACCCCGCGGTCGCCGACATCGACGGCGACGGCAGGCCCGATATCCTCGCCTGCGTCGAGTGGAGCGTCTACCCGTTCTACTGCCATGCCGCCATCCAGATGCCGCGGCGTCCGGAGTACGAACTGGGCCCTGTGAAAACGCTGTAGGCGCTCGGCACCCATCCGTTTGCCCGCGCCACTCGCTCGTGGTATGATTACCGTGCTAATCGCACCGACGCCGAGCCCGGAGGACCC
>DPJP01000077.1:10417-20309 GCA_003542955.1 Armatimonadota bacterium
GCCCTGCCGCTTCTACTCGCCTGTGCCACTCTGCCCACACTCGCCCAGTCACCCCTGATCGTCAGGTATACCACCTGGATGATCGTCTCGGGCGGGGTGCCTGTCGATATCGAGTCACGCTCTTACGGCGCCGTCCACAGCGACTATACCTACAAGGACCAGCCCACCTACAGCATCATCTCGCTGCAGGGCGACCTGATCGAATGCGCCGATGGCAAGCTCGGGCAGTCCCTCCGCCTGACGCCGCCGGGCGATGACCCGGTGCTGCTGATGCTCCAGCCGGGCAACAACTACGCTCTGCCCACCCCGGCGAGCGGTACACACTGGTATGTCGCGACGCCGGATGCTCCTCTCAATACCGTCAGGGGCTTCGACGCGCTCTATGCGTGGGTGCCGCCGGGCATGGGCGCTGGGACGGTGTTCTGCCACGCCTTCAGCCCGAAAGAGGCCGGCTGGCTCATCGTCTCCGATGCGGATGGGAACGAGCTCGCGAGCCTGGAGAGCGACTTCAACGAGCCGGAGGCGCTCATGTTCCGGCTCAGAACCACTGCGCCCGAAGGCTCGCTCATCAAGATATCGCTGCTCAAGCCGCAGAACCCCGACTGGACCATCGATGACGCGAAGGTCTGGCTTGGCCCAGAACTGCCCGGTCTGGTGGCCCCGAGCCTCAAGGCCGCAGACGGAATAGCCGCCATCGCACGGCGTGTCGGCATCGAGACCGACTGGACGCCGCTGTGTGACTTCGAGACCGAGAACCCGTTCACCACGATCCAGTGGTCCAAGCCGGTGCCGGAGCACGCCGAGTTACCGGCGTATGATGTCGGGCTCTCGGGTGAGCAGTCATTCGGCGGGGGCAACTCACTGCGCGTGCAGATGCGCTTCCCCGAGAACGACGAAGAGCGCTCCCAGGAACTGAAGCTCTTCACCAAGCCACTGCCGATGGAGGGCGTGCGGCAGGTGCGCTTCTTCCTCTATGGCGACGGCTCGGGCCGCAAAATCATCGTCCGTGTCCGCGACGAGAGCCAGGAGCACCACTACTGCAGCGTCGGCGTCATCGACTGGACGGGCTGGAAAGCCGTTGTCGCCGATTTCCAGAACGCGACCACCAGCATAGCCGGCGGGGATGAGAACAAGCGCATCGACGGCCCCACCGGCAATGTCGTCATCCAGCTCCAGCACACCACGGGCAACGCCCTCGAGTCGGTGCTCTACATCGACGACCTCAGCGTCCGGATGGGGGGAGCGCAATGATCCGCACACTCTCGGCAGCACTGCTCTTGACGGCGCTGCTGGTCGCGCCGGCCCTGGCCACCCGCGAGCCAACCGTACCACCTGTGTACTACCTCATCGACTATGGACCCAACCACCTGGACAACCCGGACTACATCACGTGGATTGCCGAGCTGCCGCCGCAACTGCTCCACTTCGGCAAGGATGTCCCGATGACGCACCTGTACGGGCCGATCCAGGCGGTAGGCGGCGAAAACCAGGCGCACGGCCGCAACCGCGAGGACACCCGCAGGCTCACTGGCGCTGAGGTCGCCGAGCGCATCGCGACACTGCAGCGGATGAACCAGGCCCTGCATGCCGCCGGCGCGCGGATGGTGATGCCATACACGTCGGCGATCACCTTCGCGGGGAACCCGGATACGCGCGAGGGCCTGTTCGACTTCATCGACCACTGGGATGAGTATGCGCAGTTCGGTCTTGGCGCGAAGCCACAGAGCGACCCGGCCGAGTGGATTGCGCTGCGAGCCGACGGCTCGCGCCACACGTTTGGCAAGGAGGAGAAGCCCGCCTACTACGCCGGTCTGGACCGCTACGTGGCGGCGATCACGCACCCAGATTGGCGCAACTGGTTGATGGATGTGCACCGGCTCGTCGCGGAGGCGGGCTACGATGGGGCGTTCCCAGACAACACCAGCGCCATCAATGACTACTCGTCACAGGCCCAGGCGGCATTCAGGGCATACCTGAGCCAGAGGTTCGCCGCCGGGCAAATGCGGCAGCTCCTCGGCGTGGAGAGCGTCGATGACATCGAGCTGCCGAGGGAGCGCGGGGGCATCGCGTGGGTTGAGGCGCAGCGCTTCTGGCGCGTGACGCTGGCCGAGCATGTCGAGGCGATGCGGGCGGGCGGGCGCGAGGCCAACCCGGACTTCCTGCTCTTCCCAAACCTCGGCGGGCCGACACACATCGCCGAGTACCTGAGTGGCCATGCCGACTACTACATGGCCGAGGGGGGAGCCGGCCTCGAGGGCGCCGGCTGCAGCGTCACCCGCGTCATCGGGAATGTCTACCACTCCGAGATCCACGACAACATCCTCGATTACGTCTACGGGCGCGACATCCCCGGCGACATCCGGCCGATGCTGCTCAAGCTGGGCAGGACCAACGAGTCGAAGAAGCTGTGCCTGGCCGAGCCTGCGGCATTCGGCTCCGGCGCCTATAACGGTGTGCGCCCCAACAGCCGTGACATCCAGGCGCCCTATATCCGCTTTCTCCTGGACCATCCCGACATCTACGCGGGGAAGACATCCACCGCGCGCGTGGCGATGACATTCTTCCCGATGCGCGACTTCTACTCCATCGAGGGCGTCAATGCGAACCACACGCAAGCCGCGCGACGCGTATTCCAGCGTCTCGGCGAGCTGCAGATCCCATGCGACCTGTTTTCCGAGACCGGCCTCGAGCCCGGTGCGCTCTCGACCTACGACTTCCTGATCCTGCCGGATATGGCGTTCTTCTCCGATGAGCATCTGCAGGTCGTGCATGAGTTCGTCGAGGGCGGTGGCATGGCAATCATCGTCGGCGAGTTCGCCACTCACGACGAGCTGATGCAGCCCCGAGCCGCTCTCGACTGGCTGCCGCAGACGGAGGCAACCGGGCAGTTTGGCAGGGGGACAGTGCTGCACACGAGCGTCATGCCGACGCAGACGGAGCTTCTGGCGATGCTGACCACGGGAAGTGACCGTCAGGGCGGCGATACGCGCCTCGTGGTCGCGCCGGGCCGCGCCACCCGCCCGCTGATGCGTTCATCATGCTACGCCGATGACGCCGAGGTGGTCGTCCACCTGCTCAACTACGACATCCCGATCGAGCCGGGGCCGCGCAAGCCGAAGTCGCAGACGGATGTGCATGTCCGCGCCCCGTTGCCTGCTGGCGCCTCCGTGGCACGTGTCACCTGCCTCGCCCCGGAGATGGAGCCCTTCTCGCCACAGTACGAGGTCCGCGACGGCGCCTGCTGGTTCACCGTGCCCGAGGTACCCATCTACATGGTGTGTCGGATGGAGTTGCAGGGATAGGACACATGGGGTCGGAGCCGGAGAGAGAGTCGGGGCTCTGACCGTTTGATCTCCCAACGCTGCCGATGGACTCTCATTCGGCACCTGGAGATCAAAGGATCAGAGCCCCGACCCCGGTTGTTCACGGGCTGCTGCAGGTAACGGGCGGGGTCACATCTTCGTTCTTCACCGTCCGCCGATGCTTCCAGCTTGGCGTGATATCTGGGATGGCGGGGAACACTGAACAAGCGAATATGTGACCCACGACACCCGCCGCTACCTCGCCCCGCAGGCCTGCAGGCAAGCCTGCATGTGCCCGCGGCTCTCCGCGGCGATGACGCAGCACTGCTCCACGGTATAGGCTTTCGCCCCGATGATCTCGAGGTTCACCGGCCCCGTGTAGCCGTTCTCATGCAGCACGCGCAGGTAGCCGACCAGGTCGATGTCGCCGCGGCCGTTGGCCTGCATCTCCGGAGTGCCGGGGTTCTGCTGGGTGCCCTTGCAGTCGCGGATGTGGACATGCTTCACGCGCGAGATCACCGCCGCGATGGCCTCGACCGGGTTCTCGCCCGCGCGGTGGATGTGGCTCGGGTCCATGTCGATGCCGAACGAAGGCGATGAAATGGCCTCCATGGCCCGCAGCGTGGTGGGCGTATTGTAGATGCACGCGCCCACATGGGCCTTGACGCAGAGCGTGAGGCCAAAGGTGCCGGCACGGTCCGACAGGGCGCCCAGGCTGTCTATTGTCTCCTGGAGGCTCTGCTCGTCGTCGGTCTTGCCGCCAGGGCCGCAGTTGATGATCGGGATGCCGATCTCCGCGGCCGCCTGGAAGGCCAGCTCCATGCGCTCAGGGTCGCGCGAGGGCTGCTCCATGGCCAGCAGTTCGAGGCCATACTCCGCCTGCAGCCGCTTGATCTCCGGGGCAATCTCCTGCCAGCGGTCCAGCACCAGGTGTTCGCTCATCCCATCGATGGCCGACAACTCGATGCCATCGTCCCCCGCCATGGCCAGGTACTTGAAAGCGGTCTCCATGTCGTGACCGCCGAAGAGCACTGAATTCGCGCCAAGCTTCATCTCAACTCCACGCCTTTCTGTGTGGGCATCTCTGTGTCACGGCCGACAACGGCCGTGCGTACGCGCGGGCTATTCGACTCCAGTGTCCGGCTGTCCTGCGTTGGTCGGACATTCCTCTACTCCGCGTCATCACCCCCGACGGGCTGTCCGGAGCGAACCGCGGAGACCCATATCTGCGAGTCGCCGCCGCCGAGGCCGATCGCCTGCACCTTCAGCGCCGGGGCCAGCAGNNGCTCCGGCGCAATGTCGAAGACGAGCGTGTCCCACTGCTCGCTGCCCGAGAGCGGCTCTCGCGGGCGGACGGGGTTCCAGACGCCGCCCTCCGAGTAGCCCTTCCGCTGTCCGTCCGTGTTGATGACGATCTGCTCAAGCTCGGACGTCCCCCAGACATCCATCTCAACGCGGAGCGGGCGAGTCGTGTCCGGTGTCTCGACGTAGAAGGTGGCCCAGCCGGCGCGATTGTCGCCGGGGCCGGTCTCATCCGAGTTCCAGCACGTCCGCCCGCCCTTCTGCTCTTCCTCGCCGAAGCCGGTACTCACCACGCCGAGCTTTCTCTGCGTCATGATGCCCTGGAAGAAACGCCGGGAATACTCGTAGGGGTATATCTCCAGCGCAGCCTGACTGTGCTCATCGATGGTGTCGATCAGGTCCACCGTTGGGGCAATGCTGAACTCATGCGCGGCCTCGAGCGCGGCGATCATGTGCTCCCCGTAACGGAACGTCTCCTCGACCCTCCCGACGCGCCTGAGCGCGACCTCATCGCCCGCGGCTGCTTCGAGGGCTGCATCAATGTGGCCCCGTGCGAGAGCAAGGTCCTCGTGGCTATACAGGCCCGGGACGTGGCGCGGCGGGCTGTCAGAGAACGACTGCCCCGACACTTTGATCGAGTGCTCCAGGGCAGCGTAGAAGGCCGCCATCTGCTCGGAGGCAGGCCCATACATGTGCGAGGTCCAGTCGGCGATGATCGCGTCGGGGTCCTGCGAGGGGTCCCAGAGCAGCTTGCCCACAACGTAATACAGCGGACCGGCCTCAGGCCAGTCTGACAGCGTGCTCTGGCAGTAGTAGCGGCGGATGCCGAGGCCATTCAGGTACTTCACATCAGCCGCGAAGCTGTGCCACACCGGCCGGGGCAGCCGCCACCACATGCTCTTGCTCACATACGAGTAGAAGAGCAGGTGTGGGGCCCGTGCCGCCCAGCGCACCAGCAGGTCATTGAACTGCGCATTGGGTTCGGAGGTCGAATCGGCGATCGGTCGCGAGTAGTCGGCCGGAGCGTAATGGCACAGCCACGGGATCACGTTCGGCGCGGGCACGACGGTATCCGGCGGCTCGGCGTAGTTGATGTACGAGAGCACCAGCAGCAGCCTGTCGGGATAGACCTTCCCTACCCGCTCCGCTACCTGGCTGGCGAACCAGAACACGCGGTCACCGACAAAGGGCTTCTCCCCCGCCAGGCCCTGCCTGGTCGTCCGCGAGCCGCACAGCTTCTCATCGAGCGCCTGGCAAGCCTCACACTCGCACCAGCCATAGCCGTCGTTAGGCGAGATCGATACCACCCGCAGATTCGGGTCCTCGTCGAACAGCCCGATCACGTTCTTGGCGAACTCGTCGGCGAGGCCCTCGGCCGTGACGCAGAGTTGCTTCCCGTGTAGTGCCCCGGGCTGCCGCGCTCCCTGCAGTAATGGGAACCATTCCGGGCGCGTTGCGAAGTACTTCTCGGCGGGGATCAGCAGATGGTAGGCATGGCACATCGGCACGGCCTGCGGCAGGTAGTAGCTGTTCCCGGCCGTGCCGACATCCTCGGCGGTATAGAAGCCGTTGAAGCCCATCTTCGCGCCCCAGGTGCGCAGGTCCTCACGCCTGGCGTTGAACACGCGCATGTCGAAGACAGGGGCGGTGGCAATCTCCATCGGCTGGAGATCGATCGTGGCGGCCTCCGGGATGTACTCCTCACCGACAGCCAGCCATCGGCAGCCGAGAGCATTCTCCAGGAAGCGGTAGACCGCGAACAGCGTGCCGCGGTCGCCATCACCGCCGATGTGGACACCATCGTCCGCCACACTGATGACGACCCCCTCGCGGCGCTCCGTCGCCACCGGCCCCACATGGATAGGCACGCCGGCGACCTGGTCGCCCTCAGTCACCACGGGCAACCGTGCGCCGCTGATCTGCTCGATGTAGCGGGTCAACTCATCGGCTGCGTAGCGAACCGTCTCCGAGGCATCCGCCGGGATGATGATTGTGGCCGCAGGTTGGCCGTCGGTGACAAGCACGACCGCCGCGCACGGCAGCGACAGCGCCAGAACGCACAGACTTAGCAGCGCCCCGAGACTCCGCATGCAGGTCCTCCTCACGGCGAGTTCGCTCCGTCAGTCACTGCTGTTCAACGCCAGGGGCGGCCGTCCCTGCCGCACGCACCAAGGTCATTGCGCGAACTTGAGCGAAGCTTCCGTCGCGGGCAGAGAGCACCAGGCACGTATGCGGAGGGCGCCACCCATGAACAAGCCGATGCTGATGATCCCCGGCCCGGTTGATCCACCCGATGAGGTGCTCAGGCGCTGCGGGATGCCGGTCTTCGCCCACTACGGGAGTGACTTCGCCGAGTTCTACACAGCCCTGGTCGAGAAGGCCAGGTACCTCTTCGGAATGAGCGACGGGAGCGTGCAGATACCCACCGGCAGCGGCACGACGGCGGTCAACATGATGCTCACGAGCCTCTGCGCCCCCGATGACACCGTGCTGGTGCTCAACAACGGCGGCTTCGGCGATTACGCGGAGCGCAACCTCCGCTGCCTGGGCATCCCGTACACCAGTGTGAAGGCTGAGCACGGAACAGCCATCGAGCCCGAGTCCGTGCGCGAGCAGATGCTGCGCCGCCGACATGAGTTCATCTACGTCACTCACAACGAAAGCTCCACGGCAGTCCTCACCCCGCTTGCCCCGATGGGCGAAATTGCGCGGGAGTTCGACGCCCTGCTGCTGGTCGATGCGGTCTCATCGGTTGGCGGCGTGGTGATTGACATGGACGGCTCCGGCGCGGACGTTGTGGCCGGGGCGTCGCAGAAGTGCCTCGAGCTGCCGCCGGGCCTCGCCCCTGTGGCAGTAGGCGCACGCGCGTGGGACTACATGCGCGCGATGCCGGACCGTCGCGTGCCCTACGTACTCGACTTCATGATGTGGGAGTGGTCGATGCAGGCCCGCGGAGACTGGCACCCGGGGCTGACGACCGGGCCCACAACCATGCTCTACGCGCTCGACTGGATGATCGACCGCGTCCGCGAGGAGGGCCTGAAGCGGCGCGAGGAGCGATTTCGGGCGGCAGGATTGCGGCTCAAGCAGGGCATCGAGGCGCTCGGCTTCACCGTGATCACCGATCCGCGCTACGCATCACCGGTCGTGACGGAGTTCGTTCTGCCGGAGGGCATGCTTGCGGAGGACCTCCACACGCATTACCTGCAGGAGCACAACGTAATGGTCGGCCATGGAGGGCGCACCAACGCCGACGGCGAGAGCATCTCGATCCGTGTAGCGCATTTCGGGCGCGCGGCCGAGGATGCGCGCATCGACCTGCTCATCGAGATCACGCGGGAGTTCGTGGACAGGCACGGGTAGTTGGACAGGCCGCCCAGCGCGCAAGGGAAGCGGCCGTTCCCCGCGTCTGCGGGATGCCCGCTCCCACTCCCCCGACCGCGCCTAGAACCCCACCCTCCCGCTGACCGTCGCGCCGCGGAAGTCGCCGAAGACGCCTCTGCCCCAGGTGACGGGCGAGAGCGCATCGGCGCCGGCAACGAGGCCAGCCAGATCGCCCTCCAGCGCGGTTGAGGCGAGTTCGCTACCATCCTGCAGGATACGCAGCTTGCCGCCCCCGATGATGAACTCCAGCCGCGTCGGGGCTCCGCTATAGGCCACCGGGACGCTGAGATTCCCGGGCGCGCGCAACGCGATGACTGAGCCATACTCCTTCCACCGGTCATTGCCCAGAACGGTGAGCCGCTCATCGTATGGGCATGGGCCCTTCGCGGATGTGGAGACCATCAACCGGTCGCCAAGTGGCACCAGACTTGTCACCCGCTGCCCCCACTGGTTGATGACTATCTCGAGCGCGGTGCACTCCTTCTCGTATGGGTGGACTGTGGTGGTACTTGGCTCCGGGTGCGTGAACATGCGGTCCACGAACGTCCATGTTTCGGCATCGGGGTTGTAGCGCCAGACCTCACCCCAGGGCCACACGCCGGCATACACGTCGCCTCCGTAGATGGCGGTGGTCTGCAGTTCACGAGCGGAGGGCGATACGCCCGGCATGACGGGCGGGGCATCGGCGAGTTCGCGCATTTCCCTGCCGTCGTACTCGAACAGCCGCCCGGCCGGGTACTGCCCCATGAGCACCCGGTCGTAGTAGTTGAGCATCGAGTATATCTGGAAGCTCACACCTATCTGCGGCGACCGGAGGGTCTTCCACTCCCCACCGTCGAGCACGTAGAAACCGCCAAGGTTCGACCCTGTCATGACCTGGTCGCCGAACTGCCCCCAGGCGAAGGTCGTCTCCCCGACCTGTGGCAGTGTGAGCGTGATCGCGTTGCTCATGTCCGCGACCCCGCCGGCGGCGGGACTCCAGGGCACTGCGTACAGCCTGCTGAAGCCTGCATCGTCGGACTCGTAGGGCCGGTAGCCGCTCCCCGTGCCCGCGAATTGGTGGTAATAGCACAGGTAGCCGTTAGCGTAGTACGTCTCACCGTAGGAGCCACGCTCAGGCGGCCCGAGGATGACCTCGCCTTCATAGGTTACCTGTGTCGAGCCCATGAGCAGAATGCCCTTGCCGACGCGCATCCGCCTTGAGACGGCCTCCGGCGGGTCCTCCCATGCGCCGGTCTGTTGGTTCCAGGGCCGCATGGCGGCGTCCGCGCCCTTGCTGCTGGCATAGAGCTTCCCATCCAGGTCGAACATGTAGGTTCCGGCCTCTTCACTCGNNGGGCGCGGCAGGCGCTCCTGTGTCACGGCCCGTTCGGCGCCGTTGGGGCGCACGAACAGGTGCACCGTGTGCCTGTCGGTGCGGAAGCGCGTGTTGTAGACGCCCATGAAACCGGCGCCGACGGTCAACTTCCCGTCGGGCGTCCTGGCCTCGAAGAGTGAGCCGAGGTTCTGCCCCACATCAGTGCCAAAGTCCAGGTCCACGGTGAAGCGCATCTGCTTCCCCTCCGCTGCTGCATTCGGTTGCGCGAGTACCGCGCAGTTGCACAGTGTCAGCGCCAGCGCGCAGGCGCCGACGACTGCCCGGCCACATGTGATTCTACGTCGCATGGTTCAACCTCCGCCGCCTGAGATGCCGGGACTGGTCTCGTATGTTCGCCGGATTCGCCCTGATGCCCTGCGAGCATTGACCGCGTCACGGCTATCATCTACACTCACCTGCATGGACGGCCGGGGCATCGGGCCGCCGCTGTGCACACAGCCTGGCGGGAGGAGCAATCAAGCCATGTCAGATGTGAAGGAACGCCTCCGTTGGTGGGAAGAAGCACGCTTCGGGATGTTCATCCACT
>DPJP01000193.1:0-194 GCA_003542955.1 Armatimonadota bacterium
CGAGCCCCTGAGCCTGTTGGCTCTGCGCAATTCTCCAAATTCTCAGATTCTCATGTTCAGAGCTCCCGGCCTCGCCGGGCTTCGACGCGATTAGCGCCTATGCTGGCGGGAGTCAATTGCTGGATGGCGCGGGAGATAGATTTCGAGATTTCGGGTCACGCAGGGGTCCAACGACAACGGCTGGGGTCAGGTCT
>DPJP01000193.1:202-12478 GCA_003542955.1 Armatimonadota bacterium
TGAATTCTGAAGACCTGACCCCCGCCGCCCGGCGAGGGCTTCCGAGGCGCAGGAAACGGACACCGCTGTCGGTGCCCGTATCAGGAGTTCAGACGCTACCGGGGTATCAGCCTATGGGCACGTAGGCTGGATGCGGCACTCCTCCGCCTGAATCATCTTCCACAGGAAGGGTTCTCCACCACCGCCGATGAACTCTACCCGGCCGGACACACCGCCACGCCATACGTTGCCTCATGGGAGGGCAATATGAGCTTCAAATGCGCGTTCCTGGGCTGCGGCCCACGCTCGAACGGTCACGCTGCCGCGTATGAGCATATCACCCGTGGTGTTCCCGTCGCCTGCTGCGACATGAATGAGGAGCGCCTCAGCCAGTACGCCGAGAGGTGGAGTATCCCCAACAGCTACACCGACATGGATGAGATGCTGGAGAAGGAGAAGCCCGACGTCGTCCACATGGTCACGCGGCCCAACATCCGCGTCGAGTTGATGCGGAGACTGGCCGAGGCCGGAGTGCCGGGCGTCATCGTTGAGAAGCCGGTCTGCGTCGGCGCGGAGGACTACAAGGGGCTGCGGACGCTCGACGCGGAGGCGGAGACGAAGTTCGCCGTCAACCATCAGCTCCGGCACCACCCGAAGGTGGTGGCTTTTCTCGATGACGTGGCGGAGGGCAAGATAGGCGATGTCAGGTTCCTGGATGCCTCCGCGGTGCTGCCGATGTCGGGCCAGGGCGTTCACGTGCTGGACCTGATGTTCGCCTTCGCGGGCTACCCGGAGGTCCAGACGGTCTTCGGGGCCTCCTCGGGTTACGATGACATCGACGGCACGCACCCGAGCCCGCGTACCGCCGAGTCGCTCATCACCTTCAGGAACGGAATGCGAGGGGCCTTGCAGGCCGGCGAAGGGGCGCCGATCTTCACCCCGGAGGCGCCCAGGCACGGGCATAAGCGCATCTCGGTCTACGGCACCCACGGCTTCCTCCACTGGCGGATGTTCGGCTGGGAGCGCTCACTGCCCGATGGTACCGTGGAGACAGGGGAGTACCAGTACGGTGACGATGATCCGCTCGGGCAGGCCGGCCTGACCAACGCGATGTTCGATTGGCTCGAGGATGACAAAGCTATCGCGCCGACGAACCTCAAAGCGTCCCTTGACGAGTGGCTCGTGATTCTGGCCGGGTACATGAGCACTATCGAGGCGAGGCCGGTCGACTTCCCGTTCGACCCGCCTGACGACCTGCTCGACCAGTTCAAGCGCTACCAGGGCGTAGAATAGTACACGTCTGCCGCCGGGGGCACGCACCGTCGTTCGCCCGCGGATGGCACAACCGGGAGGTATGGACAATGGACAAGGTCGGAATCGGTGTTGTGGGACTTGGTTGGGCTGCCAGCGGCCACATGCTGGCCTTCAAGGCCAACAGCGGATGTGAGGTCGGAGCGGTCTGCACCAGCAAGGACCTCAGCGAGAGCCAGGTTCTCGAGATGACCGGGTCGGCCGCCACGGTCTATCACGACTTCGACCAGATGCTCGCCGATAACTCACTCGACGCCATCGACATCTGCACCCCGCACTGGCTGCATCCGGAGCAGACGATCAAGGCCGCGGAGGCCGGCAAGCACGTGATGATCGAGAAGCCGCTCGCGCTCGACTACGACAGCCTCGTGGCCATGCGCAACGCAATCAACGCCGCCGGTGTGTTCAGCACCGTCTACTTCGAGCTGCGCTTCATACCGCATTACCAGCTCGTGAAGTCGGCGATGGCGCAGGGCCTGCTCGGCGATGTGCACCACTTCGAGGTGGACTACTACCACGGCATCGGCCCGTGGTACGGCCAGTACGAGTGGAACATCAAGAAGGAGAAGGGCGGCAGCGCGTTGCTCACCGCCGGTGTGCACGCTCTCGACGGCCTGCTCTACTTCGCCAACCGCGAGGTCGACGAGGTGTTTGCCTATTCGACGAAGTCCTCAGACCCCGCCATGCAGGCGTACGAGTATGATACGACCTCGACGGCGATCATCAAGTTCGCCGACGGCACGACGGGGAAGTGCGTCTCCTGCATCGACTGCCGCCAGCCCTACGTGTTCAACGTCAAGCTCGTCGGCAGTGCCGGCACTCTCTGGAATGACCGCATGTGGACGACGAAGATAGCGGGGCTGCGGCCGGGCGAGTGGATGCAGGTGCCGACGGCACAGGCCGAGTCAGGCGATGTGCTGGACCACCCCTATCCGCCGCAGGTTGACGAGTTTGTCGAGTGCGTGAAGGGGGGTAAGGACAGCTCCGTGAACTTCGAGGCCGCCTTTGGCACCCACCGCGTTGTCTTCGCGATTGAGAAGTCGCTTGAGGAGAACCGGCCAGTCAGGCTCTCGGAGATGACCTTCTGAGAAGAGCCAGACAGAGAGGAACTCACCTCATGATCAACATTGGGCTGGTATCGGCCGCAACGTACGGACCGTCATTCCGGGGCGTTGAAGTCGAGCGCACCCCCGGCTCCTTCCACGGCACTGCCTTCGCCTCGACCTTTAACGGCTACGATGAAGCGAAGTCGAAGCAGTGGCAGTGGACCTTTGCGGCATCGCAGAAGCGCCTGGATGGCTGCAAGGTCGTCAAGGTATGGGACCCGCACATCGAATGGGCGGAGCGCCTGGCGGAGGTGTGCTCCATCGACGAGGTCTGCGCGACGCCGGAGCAGTGCTGTGCGGGCATGGACGCCGTCGTGATCGTCGATGACGGCTCGGGCGAGCACTGCAAGTACGCCGTCTATCCGCTCAAGCAGGGCATCCCGACGTTCTGCGACAAGCCGCTGGCGATGACGGCAAAGCGTGCTGCCGAGATCGCTTCGCTCGTCAGAGAGACCGGCACGCCGTTCATGTCGACAAGCTCGCTGCGCTTCGTCCCGGACATCATCGCACTGCGCGAGGAGGTCGCCGTCGGCGCGCTCGGCGACGTGCACCTGGTGACGACCTGCTGCGGGAACGAGCTTGTCTACTACGGCATCCACGCGCTGTCGATGTACTCGGGTGTGTTCGGCGGTGGGGCCGTCTCCTGCATGAACGTCGGTCAGCCCGATCGGAACATCGTGCGCGTGCGCTTTGAGAATGGGCGTGACCTCGTGGTCATCGTCGCCGAGGGTGAGTACATGCGCGCGGGCTACAACATCAACATCTACGGCAAGAGCGACTGGCGCACGCTGCGGCCCAACCTCGAAAGCCTCTACTACTACCTGCTGGAAAAGTTCGTCGAGCAGGTCAGGACCGGTGAGGAGAGCGTGCCGGTCGAGGATGAGGTGGAGGTCATCGCCATTCTCGAGGCGGGCAAGCGGTCACTGCTCGAACAGCGCGAAGTTGGCATCGCCGAGGTGTTCGCGTAGCGTCAACAGGTCGGCGGGTACGCCTGATCTACAACTGCAACTGCATCAAGACCGACCGCCCCGGCGTTTGCGCCGGGGCGGTTTCGGTCATGTCTGAAGACGGCGACGCACCGGGGTGGTTGCTCGGGTGGTGCCACCCCGGTGCCAGGGGCTTTCGCCATCGCCGTCGGGGGGACGCATTGGTGCAATGATCTGTGTTGGCCCTGTGTGCATCGTGCCCGACCAGGCACACCGGCCGGCTATGACGGGGGGGGCGCAGGGCTGCAGTGCTCGTGGGGATGTGGGCGGGATTGGCCTGGAGAGAGGCCGGTCGCCATGGACGGCAGGTGGACGAATAATCGAGGGATGGGAACAGCGGCATCGGGTACCGCACACCGTTGGGGCTGTGGGCACACATGGCTTGACCACCCCCTCTTCGACAGAAGTGAATGGGGAGCGGGTGCCAGAACAAGTGGAGGCCGCGAATGCCCTTGGCCCCCACACGGTTGGAGCGCCCCCCGGACCGTCTCATCACCCCGCACGATAGCAGAACACGCGCGGAAGCGCAAGGCAATTTGCTCGAAACTTCGAGAAAACGTGATTATACGTGCAATGAGCTCTAACTGGCCGTTCTCAGGGCGCCGCGATATATGGCGCGCATGCGTCAAGCGTGGCGAAAGATGGGCAATGTCATCCGCATATCTCTATCTGGGCGGCGGGCGCGGGACAATGGAAGGGAAGCTGATATGAACGGGGAAATCTAACTATGCACCGTTGACACGATCGGGGACGCCGCACGCCCGTCATCAGATGACCACGCGCGGTCGCAATGAGCAACACCACCGAGGTGATGCAGATGGCAATACCAACTGCCCCACTGGCGTCCGGATACACCATCCCGTACCTGGGCCTGGGGACGTGGCGCCTGGTCGGCGATGACTGTGCGCGTATCGTCCGCCAGGCGCTGGATCTGGGATACACTCACATCGATACCGCCGACATGTATGGCAATCACGAGCAGGTGGGCGCGGGCATCCGAGGCGTCGAGCGGTCCTCGTTCTTCCTCACGACCAAGGTCGGCCCCGAGCATCTGCGGCACGACGATACCATCGCCGTCTGCGAGCGAAGCCTCCGCGAACTGGGCACCGACTACCTGGATATGCTGTTGATCCACTGGCCCAACGCGGATGTCCCGATGGCGGAGACCTTCGAGGCAATGGCTGACCTCACTCAGCGCGGGCTGATCAGGAGTGCGGGGGTGAGCAACTTTGTTGCGGCTCGGCTCGATGAAGCCGTGCGCATCTCACCTGTGGCCATCTGTACGAACCAGGTGGAGTTCCATCCGCTGCTTTTCCAGCAATCGCTGCTCAGCTTCTGCGGCGGCAGGCGTGTGAAGGTGACCGCCTATTCACCGCTGGCACGGACGGAGGCGTTGGGGCACCCGGTGATCCTCGCGGTCTCGGAAGAGATCGGGCGCACGCCGGCTCAGGTCTGTCTCAACTGGCTTGTGCAGAAGGCGATCATCGTGATCCCGAAGGCGAGTTCGGAGCACCGTCTGCGGGAGAACATGGACATCTTCGACTGGTCGCTCACCCCCGAGCAGCAGGCCCGCATCGACGCAATCGGGGAACAGAGGCGGCTCATCCGCCCCGATATCGCGGAGTTCTGACCATGTAGCTACGGGGAGACGCCCGACGGCCCCCGGCTGCGGGTCGCCGGTGAACTGCGGTGTCTACGGGGCGCTGCCGGTTCAGGCGACCTTCTTGTAGAAGAACGGTCCCATGCTCTGCAGGCCCAGGTCGGATGCATCTGGTACGCGCTCGGTTGCCCCGATGAGGAGCACGCCGCCGGGCCTGAGCGATCTCACGAGCATCTGCTGCACCCCCGCCTTTGCCTCATCGGTGAAGTAGATAATCACATTGCGGCAGAGTATCAGGTCGCAGTTCATCGGCTGCTTGCCGCCGGGCGCCAGCAGGTCCAGCTTCGCGAACAGCACGCGTGGTCTCAACTGGCTGCTGATTGTGAGTGTGCCGTCGTCATTGGCCTTGAAGTAGCGCTGGCGTCGCTGCTCACTGACGTTACGGATGTCACGCTCGGTGAATATGCCGGCACGAGCGCGTTCCAGCACGCCCTGGTCGATGTCTGTTGCATACAGCTGGCAATCCGACCCGCGTCCCGTGTCGCTGAGGATCATCGCCAACGTATAGGGCTCGGCCCCGTATGAGCAGCCCGCGGACCAGACCTTCCTCGCTCCGGCGCACTCACCGCCGGGCCCGAGCATCTTCTCGAGCTTGGCGAAGAGGTGGGCGTCCCGGAAGAACTCGCTGACGTTGATCGTGAAGCGGTCCTTGAGCAGCTCGGATTCCGCGGGGTTGTTGCTGAGATAGACGAGGAACTCGTCAAGTGTCTCCGCGTGTCCGCGACTCATCATACCGCGCAGGCGCCGATGCAACTGGCGCTGGCCGTAGGAACTCAGGTCGATGTTCCAGAGCTTGCGAATCCCGCGGGTGAAGCGCTCGAACTCGGCATCATCAAACAGCTCAGACGGCACGGCGGCCGACCCCCTCATTGCGACGCTGTCCCCAGCCCCGGCGCGTGGCGAGGTCGTTGATGATCTCGACCAGGCGGGCGGGTATCTCAGACAGGGGCAGGATGTGGTCACATACCCCCGTCTGGGCGGCAGCCTTGGGCATCCCATAGATGATGGACGAGTGCTTGTCCTGAGCGATAGCTACGCCCCCGGCCTGCTTGATGCGCTTGAGGCCTTCGGCCCCGTCTGAGCCCATGCCGGTCAGCACCACGCCGATCAGCGGGCCGGTCAGGTTCTCCGTGGCGCTGGCCATCATCGGGTCGGCCGCGGGGCGGCACCCCCACACGGGCTCGGACCGGGCGAGATGAACGACGCCCTGCGGACCGATGATCATGTGAGTGTCGCCGCGTGCGAGAACTCCCGCGCCGGGCTTGAGGACGCTCCCCTCCGAGGCCTCCTCAAAGGGGATGGGCGAGGCGGCGGCCAGCCTGGCCGCCAACGATGTCGTGAAGCTCGGAGGCATGTGCTGGGTGACCGCCCAGGAAGCCGGTAGGCCGGGTGGAAGCGACGAGAAGAGCGTGTGCAGTGTCTGCGGGCCGCCGGTCGATGCCGCAACGAGGACGGTCGGCGTCTGGTGGACGACCCCGGTCCGGATGCCGCTTATCGGTGCTGCCGGCGTCGAACCCGCCGCAGGCACGTGGACATTGGCCGAGGCGGCCGCGCGGACCTTGACGACCAGTTGGTTCTGCACGGCTTCGAGATCGGGTACTCCGGCGCTGCCCGGCTTGCCGATGAAGTCGACGGCGCCCAACTGCAGGGCCCGCATGGTGACTTCCGCGCCGGTATGCGTGAGGCTCGAGAGCATGACGACCGGCACGGGGTAGATCGGCAGGAGCTTCTCGAGGAGCTCGAGTCCGGACATGCGCGGCATCTCGACATCGAGCGTGACGACGTCGGGCTTGAGCTCCTGAACCAGTGAGAGCGCCTCGAAGCCGTCGCGGGCGTGGCCGATGACCTCGATGCCGCGGGCCGATTCGAGCAGCCTGGCAAGTACCATGCGAACGTAGCTCGAGTCATCGACGATCAGTACGCGTATTGGGGCGGGCGAAGTAGGCATTGGCTGTACCTTCGATTTGTGGTCACCTGTGAAGCTGATTGCCCTGCGTCAGCGACCCACCTACGCCCCGGCCAGAGCCTGTGTCTGCTCCGGCTGCTCATCGACCCCGAGTGCGCTGAGAATCGTGCGGAGGCTGTCCTGCTGCGGCACCATCAGCAGCTCGACGCCGGTCTCAGGCCGCACGCCGTCGCTCCCGCTGTATATATGCACGTGCACGACAATGCCGAACTGCTCGTACTGACCCAGATGTGCACCGATGGTGTCGAGAATGGCGCCCGTCATTCCTGCCGCGACACCAGGTGGCTCCGGCAGCAATGTCAGACCCGTGAACATGCTCAGAGCGTTCAGGTACGAGGAGGTGATGATGTTCCCGAGTTCGCTGACGGCCGAGCGGTGCAGCTCCGGCAGTTCGAGGATATCCTCCTGGTGGGGAAGGCCGAGGATATCGAAGAGCACGCTCGACTGCCTCGCGGACAGCATGAGCAGCAGGCATCCCCTGGCATCTCCCTCGAAGGCGACGTATGCCGCCACCATCGGCTCCTCGACGTGGCCCTTGCGGACGCTCGCGAAGTCGGCGAAGTCCATGATCCTGGTCTCAGGCACTGCCAGATTGCAGATGTGATTGGTCATCATGGCCAGGGACGTACTTGCGTTCCCGGCGCCGATGTTGCCGATCTCGCTCAGTGCGCTTTTCTGAAGGTCGCTGAGTTCCATACCCGTCATCTGGTAAGCCTCCGTCTCCGCAATCCACACTCTACCGGGTGCTCGTTTGGCCGGCCTATACAGCCTGCAGGCTGGTCGCGGCCGCCCGCTCCGTGGCCGCGCGCAACGTCATCGCGACGTCGACAATCAGTGCCAGGCTTCCATCACCGAGGATGGCGGCCCCGTTGACAATGCGGACGTCCTGCAGCAGTTCACCCAGCGGCTGCAGGACAAGCTCCTCGTTGCCGAGGATTTCGTCAACCGTCAGCCCGATCTTGTCGCGGCCATCGGTCACAACAACCGCGATGAGTCTATCGGTTCGTCGCGCGGTGAACTGTTGGAATTCTCCAACGTCGGCAAGTGATACCAGGGGCAGCGTCTCATCGTTGACGACAACGACGGGCGAACCATTGACATGCCTGACGTCATCACGCTCGATTCTGAGGATGCGAATGACCGATGTCAGCGGCAGGGCGAACATCACCCCGGCGGACACGCACAGCAGGCCCTGGATGATCGCAAGTGTCAGCGGCAGGCGGAGCGAGATGCGCGTGCCCTCCCCGGGTACGCTCTCGATCTCAATCTGGCCGCCGAGGCGGTCGATGTTCGACTGCACTACGTCCATGCCCACGCCGCGACCAGACACATCGCTGACTGCCTCCGCGGTGCTGAAGCCTGCTGCGAAGATGTAGTCGAGTATCTGACGGTCGGTTGTGGCCTGGGCCTGCGTCTGAGACAGCAGCCCCTTCTCGACGACTTTGCGGCGGATGACCTCCGGGTCGATGCCGGCGCCGTCGTCGCTGACCTCAATCACGACCATGCTCTGCTGCTGGCGAGCGGCCAGCCTCACGACGCCGCGCTCCGGCTTCCCGGCCGCAACACGCTTCTCGGGAAGCTCGATGCCGTGGCCGACGGCGTTACGCAGCAGGTGTGTCAGCGGGTCGACAATGTCCTCGATGACGGAGCGGTCCAGTTCGGTCTCGCCGCCCTCCATCGCCAGTTCAACCTGCTTGTGCTCGCGGCGCGCTACGTCGCGGACCAGTCGCGGAAAGCGGCCGAACAACTGGTTGACGGGCACCATGCGCGTCTGCATCACGCGCTCCTGCATCTCCGTGACCACCATGCCCAGATTGGCCGTGACCTGATCGAGGTTGCGGGAGATGTCCGCGAGGCCGTCGTCTTCGACGGCCCCGTTGCGGGCCATCGCTCGGCGCGCAATGTTGCGCTCCTTCAGGTTCTGCGTCAGATTGAGCAGTCGCGTCCGACTGATGACCAGTTCGCCCACCAGGTTCATGAGCGCATCGATGTTCTCGACATTCACCCGGACCGTTGTCGATGTCTGCGCCCGTGAGGGCTCGGCCTGCTGGTCTGCTCTCGCGGCGGGGCGTGTAGCCGATGTGTCCGGCTGCGAGGCGCCCACGGCCTCGAGGGCACTCGTGACCGCCTTCTCGGCCGACATCGCCGCTTGGTCGCGCGGCGCTTCCGCTTCGTCGCTCGAGATCTCTGCTTCCTCGGTTGACGCCTCCGCCTCATCGGCGGCCATGGCCTCGAGGCTGAACGGCTCGATTTCAGCGGGGGCGGGCACTGACGACGCGGCCTGAGGCTGGTCATCCATCAGTGCCACGCCCTCGTCCGGCGCGTCCAGGGCCGGCGTGGGGCCGACCACGTCGACTTCGGCGACATCGGGCATGCCCGAGACTATTCTGCTGATCTCTTCAGGCGGCAGGTCTGTGTCGATGCTCAGATTGATGGCATCGAACTGGAAGGTCGCATCCTTGAGGTCATCCAGCGATGGCGTGGCTGAGAGCACATCGCCGTAGGCCTCCATCTGCTGGATGATCAACCAGGCCCGGGCCGCCGGCATCGCGCAGTTCTCGCGCAGGCGGAGCGTGACGCCGACACCGGGGCCCTGTGTCGCTTCGGGCGCTTCCGCAGGCTGGACGGCCTCGTCGTCACTGTTATTGGTCTCGTCGGCGGCTTCCGGCGCCGGGGCCTCGGCGACCGTCTGCGTGGACACGGCTTCGAGCGCGGGGGCGAGCGTCTCCGGCTCGTCGGTCGATGCGGCGGAACCGTTGACGAGGCTCTCGGCCTGCTGGATGCGGTGCAGCAGTTCGCTGTAGTCAGGTGGGGGTGTGCCCTCGATGGCGCTGCTGAGGTGCGCCTTGAGCGCGTCAACTCCTTCGAGGAGCAGGTCGACGAGTTCCGCGGGCACCTCACGCCGGCCGTTGCGGATGTGGTCGAAGACGTTCTCCATCGCGTGGGCGATGTGCGACATCTCCTCGAATCCCTGGCTTGCTGCGGAGGCCTTGAGGCTGTGCGCGGCGCGGAATATCTGCTCGATGAGCTCCGGGACCTGTGTTGCGTCTTCCAGGCCTATCACGGCGCGGTCAAGACTTTCTATCAGTTCTGTGGCCTCCTGGACGAAGAGGTCAAAGAACTCGCTTGCATCAAATCCTACGGACATTTTGGGCCTCCGGGGGAATCTGGCGCTGCTCTTCAAGGGGACGGCGGTTCGGGCCGATAAGATGACCTGAGGGCTCTATCCTGGTCGCCACCAGGGACAACGCATAGCTACTGCTCAAGCATGCCGACGAAGACGCATCATACAGGGCGACGGGACCCTCCGGGTGGGAGAATGCTGTGGCGAAACTGTCTGTAGGCATAGGAGAGATACAGACCAGTACCGCGCCGGACGACGTTATCATGGCATTGGGGCTGGGGTCGTGTGTGGGAATCGTGTTCTTTGATGGTCTCACCGGCACCGTCGGTGTGGCGCACTGCATGTTGCCCGTGTGCAGGACTGAGCGCGAGGATGACAAGCCCGGGCGGTATGTGGACAAAGCCGTGGATGAGCTGCTCCGCCGCATGGGTGTGTGCGACATCTTCACCGGTCGGCTCGTGGCGGCGGTTGTCGGCGGCGCATCCATGTTCCAGTTCACGGGACCCGCGACGCTGGACATCGGCGGCCAGAACCTTGCCACGACGGAACGTCTCCTGCGCGCACACTCGATTCCGACTGCCGCCAGCGATGTGGGCGGCAGCAGCGGGCGTTCGCTGATCGTGCATGTGCCCGACTGCCGGGTGATTGTGCGTACCGAGGGCAACGAGCGAGAGCTCACGGTCCTCGCGGAGGCCTCTCGCAGGCGGCAGATGCGCGCAGCCCTCAAGGTCGCGTGACCCGGGGCGGGACGCGCTCCGCCTTGCCGCACCCATGGGCGCGGAAGCGGCACACGCTCAGTTGTCTGGGCCTGTGCCGGCTTCTGCACTCAGGCGACCTCCTCGCCGGTCAGTGCGCCGCCGACCTGGCCGATGAAGGCCTTCTCCTGAGCGCCGAGCACCTTGGCGACATCGAGCACGATAATCAGGCGGCTGTGACCCGAGTTGGACTTCTGCTTGCCGATGCCCGATATGAACTCGGTCTCGCCGCTGGCGACGACCGCCGACGGCGGCTCGATATCACTGTCCGACAGCCTCGTCACCTCTGACACCGCATCCACAAGGAAGCCGACGATCTGGTCGCCGACCTCCGTGATGACGATGCGTCCGTTCTCGCCGACCTCCGTGCTCGCGAAGCTGAAGCGCTTCTTCAGGTTGATGACGGGGATTATATCGCCCCGGACGTCGATAACGCCCTCGACGTACGCCGGCGCCCTCGGCACGCGAGTGACCTCGGGCACCTGGATGAGGCGCTGGACGCTGTAGATATTCACTCCGTAGTCTTCATCACCAAGCTGGAACAGCACCAACTGCTGCTCGTCTCCGATGTGGCGGGTGATCTCTCCCGCATTTCCCTGCGCGATCTGGGCCATGCCAGTGCTCCTTTTCTTTGCTAGTGACCATCCGCCCCCCGGCCGCTCGTGCCTGTGCCCGTCGGCTCGGCCCGGCGCCTGTTGCGGGCAGGGGGCCATACAACGGGTCCTGTCCTCAGGCGGCGGAGTCCGATGCGCCTGCGTCGGCGTCGGTGCCCGTGAGCATCGCGGCGGCGGCACTCAACTGCTCGACCATGCCGGCGACCTGTTGGGCGTTGGCGCTCATCTGCTGCATTGAGGCGCTCTGCTCCTCGATGGCGGCCGATATCTGCTCGACCGCGGCCGCGTTCTGCTGGGCGATATCGACCACTTCTCCGCTGAGTTCGCGGGCTTTGGCGGCCTGCTCGCTGACGATGCCGACGCCTGCGTTGGCGGCCATGGTTGCTTCGAGGCCGCGCTTGCCCGACTCCGTCATCGCCTCAGCCGTGCTGGCCACACTGTGCGCTCTCTCGACGAGGCTGATCGCTTCGCCGGCGCTGCTCTCGCCGTCTTCGGCGACCTGGCGCGTGGATGAGGCGACCTGCTGCGCGCTGGCCGCGACCTGCTGCGATGCGGCGCCGACTTCCTGCGTCACTCGCTGAATGGCCTCGAGCCCCTCCTGGACGGCGGTCGTGGCCGTCAGCGCTCGGGCAGCGCCCTCGACCGACTGCTCCATCGGCGTCTGCATATTCCTGATCTGCTCGTCGACACCGCCGAGCACCTGTCCGGCCTCCTTGGCGTTGGATCGCGCCTGTTCGGCCAGGCCACGGACCTCCTCGGCGACGACGGCGAAGCC
>DPJP01000193.1:12493-14034 GCA_003542955.1 Armatimonadota bacterium
CGATGGCCGCGTTGAGGGCCAGGAGGTTTGTCTGCTCCGCGATGTCCTCGATGTTGCCGGCGATCTGGTTGACCTGCTCCGACATCTCGGCCAGCCTCAGCAACTGCTGCTGGCTCTGATTGAGCACGTCCTGAACCTGGGTCATGATCGAGGCGACTTCCTGGGCCTGCTCGACACCGTTTTCGGTCTGCTCGACGACCTCCGCAGCCTGCTGGCCCACCTGGCCGGCTGCCTCGCCAACGTTGGCGGCGATGCTGGTGACCTCCTGGGCCGCTGCCACCATCCGTTCCAGTGCCCCGCGGACGGTCGTGGCCGCCTCGCCCATCTGCTCGGCTGCCTCGAGCACCTCGGAGCTGTGCTCAACGGTTGTGGTGACCTCCCTGGCCACATTGCCGCCCGCCACGCCGACCTCGTCACTGGCGGCCACAATCTGATCGACTGCTGTCGCGGCGTCACGCGAGGACTCCACCTGCTTCTCACTGCCGGTGGAGATAATCTGAATGCCGGCGGCAACCTCCTGGCTGCCCGCCGCCACTTCCTCCGCGACCGCTGCCTGCTGCTCCGCCGCGCCCGAGAGCGTGGATGCTATCTCCGCAAGCTGCCTCTGCACTTCGGCTTCGCGGCTTGCGTCGCGCAGAAGTACGAGCACACCGGAGGTGGCGGCATCCTCGGGAAGAGGAGTCGCGGTGACGATGACCGCGACGGTCTCGCCCCGACGTGTCTTCAGCTCCGCGCGAGCGCCGATGACCGGCTCGGCGCCTTCGATGCATCGCTCCAACGCCGCTCCGGGCTCGCAGATGCTTCCTGCGAACACATCCGGCGCCGACAGCTTGCCCTCCGTCTCGTCTCTCGAGAAGCCTGTGAGTGCGGCGCATGCCGGGTTCATCCACTGGATGCCCATCTGCACATCAACGGCGAAGGCGGGCTCGGGGAGAGCCTCGAGCACGCTCCACGCGCTGCCTGATGGTGTCTCTGCGCAGGTGGCTTCCGCCGCCTCGGCGGCGGCCGAACCGGACTCGTCAATCGCTGTGGTCGTGTCCTTGCGTGTTGCCATCGTCTAGCCCCTCCATGGGGTCGGACTGGGGTACTGGGGTGTGCGGTTCGACTGCCCGGGCACAATGGGGGCCGACCCGAGCCGGACCCCCGGCACTGCCAACGGCCTGCCGGCTTCGCTCGAACGAAGAGGGATCGCGATGACCGGCTGCGACGTTGCGTTACCCAATGGCAACCGCAAGTTCCTCCGCATCCCACACCGCCCCCACGACGACTTCTGCTCGGCGTGCCTGGTGGCTCCGTATGTGCCCCCGGGCATATCTCGCGCACACGGCGGCCAACCTGCAATATGCGTGCCGCCAGCGCCTGCGTGTGTCGACGTACTGAGCACAGACACCCGTAGTGTGAAGCAACACACACTACGTCCAGCCCGAGGACCAGTGCGACCCATCGCGTGCCTCCGGCCCGCGGAGCGGGTGCCATAGGGCGCCAGTTCAGTGACAGGGGTCTTTCGGCGACTCCACGATGAACCAGTGACCGGGGAGGGC
>DPJP01000193.1:14076-22468 GCA_003542955.1 Armatimonadota bacterium
CGGCGGGGCGTGGGGAGATGCTGGCACGGGCACCCTCTGAAGCGAGTTGCCCGCCGGGCTGGAGCCGCACCGGTGGCGCACAGCCGTGGTCGCGGATGTTGACAGAGCGCCGGGCAGGTGCCCTGCCCGGCGCCGGACGGCTATGCGACTTCTTCGCGACTCCCTGCAGCAGGCAAGTCTCCGGGGTCGGTTTGCCAGCCGGCACCGTCTTCGCCGGGCCGGCCGCCGATGTTGCCGAGGCACCGCACCTCCTCGGCCGCCAGCACCTTCGCGACGTCGAGGACGATGATCAGGCGGCTCGTGTTGCTGCCGCTTGCCGACTGCTTGCCGATACCTGCGACATAGTCGGCCCTGTCTCCGACAACAACCGGAGCCGGGGGCTCGATATCCTCGTTCGAGAGCCTTGTGACTTCGGAGACCGCGTCGACGAGGAAGCCGACGATGTGCTCGCCGGTCTCTGTGATGACAATGCGGCCATCGCCGCTGACGTCGGTCGTGTCGAAGCCGAAGCGCTTCTTGAGGTTAATGACCGGGATGATGTCCCCGCGAACGTCAATAACACCCTCAACGTATTCCGGAGCCTGCGGGACTCTGGTCACCTCGGGGACCTGAATGAGTCGCTGCACGCTGTATATGTCTACGCCGTAGTCCTCGTCGCTCAGCTGGAACAGCACGAGTTGGTGTTCGTCGTCGGTGCGGCGGGATTGCTCCGCGGCATGACGGTGTGCCTGTGACATCCGGGTGCTCCTTTCACCTGGCGTGAGTGTGTCGGATTCCCTGCGCCCACCTGGGGGGATGCGCAGGTGGGCGCAGGCGGACACTGGTCATGCGACGGCCTCAGTTGTGGCTGCGGTGGTCTCGCCTGCCAGCAGCCGCGCGGTTGCATTCAGCTGCTGGACGACCGCGGCGATCTGCTGGGCGTTGGCGCTCATCTCCTCCATCGACGCCGTCTGCTCCTGGATCGCGGCGGATATCTGCTGGATTGCAGCCGCGTTCTCCTGGGCGATGGATGCGACTTGCTCACTCACCTCGAGTGTCTTGCCTGCGGCTTCCTGGACGCGGGAGGCCGCACTGGTGGCTTCATCGGCACGCGTCTTGTTGGTGCGCCCTGCGTCGGCGACCTGGTTGGCCGTGCTCCCGACGGCCTCGGCCTGTTCGGTGACGCCGGACGCTGCCCTGGCGTTGCTCTCGCCGTCTTCGGCGACGCGGCGGGACGCACCCGCCACCTGCTGTGCACTGGCCGCGACTTCCTGGGCGGCTGCACCGACCTCCTGTGAGACATTCTGGATCGCGACGAGGCCGTTGCGTACGGACGCGGTGGCGCCGAGCGCCCTGCCGGCGCCGTCGACGGATTGGCTCATGGGCGCCTGCATGCCCTTGATCTGCTCATCGACGCCACCAAGGACCTGGCCGGCCTCTTTGGCGTTGCTGCGCGCCTGCTCGGCGAGGCCCCTGACCTCTTCGGCGACGACTGCGAAGCCGCGGCCCGCCTCGCCTGCACGTGCGGCCTCGATGGCTGCATTCAGTGCCAGGAGGTTGGTCTGCTCGGCAATGTCCTCGATGTTCCCGGCAATCTGATTGACCTGCTCAGACATCTCCGCCAACTGCTGTAGCTGCTGCTGGCTCTGGCTCAGAACATCCTGAACCTGCTGCATGACCGCGGCGACCTCATCCGCCTGCTTCACGCCGTTCTCGCTCTGCTGGACGACCTCGGCGGCCTGCTCGCCCACCTGTCCGGCTGCGTCGCCGACACTTGACGAGACGCTTGTGACCTCCTGGGCGGCGGCGACCATGCCCTCGAGCGCTGCGCGGACGCCGTCGGCGGCGTCGCGAACCTGTTCGGCGACGTTGAGCACTTCCTCGCTCTGGCCGACCGCGACTTCAAGGTCGCCGGCCACGCCGGCCGCGATGGCTGCGACCTCCCCGGCGGTCTGTCGGATCTCAGTGACCGCCGAGCTGGCCTGCCGCGCCGCTCCGACCTGCTGCTCGGAGCCGGCAGCCACCTGCTGTATGGATGCGGCCATCTGCTGGCTGCCCGCCGAGACCTGTTCCGAGACGGCGGCCTGCTGTTCGGCCGCGCTGGAGAGTGTCTCCGATATCTGGATCAGGGTCTTCTCGACGGCCGTCTGGTCCGTGATGTCGCGAACGAGCTCAAAGCCGCCAATGAGGTTCCCCTCGGCATCCTTGATCGCGCCTGCTCCGGCCACGATGGGAATCTCCTTGCCCTGGCGGTCCTTGATGCGTACTCGAGCGCCGCTGATGGTCGAACCCGTGTTGAAGCAGTGCTTCAGCGCGCAGTTGGTGTGGCAGATGTCGCTCTTGAACACATCCGAGCACTTCATCTTGCCCTCGACCTCATCACGGGAGTAGCCGACCGCTTCCGCGCACGCATCGTTCATCCACTGCACGATCAGGTCGGTGTCCGTCACGAACATCGGCTCCGAGATGTTCTCCAGGATTGCCGAGTAGTAGGCCTCGCGATCCGCGACGGCCCGCTCGCGTTCGAGGTCGTCGGTGATATCGCGGACGAGCTCGAAGCCTCCCAGGAGTTCGCCGTCCGCCGCGTAGATCGGGCCCGCAGACGCCGCCAGCGGCACGGCGTCTCCCCGTCTTGTCTCAATCGTCACTCGCGCGCCGGTGATCACCTCACCAGTCGTGAAGCACTGTTTCAGCGCACAACCGGACTGGCAGATGTCGCTCTTGAAAACATCGGAGCACCTCATCCGGCCTTCGACCTCTTCGCGGTTGTAGCCTGTGAGCCGGGCACAGGCGTCGTTCATCCACTGGATGATGAGGTCCGGGGAAACGACGAACATCGGATCGGCGATCGACTCCATGATCGGCCAGCAGTTCTCCATGATGGATGATCTCGCTCCGGACTGGGAGCGCTCTGCGGGTGTTGCGGATCCGCTGCGGCTCCGCGGGGTGCGCGTCTTGCTCGTGGGCTTGCCGGTCGGCATCGTGTCTGAACCCTCCTTGGGTTTTGCCTGGCTGCATCACACTCGCCAACCCCATGCTCCTCACGGCTTGCGGAGCCCGACCCCACTTGTGACCAGCTCTGTTCGGTGTGCGGCCGGCGGGCCGCGTGTCCTGGTGAGTGACCAGCGGCCGCGGGGCCCTGGTCGAGCCTACTGCCCGTGGTCGCCGGACCACCCAGAGATCGCAGAGAGCCAACTGTGGACAAAGTATGAATACGACTAGCGGGTTAAGGCCAATCTGCGAAATGCATTGGAGGTACTAGCTATACTATCAGCGGGCTCCTCGAATTGATGCAATTTCCGTGCCAGCAGGATACCCCGAAACTGTAGACCAATGTGGTATGCGCGGGCGCTGCATCGACTGAGCGCGCGATGCTTCCATGAAGTGGGCTTGCGGCGGGTGAGACGTGGAAGCGGGGACTGTCGCCGGGCCATCGAGCAGGTGGGGCGGCGGACTGGATTGGCGCGGACGCACAGCGGCGCTCATGCGCCGCCCGTGGTCACGGTGCGTATGGGGTGGCGGATCAGTCGATGATGTGCCTGGGCGGGCAGCGCGGGCGGTGCGACGCCGGGGAGCTTACTCGTACACGCCGTAGCGCTTGACCGTCTCCACCATGGCCAGGTAGTTCTCGGGATTGACGGCGGAACTGATAGTGTTGCCGGAGGAGAGAATGTGCCCGCCGCCGGGAGAGACGGTCCGCAGAAGGTGCATGGTCGCCTCGACGACCTGCTCGCGGGTTCCGCGGCCCAGCAGATCGACATCGACATTGCCCATCACCGCGACCTGATTGTCGCAGTGGGCCCTGATGCGTGCCATGTCCATCGTGGGCAGTGGTTCAAGAGGTCCCAGCGCGTCGACGCCGGTCGAGACGATCATGTCGAGTATCTTCCAGATGTCGCCGTCGGTGTGCTTGATGACGTGTGCCCCGGCGCGCTTGATCTCCTGCACAACGGTGCGGAAGCCGGGCAGAATGAATCGCTCGAAGTGCGCGGGGGACATGAAGGGGCCGTTCTTCCACGCGTAGTCATCGCCCAACAGCACGATCTCGACGCCCTCGGCGATCACGCGACGGTACAGCTCAACGTAATACTCGACGCCGATCTTTGCCAGCTTCTCGACGAACTCCGGCCGCGTGCCGTAGTCGATGAGCAGGTTCTCGAGGCCGGCGCGCAGGTACTGGCTGGGGGCGAAGACGGCCTCTCCGACGAACACGATGGCCCGCTGTCCCTTGAAGCGGGCGACGACCTGCTTGGCCTGGTCGATGAAGTACTGGTCATTGCCGTCCGGGGGAACGTAGGCGTCCAGGTCGGCCTCCGTCTCGATGCGGGGCGGTTCGCAGGCTATCGGGATCACGTCGGTGGTGATGCGCTGGAGCGCGCCCCATTTGTCGCGGAAGATGCGCTTGTCCACGTCGACCCACTCGACATCCCGCGTGTCTGTGGTGATGCCGAAGCAGACTGCATCCAGGTCGAGCTTCTCGACGATGTCAAAGCGGTCGCAGCCCGGGAAGAGCACATCGACGATGCTCTGGTCGATGATGATCTCGAAGGTCGGCACCCGGTCGGGCCGGCCGCCCTCGAGTACGGTCCTCACGCGTTCAACTGAGTTCATCGCACTGCTCCTCCCGTGCTCGCCCTCAGCACACTCCGGCTGAGGCGATAGCCACATCGAGTGGACTCCTTCGCTACACAGTTGCCCGTTTCCTCCGGGGGAGCCGACCCACCTGTACGCGGATGAAGGAGGATGCAGTTGTACCGCGGAATAGGCCCGGCGTGTAGCCGGACGCGGCCCGTAGCCGCCGGTGTGCTGATGAGCGCCGGCGGCGCGAATGTGTACAGATGCCGCGCAGAGACCGACCGAGGGGCGTGAGAAACGACATGGTCCTGAATGTGGTAGTGCTGGTCTTGTACGTGCTCATCCTGGCGGCGATTGCCCTGTGGGCGTCGCGTCGCATCGCCAACGTCGGAGACTTCTTCATCGCCGGACGCGGGGTCGGGCCCTGGGTATCGGCCTTCGCCTATGGAACAACCTACTTCTCGGCGGTCATGTTCGTCGGGTATGCGGGGAACCTGGGCTGGGGCTTCGGGATGAATACGCTGTGGATCGTGGCCGGCAATGCCTTCGTCGGCTCATTGCTGGCATGGCTGCTGCTCGCTGAGCGGACGAGAACGATGACCGCGCATCTGGACGCGATCACGATGCCCGAGTTCCTCTCCGAGCGGTATGCCTGCAAGCCGCTGCGGCCGCTCTCGGCGCTGGTGATCTTCCTGTTCCTGCTGCCGTATTCCGCCTCGGTCTATAAGGGACTGGGACACCTGTTCGAGGTCAATCTCGGAGTTGACTACATCTACGTCGAGATCGCGATGGCGGCGGTCACCGGGGTTTACCTGCTCTTCGGCGGCTACCTGGCCATCACACTGACTGACTTCTTCCAGGGGCTCGTACAGATATTCGGCGTGGTCGTGATGGTCGTGCTGCTTGTGGCCCCGCTTGGGGGGCTTGTCGGCGCCTTCACGCAGGCGACTGCCCCCGGCAACGCTCCTGCGCTTGCGGCGCCGTGGCCGCCGGCCGAGGCTGCATCGGCGGGAGCCGCGCTGGCCTCAGGCAGCTTCCCGGGCTGGATGGTGCTTACGTCTTTAGTGATCATCACGAGCCTGGGCGTGTTCGGGCTGCCACAGATGGTGCAGAAGTTCTACTCGATCAAGCGCGTCGCCGACATCAGGCCGGCGATGATCATCTCGACGGTGTTCGCGATTATCATTGCGGGCGGGGCGTATTTCTCGGGCGCGCTCAGTCATCTGCACTTCACGCCGGAGCAGATCAAGGCGATGGACCCGGATATGATCATGCCGCAGCTGCTCGCCGACAACACTCCGCAGTGGTTCTCGGCGCTGATCCTGGTTGTCGTCCTGGCAGCCTCGATGAGCACGCTCTCCTCGCTGGTGCTTGTGGCGAGCGCGGCGGTGTCGGTTGATTTCCTCGGCCTGCGCGTCCGCGGCGAGGGGGCGGACCCGAAGGGTGTAGTGGTGCTGAGGGTGCTGTGCGGCATCTTCATCGCCCTGTCGGTCGTGATCGCCGGGGCGAAGGTCACCTTCATCGTCAACCTCATGGTGATCTCATGGGGCGCGCTTGCGGGCTGCTTCATGGCTCCGTACGTGTACGGGCTGTTCTGGCGTCGAGCGACGCTACCGGGCGCGGTCGCGGCGATGGTTGCCGGGCTGGGGACGGCGATCACACTCTTCCTGCTGTGGGGCGCCAAGGGTGTGCCGGTCGCCGGAGCGGTCGCGATGCTGCTGCCGCTGATTGTCATGCCTGTGGTGTCCGCGCTGACCAGGCCGCCGGATGAGGCGCATGTTGCGCATGTGTTCTCATACGGTGATGGCGTGCNNGCGTGCCCACGGAGAGCGACGCCGGCTGATGACGCGCAACTTCGCAACACTGCTGACGACCTCGCTCTTCTTCGGCCTCGCCGTCGGCATCTACGAGTTCGCGCTGCCGTACTTTCTCGACAGCAGGGGCATCCCCATTCCACGGATGGGGATGCTTTATGCCGTCGCCGCGTTGGTCATCTTCTTCGGACGTGTCTATGCAGGGCACCTCTCGGATCGGTTCGGGCGCAAGTCGGTGTACGCTGCCGCCGTTGCGGTGACCGGGCTCGTGAACCTGCTGACGCCCGTGGCCGTCGGCCTGTGGCTGCAGACGGCGCTGAAGAGCCTCTTCGACTCCGGCGCGATGGTCTTCGACAGCATGTACCAACTGTGTCTGCATGACGAAGGCCGCCGTGGCTATCTCAGCCGGATGGGACGCACGCGTGGCGTTCAGGCCCTGTCGGCGGCGGTTGGCACGCTATTCGCGGGGCTGCTGATTGCAGAGCTGCTCTACGTGCCGACCTTCTGGACGGCTTCGGTGGCATGCGCCTGTGGCCTGGTCGTCTTCCTGATCGGCTACAGGCCGCGCGCCGACGCCGGCAGTGACGCAGAGTGCTCGCCCGGCGAGCGCGACCGGCCCCGGCCGGGCGTCTCGCTGCGTCTCTGTGGGCCTCTGGCCGTACTGGCCGTGTCGAGCCTGATCTTCACCGTCGGTCTCTCCGCCAGCCACTGTTTCGTCATGCAACTCTACTGGGCGGAGCGCTTCGGGGCGTCGGCGTCGACCACCGGGGTCATCCTGATGCTCCACCGCTTCACGATCGCGCTCCCGCTGCTGCTGCTGACATGGCGGNNGGGCGCAGAAGTGGCTCAGGCGTGTGTTCGTGGTCTTCCTCACGGTTGAAGGACTCGTGCTGGTGGCCTCGGGGTTCATCCCTCATCTCTGGGTCGCAGCGGCGGTATGGCTCCTGCACGACCTGTTCGGAGCGGGGGTCTGGATGCCGGCCCAGAGTGCCCTCATCCAGCGGTACTCGCGCGAAGGTCGGCGGGGTGCGGATATGAGCACGGTCTTCGCGATCGGGTCACTCGGGTGGGTCGGTGGGCCGCTGATTGCCGGGGCGGTTTTCGACGCGTGGCCGGGCGGCCCATTCGTCATCAGTGGTGCGCTCATGGTCGTTTCCGCGGCGGTGTTGCTGTTGCTCCCGCCCGACTCGGACCTCGATGCCACCGCGCAGCACCTCGATGGTGCGGATCGAGCGGCGCAGAGCGTCCATCCCCCGCGGGATGGTTCCGCGGCCGGGTAGGCGAGACTCCAGCTGCTACGGGCCGCCTTCTTGAGGGATCATTGTCTCACCCTCGAGTTCATACAGGCCCAGCTTGCTGTTCCAGCGCAGGCGGACCTCGCTGACCCATTCAGACTGCGGGGGACCGATCCAGACGACCGCGGTGCTCCAGTCGGCTGCATGCCGGACGACCTTTGAGACCCACCCGGGCGAGTTCGCCAACGCCGCCTTCGTTGCGAGGTGTTTGCCCGGTCCCGTCGTAGTCGTGCCGCCTTCGGTCGGGGCGTCGTCATACGCGATATCGCCTTCTTCGACCAGCGTGTAGCCGTCGGCATCGTCGTCCCACCTGATTTTGGCCCATCTCTGCCAGTCGCCGGCGGTAGGACCGAGACGAAGTGAGACCTCCTCGAAGTCGGGTGAGTTCGTGCTCACCTCGGCAACCCACCCCGCCTTGATCGTGCGGCCGAACTTCTCGGCTTCACTGACACCCGGGCCGAGGTTGACCTCTTCGGTCCCCTCTGCTGTGGCATCCTGTCCGGCGCTGTCGTCGATCCGGGTACCTGACGTTGTACCGCTCGAGGGGTTATCGGAGTCATCTGATTTGTCGGCAACGCCGGCGATGAAGATCAGGAGCACGAAGAGCAGCACGAGACCGAGGCAGCCCCCGCATGTGCAGCCGATGATCCACCCCCAGGGAGTGCCCTTGCCCTTTGGCGCGACGGTTGTGGGGGGCGGAGGCAGCGGCGTGCCGGGGACCGCCTGCGC
>DPJP01000166.1:0-10976 GCA_003542955.1 Armatimonadota bacterium
GCGAGAATCTCGCGCTCGGAGATTGCCCGATTGTAGAGGCGGATCTCATCGATGTCACCCTTGAAGAAGCCCGCGAACCAGCCGCCGATGCGGCGGGAAGCGCCATCCGTGGGAGTCACGGGCAGTGACATCCGCCCGCTCTGAATGCACTCACCATCCAGGTACAGATAGAAGCGCGGGTACTCGCACACAACCGCGACATGCTGCCACTGCCCCGTCTCCAGCACGGGCTCGGAGATGACCGCCCCGTAGGCGTCACCGTTGCCGTACTCGAAACGGAGCGCCCCGCCGCGATCAAGGCGCAAGTTGTAGTTGCGATTCACTGCGAGCCCGGCGGCATCACCGAAGATCATCCGGTTGCGNNNNCGAAGCGGAGCGCTTTGCCGTGCGGGGAGTCGACATGCACGGCGCCTGAGATGGTGCCGTCAAAGCCATTGCCGCTACTGTCGACGGCCCGATCCGCGGTGTCGGTGTCGAAGCTGTAGTGCGCGACGAGCCCCGCATCGTCGGCGTGCGCGAGACGGCACAGAATAGCAGCGCTCCGCACGAGCACCGCCAGCACAATGACAGCCACTGGACGCGTACGCCGGAGTTCCGGCACACTGATCACTCCTTCGGCTTCGAGGTCTGCTGCTGGAACAGCGTTCTGCCACAAGCGTGAGTGTTCCTGCAAGTGGACGATGCAGGATGCGTCGTCGGCGTGTAGAAGGAGGAGGCCGGCGACCAGCGTTCCCTCTGCGCCGCCCCTGACTATCCCCGAGCATAGGAGAGGAGACTGTGACGATGGACCACGCAGTTGTGCATTTCGAGATTGTGGGCGACGACCCCGAGGCACTGGCGCAGTTCTACACCGAACTGCTGGGCTGGAAGATAGAGAAGATGCCGGGCTTCACGGACTACTGGGCGATCGACACCGGCGGCGAAGGCCCGATGGGCGGGATGATGAAGCGCGAAGCCCCGCAACAGACCGGCCTGAACTATGTGGCGGTCGAGGACGTGGAGGGGTATGCGGCGAAAGCCGTCGAGCTTGGCGGCCAGATGGTCATGGGCAAGACGGAGGTTCAGGGAATGGGCTGGTTCTGCGTCATCATCGACCCGCAGGGCAACCCGTTCGGAATCTGGCAGTGCATGGAGCAGCAGGGCTGCTGCTGCGGGTGTGACACCGAGTAGTGTCGGCTCCGGCTACAGATGAACTGGGTAATGCAAACAGCCCCCGCATCCGGTCACGCGGGGGCTGTTCGGTTGCCGGGAGGCCGGTGCAAGCCTCCGGGCACTTGTGGGAGCGACCGGTCCCGCCCCCCATGCAGGGACGACCTGCTCTCCCGATGAACCCTGTCTTGACACCACAGAACGTCGCATCGTCATGCCCGGCATGGAGGGGTGATCCGCATGCTTCGCTACCCGGCCGTCGTTACGCTCGTCCTGCTCTTCTGCACCGGCGCGTGGGCGCAGCGAGAACTCGAGAACATCGCGCTCGGGAAGACATACGAACTGTCCCCCGCCCCCGACTACCCGCAGTGCACCGATGACGGTGACATGACCGACCTCACCGACGGGCAGTTCACCACCGGCATGCTGTGGGTTCACACCGGCGCCGTCGGCTGGCGCTGGAAGCGGGAGTTCTCCATCACCGTCGACCTCGGTGGCGTCTACTCCATCGCCGGCGCGGCCTTCAGCACCGCCGCGGCGCAGAACAATGTCGAGTGGCCGGGCGACCTGCACCTGTTTGTCAGTGATGACAATCAGACATGGTATGCGGGAGGCGACCTGAGCAACCTCTCCGCAAACGAGGCGGATGATCCCCCGCCCACGGGTAGACACACGTACCGCACGACACGGATGAAGACCTACGGGCGCTATATACGCTTCCTGAGCAGGATCGACGGATCGTATGGCTTCGTTGACGAGGTCGAGGTCTATCCGGGCGATGACGACTGGGCGGGGACGGTCGACCGCGGCGAGCCGGTCGAGGACTTCACCGCTCATATCGCCCGCGGGAGCTTCGACGGCCTCATCCACGCCCAACTGCGCAGAGACCTGAGGGCGGTGAGGGAAGCCATCGCCGCGCCCGAGACACCCCAGGCTCAGCGCAACGCGCTGTCGGCGAAGGCCGATGTGCTCCTGGCGAGCATCGGCACAATGCCGCCGGTGGACCCCGAGGGCTTCAGGGCGATACTCCCCATGGTTGACCTCGAGCGCGACATCTTCCGTCTCCAGGCGGAGGTCTGGCGCGCGCNNACCCCTTGTCGCCCTGGTCGGAGCCCGCGCCGGATGCGCCCGAGCCTGTGCTCGGCGTGAAGATGATGAGCAATGAGCACCGGGCGGATGTGATCAACTTCACCAATGCCGGCGAGCGGGACACGACGGTGCGCGTGCGCATCGAGGGCCTCCCCGGCGGAACCAACTCGGACTACGTGACTGTGTATGAGGTGCTCTGCGTCGGCACGCGGCGCTACACGGAGGTCTCCGCGGCTCTGCCACCGGCCGGGCGAGCGGCCGACGGCTACGCGTTGACCGTGCCCTCGGGCATGACAAGGCAGCTCTGGTTCGACTTCCATCCGCTCGATGTCGAACCCGGAGTGCACACCGGGGAGCTTGCCATCGAGGTCGATGGCCGGCAGCCTCAGCGGGTCGCTATGCAGATGCAGGTCTATCCGTTCACCTTCCCGGAGGGGACAACGCTCCTGTTGAGTGGGTGGGAGTACACGGATGCCGACACCATGCGCGGTGTCACACCACAGAACAGGGATGCCTTCATCGCCTACCTGCAGGATCACCTCGTCAACGCCCCGTGGGCTTCAGGGAGCGCGCTGCCGATGGGGACCTTCGACGAGCAGGGCAACTACACGCAGAAGCCGGACACGGCGCGCTTCGATGCCTGGGTGGCGAGATGGCCCGGGGCAAAGCGGTATATGGTCTTCGTCGGCTTTGGCAACTACAACGAGACGAAGACGGTTTTCGCGGGCGCGGAGGCGGGCACGCCGCAGTTTGATGCGAAGGTCGGCGCCTGGGCGCGCTTCTGGGCCGACCATGCGCGTGAACTGGGCCTCGAGCCCGGGCAACTGGGCCTGCTCCTGATCGACGAGCCGCACAACGAGGTCCAGTACAATGCGACCACGGCCTACGCGCGGGCAATCAAGAAGGCTGCCCCGGAGATCATCATCTGGGTCGACCCCCAGCCGCATGACGCCGACACGCCGCGGGAGATGTTCTCCGTCGCCGATGTGCTGGTCCCCAACCGCAGGCAATGGCTGCTCGAGAAGCCGTGGTTCTTCGAGATGTTCGCACAGGAGCATCAGATGGGCCGCGAGCTGGGCTTCTACCTCTGCGACGGCCCGGCCCGGCGCTTCGACCCGTTCTCCTACTACCTGCTGCAACAGTGGCACTGCTTCGAGATCGGCGGCACATGGGCGGGCTTCTGGTCATTCGGCGATACCGGCGGCGCGGATGTGTGGAACGAGTACACGACTGCTGGCGGCGGACCGTTCGCACCACTGTACCTGGCACGAGACAGCGTCACAGGCGCGAAGTACTTCGAGGCAATCCGCGAGGGCGTACAGGACTACGAGTACCTGGTGATGCTACGCAGCCGCGCTGACGAAGTCGCCGCCGAGCATCCGGACAGCCCTGCCGTAGCCCATGCCAGGGAGTTGCTCGATACCGCCTACGAGCGCGTGAGCGCCGGTGAGGTCCGCGACCTGTACTGGTGGCACGAGGACAAGGACCGCAGCCTCGCCGACCAGGTGCGCATCGAGGTGCTGGAGGCGATGGTGGGGCTGGGTGAACTCTGAGCGACATGGGTGCTGCGGGCCGAGTACGATGCTCTCTGTGGGACCAAAGGAGTGAGCGTTGTGGATATCAGGATGATCGCGACCATTGTGGGAGCGGCTGTCGCGGTGGCAGCAATGGCAGGCAGCGCCTCCGCCGCGCCGCTGGTGCTGGTCAAGGATGGCAAGCCGCAGGCGACCATCATCGTCGATGGCGCGCGCTATCCGCTCAATGAGGACATCACCAACCAGTGGGCGACGGTCCAGCGGACGATCCAGAATATCGCCGCCGAACTCGTCACGTACATCAGGAAGTCGACCGGCGCCGAGTTGCCTGTCATCGACGGCAGCACCGATGCGCTGCCAGCCGAGGGCGTCCTGCTGCATATCGGCCGCAGCGACTATGTCGATGGCGTGACGGGCGAGGAGATCGATGACATCGAGGGCGTCGGCTATATCATCCGCGCCGTCGATGAGCGCAATCTGGTGATCGTGGGGCGGGACTCCAACGCGACGGAGTTTGGCACCTACGAGTTCCTCGAACGCTTCGTCGGCGTCCGGTGGTTGATGCCGACGGAGGTCGGCGAATACGTCCCCGAGCAGGCCGACTTGAGCGTCACCTCGGTCACTGATATCCTTGACGAGCCGGCCTTCATGCAGGTGCCGGGCCTNNTCGCCCACAGGCCGACGCACCAAGCATGGGCGCGGAAGATGCGCATGTATTCCGTATTGAGCTTCCACCATAGCCTCGTGAAGCTGTTTGCGCCGGAGTTGTTCAAGTATGACCATCCGGAGTTCTACCCACTTAAACGCCCTGATGACGAAAAGCGCTATGTGCCGGCGAACGATCAGGACTACCGCTGGCAGCCGTGCTTCACCGCGCCGGGGATCGTGGACGCGGCGGCCGCGCGCATCATCGAGTCGATGAACAGCCAGGCCGGGCACAGGACCTACTCCTTCGGCGTCAATGACAGCAATGACTACTGCCAGTGTGAGAACTGCCGCAAGGAGTACATCGAGGGCGAGAAGTTCCTGGGCATGGCCTCCTACACCGACCTGTACATGAAGTGGTGCAATGCCGTGGCTGAGAAGGTGCTGCAAGTGCACCCTGATGCATGGTTCGGGCTGATAGCCTNNGGGGGCGCCGCCGGTCAACGTGCGGGTGCATCCCCGCATCATCCCCTTCATGACCTACGACACGATGCAGCTCATCGACCCCGAGCGCCGTGAGCGGCATGAGACGCTGCTACAGGCGTGGCAGAGCAAGTGCACCTACATCGGGCGGTATGACTACACGTATGGTGACCATCACGTGCCGCCGCGGATCTTCATCCATCTATGGGCCGACTACGTGCGCTGGGCGCGCGATCACAATGTGCGGGCCTGGTATGCGGAGACCTACCCCTTCTTCGGCGAGGCGCCCAAGTACTACGCGATGGCGAAGATATGGTGGGACCCCGACCGCGATGCGGATGAGATCCTCGATGAGTGGTACACACTCTCATTCGGCAATGGCGCGCCGCCGATGATCGCCTACTTCAATCACTGGGAGGACTACTGGACGCGGCGCGTGCGTGAGACGGGGCATTTCGCAGCACTGGAGAACTCGCAGTACTGCATCGGCAACCGGGGCTTTCTCGAGGCGCTGACGCAGGAGGATATCCAGATCGGCGACGGCTACATCACGCAGGCGCTCGAGCTTGCCGACACGCCACAGACGAAGGCGCGCGTCGAGGTGATGGCTCTTGCCTGGGACTACTACCGGACCGTCATCGACGACTACCTCGCGCGTGGCAAATCCGGCAGCAAGCTCACTGTTGACCAGGCGCTGGCAGTTGTGGACATGGATGCGAAGACCCTGGAGAGCGGCGTGCAGAGGATGCACGACCTTGTGGATGAGCATTCGATCCTCACCTTCTCCTGGCGCAGCAGCTATCCATACAGCTCCTCCCTGCGGCAACCGATCCTCGATGCCGGGCAGACGCTGTTGACCACCGGCGACGCGCGACTCGCGGCCAGGCTCGAGCAGCTCACCGCATCACAAGACGCCACGCTCGCGGCACAGGCGGCGGCATTCCTGGCCATCCGTGAGGGCAGGGAGGAGAACCTCGTGCCCAATCCCGGCTTCGAGGCCGCCGAACCACTGGATGGCTGGTGGTCTGGGACGCACTTCGGCACCGGCAATGTGAAGCTGACGCAGCAGAATCCGCACCAGGGCGAGAATGCGGTGGTCGTCCGCGGCACGTGGGATGGCTACGGCGGGGTGTTCCGGAAGGACGTACCGGCCGAGCCGGGTAAGTCATATCTCTTCGTGCTGTGGTCGCGCTGGGATGGCGAGCCCGCCGTGGGCACCGTCTGCCAGATGCTCTCGCAGTTCATCGACGAGCGCGGGCAGCCCATAGACGGCAGCACACTCGGCTACAAGTTCTGGCCGGACAACGAGTGGACGGCGTATGTCATCCAGACGCCGGTGGCGCCGGCGGGGACGGTCTCGATGAACGCCCGCGTGGACGCTATGGCCCAGCCGAAGGAAGACCATGAGACGTACTTCGATGATCTGCAGGTGTATGTGGTGGAGTGACGGCTGAGGGGACTGCCCCCCATTGCGCCAGCTCAGGAGGTCAGGAACCGAGCCGCGAGCAACGCAATGGGGCGCTGTCCCCGATTCAGCATGCGCAGACGGCATTGGGGACAGCGACCTATCGCGATGCAGACCACTGGTCTTCGGCACAAGGGGAGGCCGCGATAGGTAGCAGTCCCCGTCGTTCGCAGGCCCCCGCCTGTCGCCGGGCAGAGTACCGTCACAGCATGGAGGTAATCATGAACCGATGGCATGTCGCAGTGGTGTGCGCAACTGTGTTCGCACTCATTCTCACAACCGCGTGTTGGGCGCAGCAGCCGCTCCAGGTGCAGCGCACGGACGCAGCGCTCACAGTCACTGGCGACCACTTCAGCGCCACGTGGGACGCCGCCCGCGCCTGGCAACTCGGTGCGCTCGAGATCTCCGACTACGCCGGCAGTTGGCGCCTTGATGGAGAGCGCGGGAGCGTGAAGGGCATAGGGTCCGCTGCGCTGCGATGTGGAGAGACACTCTACCTGGCATCCCGGGGCGAGGCCGGTGTGCCGGAGATCATCGAGCACACGGGAGACCGTCTCGTCTTCGATGTGCGCGTGACGCCGCGTGCCGAGGGCGGCGCCGCCTGCCCGCTGGCGCTGTCCGAGCGCTTCACCGTCCTCGGCGAGGGCGCCATCTTCTGTGAGTTCGCTATCGTCGCGCCCGAGGGCGTCGGCGAGGTGACGCTCGACGAGGTCGAGGTCGGCATGGCCATCGACACCGAGTCGCTTCAGCACCTGCGTTGGCACTGGAAGCATACGTGGCAGGGCAGTGAAGACCTCGCGCGCGAGGCCACCCTCGACGACCCGCGCTATCTGCGCACCATGGGCGCAACCCTGGCACGCGAACGTCCCTACACCAACCAGGTCGAGATGTGCCTGGAGGAGCGCAAGCCGCTCTCAGGTGACGGCGATGCCGGCTTCCGGTGCGAGGTGACTGCCGACGAGGGCGGCGCGAAGGCATTCTCCTGGCGCATCGCCGGGCCGGTGAAGGCTGTGCCCGGGACTGTGTACTCGAACCGCTGGGGGCTGGCGATGGGCCATCAGCGCTATGCGGACAATGCCATCGGGCAGCGCATCGCGCATTGGCAGGAGGGCAATGCCAGCCTGATGACCTATCCATCCGACTCCGCGATCGACGCGATGGCCGAGTGCGGCGTGAGCATGAATGTGCTCCACCTCTACTGGTATGGAAGAGGTGGCTATACGCCCTTCGACGAGGCCGACATGCGCCGCTGGACTGCCTCCTGCCACGCGCGCGGGATCGCGTGCGTGGTCTATGCGACACCGCACGACCGCGAGGGCGCCGCGGGCATCAACCGCGAGTGGGTGCAGGGGCTCGGTCTTGACGGCATCTACTTCGACTTCGGCTCCCTGCACACGATGAGCGGGAGCAAGGACGCCGATGGCAGGTACAACCGCGCCTTCCCCGCGCTGCCCGGGGTTGAGCTGACGCGGCACTTCCGCGAGGCGGTCGGACCCGAGGGCATCATCATCAGCCACTCGGGTGGCTATGCGCCGGATACGTTCTTTCACCTCAACCTGAATGCGTATCTGCCCGGTGAGGCCGGGGTGCAGACGGCCATGCTCGACAACGTGAGCGCGGCCGCCTACCACAGCGGGATGTCCTACGCAGTGGTGCACCCGTGGTGCGAGTATGCCGATTTCCAGACGCGCCACGGTTCGGCAACCTACGCCGCGATGGGCGGCTTCCCGCATATCCTGTTCGGCCGCGGCACTCACCAGGACAACAACTACCATCGCAGCGTCTACCGCTCCGCGGAGTTCGCTCTCCCCTACTGGCAGATGCTCTCGACCATCCCGATGGACCGTGACACGCGCCTCTACACCTGGGCGACGGAGCGCGCGGCGTGGACCGACGAGCCGGGAGTTCACTGCTGCGTCTACCGGCGCTCGGCCGACCTGCTGCTGATAACCGCGTCGAACCTCGGCGATCCCTGCACCCCCGCCCTCCAGATCGACCGCGAACTGCTGGGGCTCGAGGGCGGCTATCGTGTCATCCGCCTCGGGGGCCCTGATATCGCGCACTTTGCCGCTACGGAGGCCGGAGACTGGTCGGGCGGGTCCATCGACCTCGGCTCGATGGCGTCGAGTGACTACGTGGGATTGCTCCTGATACGCGGGGCAACGCCCGAGCATACGCAGACGGAGCTTGCCCGCATCGAGCGGCTCGTCGCGGCTTTCAACGATCCCCAGCCGCCGACGGTGCCCGAGGGCTTCACTGCCAACGCCTCGACGGGTGCCGTTGAACTGCAGTGGCAGGCTTCTGACGATGAGCATCACGTGGTTGAGTACCGCATCCACCGCTCTATCGACGGCGGGGCGCTGGAACTGCTGCCGGCCGTCGAGGAGGAGACCCGCTTCCGCGACGTCACCGCGCCAATGGGGCGGACGGTCGAATATGCAGTGTCCGCAATCGATGTCGCAGGCAACGAAAGCGCACGCTCACAGGCCGCACGGGTCAGCATGCCGGGGCGGGCGCTGGAGGACGGGGTGGCGGCGGTCTCGGGACACTGGGAGCGCGACGGAGCATGGCTGCGCCAGGGAGTGGATCGGCAGCCGGCGACGGAGGCCGGGGAACTCACGGAGTTCGCGCCGACGACCGCTCAGTGGGTGCGCGCCTACTTCACCGGAGGGCAGGGCAATCACGGCTCGGCGCACGTCATCGAGATGACGGTGCGCGATCCGCGGGGCAACGCTATCAAGCCGGCGAAGATCACCTCCATCGGCAGCGACCCCGGCCATCCGGATACCGACGCCGCCGACGGCATCACGGACAGGATGGCAAACGGCTGGTGGTCAGACCGCACGAAGGGCTTGCCGGCCTGGATCGCGTTCGACCTCGGTGAGCCGCGCCAGATATCGAGCGTCTGGCTGCTCACCTACTGGGATGGAAAGCGCTTCTACGACTACACCATCCAGCTCTCGACCGATGGCCAGGAGTGGCGCGACATCGGCACCGGCACGGCGCCGACAAGCAATGCCCGCGCGCTCAGCGATATCGAAATGACTGACGGCGCGGCGGGCGTCACGACGCTCGAACTCGATCCCGAGCGCGCCGGCGGCGGATTGCTGTTCCGCTGCCCGGACGAGAACAACGGCTACTCGCTGACGCTCGAACCCCGCTGGGACGGCAACCTGGTGCTCGACAAGCTGGTGGATGGCAAGCTGCAGCGGCTGGCGGGGGCGTTCTTCCCGTTCTCGATCCACAACCCGATCCCACACCGGCTGAGCGTGGAGTGCGACGGCCCCGTGATCCGCTGCTATGGCGACGGGCGGCTGGTGATGGAGGTCACTGACGAGACGTTCGCGAGCGGCCGGGTGGGCATGATCGTCCCCAGCGGCCGCCGGCTGCTGTTCATGAACCTGTCAGTTGAGAAAGACGAGCAGTAGCGGCACCTCGGGGACTGGCACCCATTGCGCCCACTGAAGGAAACAAAGACCGACCGCACTGCAACGCAATGGGTCCCTGTCCCCGATTCAGTATGCTGTGCCCTATCAAGGGTCCCGCCAGGGCAGACATTTTGTGGGCCGGTTTCATTGGGCACGCCCAGAGATGTGCAGGCGCTGCATAGCAATATCCCAGCCTTGCGCGCGTAGGCCCACAGTAGCCGCGCGCCTGCAGGGCGAGGGCGGGCGTCGCGCAAACTGCTTCGCCGAAGTCCGCCTGCCTGCATCGCGACAGGGCGCTGTCCCCGATTCAGTATGCTGTGCCCCAACAACGGTCGCGCCAGGGCGGGACGGGGCGTCGCCAGTACTGCGGCAACACCCGCCAGCGGCGGAGAGAAGCGGGATAGCGTCCCGGCGCGACGTCATGCGCGCTACAGGAGTGGCAGATACCAATGCCCCTGCACTCCTCCCGCCCGTTCATTGCCCCTCGTGCCCGAAACATCCACATCCACGCACCTGCGCCAGATCACGTAGCTCTCGCCCAGCGTCGCATCGATCGCCTCATCGTTCGCGGCACCCTGTCTGCCGGTCGCGACCCACTGCTCGCGCACCCAGTTTCTGTACAGGAGCGACAGGTCGGAGTAGCGCCAGCCGAGCCAGTATGCATCACCTTCGGGTCCGACGAATGCGCGGTCCTCTTCAGCCAGATAGCACCCTGGCGCGGGGACCCAGTACCCGATGGATGGGAAGGGCGGGAAGAGCCTGTTGGGATGGCCGAACTCCGCGTAGCAGCCCACGTCGGCGCTGCCCATCTGCAGTATCACTGGCACTGATCCGGGGACGGGCTTCACGGGAAGCCCGGTGGCCACCTCAGCGGCCCAGACGAGGCAACGGATTGGCACCTTGTCTGCGACAACGGCTACCTGATCCTCTTCATGGGCCGCGGATACTATCATGTCTACGTCGGTTCTCCCACATGCAATCCGGAACAAGTCGCCCAGGCCATACACCCCGGGCTCCACCGTGACGTGTGTGTCACCCCACTCAGCGAACACATGCGGGCTCTCCCACCACAGAACCGACCCGGCCAGCAGCGGGCCCGGGCACGTCTCCGGCGTAGGGGGCCGAATGGCGGGAGGCCACATGTAAGTGGGTCTGCCGTCGGCGCGCGGCACGGAAAGCTCC
>DPJP01000166.1:11022-15765 GCA_003542955.1 Armatimonadota bacterium
CGTCACCCACACCCCGATCTGCAGGTCCGCCGGTGAGAAAGGGCCGGCCCCGCGTGGGTTCCGTCCGGCCCCATGATACCGACACGCGCTCATCTGCCTCAGCACGCTGAGCTGCTGCTCCGGCAGGCCGTCGGCAGTGAGGTACCCGTGGGATCGCAGCGCGAGTTGCTCGGCCGTCGCCTGCTGAACCAGCGCTGTCGCCAATTCGCCACACCCGAGGACGCCCGACGCCACGTCAGCCCCAGTCAGGCGCGTCGGAGGCTTCACGGCCAGTACCATTCCGGTCGGGTCGGTCTCGACATGGAGACCGTCCGACCGATAGCCCGACGCGACCGCGCCCGGTTCAGCCCGCAGGCGGGCGAGCTCGGGCAGTGCAGTGGTCGCGGCAGCAGCGCCACCGATCACAACCGCCACACCGCCCGCGGTCGGCATCCTCTGTGCACCATCGGCTGCGGCAGGGATGGTCGCGCGCAGCACGCAGTACGCGACCCACATCACCGCCGCGACGAAGGGCGACAGTGTGGCCTTCATCCGCATGGCAGTTCCATCTCCACTGGAATCACATCAACGGTGCTGCGTTGCATCACTCAGGCGATGTCGCCTCTGCGCCCTCAAACCCCACCACGTCCCGTACGGTGGGAGCCGTGGAAGCGCCGGCCGTTGCTCTGACAACCTCCCCCGCTCTGTCAGTGCGCCGGCTGAGGGCCTCCAGAACTGCATGAGCGTGAGGGGTATCCACCCGGCGCAGTGCGCGACACGCACGGGGCGCACCCCACTCGGCGATCATCCACTCAAGATAGGGCACGACCAGGTCATCATGGACAGAGTAGAGCGCCCGCACGCATACTGCCCACGGCGGGCTGTTCGCGTCCCGTGACGCAGGGGCGCGCAGGGGCAGGAAGAGGGCCTCACAAGCGTCCTGCAGGCGGGCGCCATCGTATGGGAGCACTCTGATGACGCTTGCGTCGGCGGCGACCACTGGGAAACCCTCCGTGCACGCGACCAGCTCAACGCGTACCGTGTACTCTCCGGGCTCCGAGAGGCGGCAGCACCCCGTCACAACCCAGATGAATGACCGGGTCTCTCCGGGTCGCAACTCCCACACCATGCCTGAGCGCAGTGGTCCCTGTCGCCGAGGGGTCCCACCGATCTCGTTTCCGTCAGCATCGAGTACACTCAGGCGAAGGAGGGGATGCAGCAGCCCCCCCATCGGCACGGAGGTGACGCTCTCGCCGACGTTCTGGAGGGAGATGCGTGCCAGCAGCGGCTCTCTGGCAGAGATGCTCCCGTCCGGCGTCACTAGCTCGATGCGCAGGGCGAGCTGATCGAGCACCAGGTCGTCGAACGGCCCTGGTACCTGCGCCCAAGTGTGACTCGGCGCAGTTGCGCATAGAACGACCACGGCCACAGCGACGGCCGAGGCCGAGCCGCTCCGTTGCGGGTACTGCATCCGCCCCTCCAAGTGAGACATCGCGGCAATCACTCCTACTGGATAGGCAGGGACACGGTGAACTGGGCTGGTACCCCATTCCCGAGCCTCTCGATGCGCTCGTACCACTGGTCGCCTTCCTTCTCGATCACCGCGGTGACTTCGCACTCCCATAAATCCATCCAATCGTTCTCGTCCGGCGCGTCGTCCCAGAAGCATGCGTACTGCAGCTTCTGGGTACAGTAGCATTCCGAAGTCTTCAGTGGGTTGCCACCCCACCCATACCAGATGTATGTGTCTAGGAACTCGCCCAACGTCCCGGCCCTGGACTCTGTCCAGGGGTTGGGCTCCTCGTGGTCGAAGCAGTTGCCGCCATCGTGGCCGCAATCGTGAGGGTCGTCTCCGTTGTCGTGATTGACGAGCTCGCGGAACTCGACCTTGTCGAGATGCCCCAGGTGCCGCTCCTCGTCGGGCGCACATGACGCGTCCCACTCCACGTACGCCTTCATTCCGTAGGTCTCCTGAGACGGGCAGCCCTGCTGGAACCGGAGGTGGTGGATGAAGTTCGGGCAAAGGTAGACATGCCCTGAGGCCGCCATCGCTGGGGGATCGTCTCCCCCGGGGCCATCGTCTGGCGTGTCATCGACCCAGCACACGGCCCGGTAGTACTTCCCCGGCTCATAGTCGGCGGTGTTGGACCACGTAGCCGCGGTGCTCGTGCCGGGCAGGTCGCAGACCTTCGACCACACGAACGGGTACGTGACCGTTTGGACCTCGAGCGTCCAGGAGTAGGTGAACGTGTCTTCATCCACGTCGTTGTAGTCTGTGCAACTGGCAAGGCGGTGGCAGTCAGTATCTTGGTCCTCGTCACTCCGCGTAAACACCGCCTCGTGGTGGCGCCAGACGAATGTGGGACCGGTCGGCTCGCAGGCGCTGATGAAGCCCGCCGTGCAGCCATTGTGTTCTGGGAAGCCCACCGCGCGCCATGCATCACAGTCTTCAGCGACCCCATAGCGGGCGGACACAACCAGAAGCGAGACCACGACAACCGCCGGCCACGATAGTTGAGTGCGTGGCATTCTCAACCCTCCCTTGACTACAGATGTCTGGCAACCGCAGAGCCCTCCATCAACTCAACGGCCCCCGCCGCCGTCAGAGGATGGTCCCGGAGCGATGAAAGGCACAACCAGGCGGGGTTGGTCAGGCAGTCCCGTCGCGATCACCACCAGGCCCTGGCGAGCGCGCGGCTTGGGCGCGCCCGCGAAGTCGGCGGTCACGCGGTAGACCAACGGCCCGACTTCCCGTATCTGCACGTTGATCGGGCCGGAGCCGTCAACGCGTTCCAGGCTCAGCGCGACCGGTACGGAACTCGTCACAAGCACTTCCGCGGTCCCCGCCGAGTCTGCGGGCAGAAGGCAGCCGGGCGCCTCCACCTGCACAGCCGGAAGCAGTGCTACCTCGACGGGAATCTCAATCGTGGGTGCCGCTGGATCATTCGTCCGCACATGGACGGTCCCGGGCTTCGCCGGGGCGGTCTGCAGCGGAGTGGTGTTAACAGCGATGTGCCAACTGGTCTGAAGACCCACTGTGCTTGTGCCGGCAAGCTCGGCATGAAGCCATTCGCTGTCGGACGCCACACCAATCACCTGAAGACTGCACGTGCCGATGACACGCATCTTCGTGTCTCCCTGCTGACCGACCCTCGCGCGGACGGTAGTCCGGCTGGGCCGCGTCATCTCGTACGCCGGCGGCACGAGCCGGGCCAGCTCATCCATTCGACCGCTCCGAAGGCAGCTTCTCGCGACGGCGAGCTTGGCGTCAGAGTAGTCGGCGCCCTCGGTCTCGGCACCGAGATCCTCCGCGACTCGGAGCCACCCCAGCCCCTGCTCACTACCCCGTGCGTCTTCGCCAACCATGTGGTACGCCGTCACCAAGATCGACAGCGCAGTGCCCCACTCGGCCATGGGAGGCATCTGCTCCAGTGCCTCGGTGCAGTATGGTATCAGCCTGTGGCGCACGATGTCCTGTCCGCCGATCCCCAGGCACGCGACGGCAAACTCACGCGTGAGGAGTCGGCGGTCCTCCGGGACGACAGTCGCGTAGCGCTCGATCACGTCGAGCGCAACCACGGGCACGTGGTGTATCAGCCGACTCGTAACGCAGTAGAGGTGCCGCCGCGGCTCCGCCCTGATCTCTTCGTCCGAGATCGCGGCATAGACCTTGCGCACGTCGTCGTCACGGTGCTGCGTGCCGAAGTATGTGGCCAGGAGCAGGCGTGCCGCCATGGGGACGTCCTCGATGCCGGCCAACTCGGCGCCGAGGCGGGCGTGGAGGGCCGCAGCCAAAGGCATGCTCTCGGGAGCCAGCTCGGGCCAGTCGATGCCGGAGTATTGCATCGCGGCCACGATCTCATCGGTCGTGATCCCGTTCTCATCGGCCCACGCGATGAACTGCTCTGGCGTCATGTGCTCGGCGCGTATGATGTCGATGCACTGCGCGCCGCGCCCGATGCCCTTCGTGGCAAAGGCCTGCAGGTCGCCCGTCCGCGGAGCCGCTCCGCTCACGCTCACGCCGCCGAGGGCCGTCAGGTCGCCCGGCCTGCCGCCGGGAACTGACACGGTGCCCAACGTGCCCAGCGTGCCCGTGACTGTGGGAGCGCCAACTGTGTGCAGGTTGCCAAGTCCTCCGCCCGTGACCGTCGGGCCGCCAACTGTGTTCAGGCCGCCCAGAATCGCTGCCGCGCCCGGTCCGCCGACTGTCGCCAGTCCGTCGGGTCGAACGCCGGCGGGGCTGCCGCCGATGGTGCGGAGTGCACCCACATCTGCGGCGCCGGGGATGCTCACTGTGGCTGGAGTGCCTGTGGCGGCCGCGGCTGCGGGGGCCACGGGCGTCAACGTCGGCCCGAGGCCGGGGATCGGATACATGCCCTGGTAGTCGAGTTCGACCGGGAAGAGCTGCGCGCGCACCCAGTCGGGGAGGTCTCTGAGGTCCACCGCGCAGGCCGGCAGCAGGCAGGCGCAGAGGAGCAGCCCTGCCAGGAGCAGGGAGAGGACGGCTCTAGTTGTGGATGGTGTGGTTGTCATTGTTGTTGGGATGCCGGGGACTGGCTCCCATTGCGCCAACCGTTATGGCCGGAGCCCGGCCCTCTGCCACGCAATGGGTGCCTGTCCCCGATTCGGAGCGTCAGGGACCAGGCGGAATTGGGGACAGCGCCCTCCCGCGATACAAGCGGAACTGGGGACAGCGCCCCGTCTCGGTGCAGACGTGTTCTCCCCTGGCGACTAGAGCCGGCGAGACGGGGGGCAGTCCCCGGG
>DPJP01000034.1:0-1603 GCA_003542955.1 Armatimonadota bacterium
CGGTGTGAAGGGGCTTGTGCCAAAGCCGTACGGGCTCGATGAACTCGCCCGCGCGCTCCGAAACGCCCTGGACAACTGAGCCGGCCCACAGGGCATGGCTCAACGCGCCGCGAGAATGCGCGAACTGCCGTGCGCCGGGCCTGACGCCCACGACCGCGCCGACCTCCTCACGTTCACAGGCGATCCCGGTGGTGTGCGCGCCCTCGAGTGTCCGCGAAGCTCGCTCCCCCATACCCGCGCCTTCAGCAGGACAACGGCCCACACGCAGGGAATGGACCCTGTACTGCTGTTGCGTGCCACAGACGCCTTGTTGCCGTCGCTCGTGCCCAACACCGGGTCGAGGCGATGGAGGAGCCATTGCATGCAGTCGCGACGGAGTAGAACCCCGGATCGAGCCGACCACGTGCGCCGACAGGCGGCGGTGACCACATCCACCCTCGCCCATGAGCCGGCCGAGCTGGCCCTGCGGCGGGAGGAACGTGCGCCGGAGCAGTTCGCCCAGTCATTCAACTACGCACAATGCCCCGCGTGCGGCAAGGGCATCATCCTTGCCCCGCCACGGAAAGTCGGCGAGCGCTTCGTGTGCGAGGCTTGCGGAGAGCCGCTGGTCGTCACCGGCCCCTACAATGTGCTGCGTACACGCGTATCCACCGGCGGCACGATCATCATCGCTATCGTGCTGCTCGCCGCCATCGCCACGGCCTGGATTGTGCTCTCCGCCCCAAAAGGCGGCGTGGTCGACGAGACCGGCCCTGCCGACCTCGCCCCGCCGCTCGCGCCGGGGGAGCCATCCCACCCCGCGGGCGGGGCCACGCTCAGCGCCGAGTATGTGTACATCGTCCCCGACGACGACAGCTACCACACCCGGCGCGACTGCGAGAAGATACCCCCGACCGCCACGCTCGAGGCGATGTCACTACGGGAGGCGAGAAGGCAGGGCCGCCTCCCGTGCGCAACCTGCGGCGGGTAGCGTCCTCACCACTCAGATGGCGATCCCCTTCGCCTCCGCGGCCCGGTACGCCGCATCGATAACACGCTGCGTGTGCAGCGCCGTCTCCGCATTCGAGATCGGCTGCGTGCCGGCCTTGACGCACTCGACGAAGTGGCGGAACTGCCGATCGAAGCGCGTCTCGGAGTTGTCGGCCTCATAGTCGGTGGCTTCACCGGTCTCCGCCGAGGTGAAGCGTACAGGTCCGCCGAAGTAGTCGACGATTTCGAGTATGCCCTTCTCCCCCACAACGCGCCACTGGGTGAAGTCTCCGGGCATCGAGTAGCCGGTGATGATCTCACCGAAGCAGCCGTTTTCTCCCTCGAAGATCATCACCGCGACGTCGTCGGTCTCCAGGTCCTGCAGGAAGGTCCCGGCCCGGCAGGAGACGTTGACCACCTTGCCGAGCAGAAACTGGTAGAGGTCGGCCGCATGTGACCCGTTGTCCATCAGGCTGCCGCCGCCGGCCAGGCTCATCTGCGCGCGATGGTTGCCGACCATATCCGCCTTGCCCGTGAACGCGCCCCTGAAGTACACGGGCCTGCCGAGAAGCCCCTCATCAATCAGTTGCTTCGCCTTCATGGCCGTGCCGTGGAACCGGTGACAGAAGGCGAC
>DPJP01000034.1:1660-3072 GCA_003542955.1 Armatimonadota bacterium
CGGCTTCTCGCACATCACGTGCATGCCCCGCTCGAGCGCCTCGACGGCGGCCTCCCTGTGGAATGCCGGCGGTGTGCAGATGCTGACGATATCCGGCCTCTGCTCGTCGAGCATCTGTCGCCAGTCGGTGTAGCTTGCGATGCCGTGGGCCTCTTTGGCGCGGTCCGCAGCCTCCTGCCTGACGTCGGCGCCGGCGATCAACTCGACACCGTCGGTGCCCTGCCACCCCTTGATATGCGCCCCCGAGATGTTGCCAAGGCCGATCACTGCTGCTTTCAGGCTCATCATGGTACTCCTCACGTAGTTGTACGTGGGCCCGGCCCCCTACGCCGGCAGACCGTGGCCCACCTGTTTGGCGTCGGAAGCCATTCCCGCCCTGGAGCCAAAACACCTGCGCGCGGAGCAGATCGAGCACTATTGCTCGTCGAGACCGTGGACCGCTGCCCGCCTCCGCCCGGCAGGTGCGGCGCCTGCTCGGCGCGAACGCACCGTCAGATTGCACCCGCGCGCGCCGGTGGCGACCCGATCGGAGGGGGGTAAACGCAAGCAGCATGCCGCAGGAGGCGATAGCAGAACAAGCCCGGATACCATCGCAGCACCGCACACACCTGCTCGTGCTCGCGTGCACGGCGCTGCCGCTGATGGCGCTCTATGCCGCCTCTGCCGGTTCCTGGCCGAAGGCCGATGATGCCGGCGAGTTGATGACCGCCGCCGCGCGTCTGGGCATCGCCCACCCCTCGGGCTATCCGCTCATCACACTGTTGGGCAAGGCCGCAACCTGTCTGCCGATCGGGACCGTGGCCTATCGGCTGAACCTGCTCGTCGGGCTCGTTGGCGCGACTGCGTGCGGCCTGCTGGCTATCCTCGTGCTGGTGAGTGCGCGCAGTGCGTTGGCCGGAGTTCTGACAGGCCTGGCGTTCGGCATCTCACCGGCCATCTGGGGCAACTCGACGAACTTCGAGGTCTATGCGCTCAATGCCCTGTTCATCGTCGCCGCCCTGCTCTGCGCGACTCTGACCTGGCACCCCGACACTGCGCCAGACCGCCGCGGGAGATGGTTCTACCTGCTTGCACTGGGCGTGGGCCTGGGCGTCTCCCACCACCTGAGCTTCATCGCCGTCATGCCCGCTCCACTGATGATCGCCTGGAGCGGGCGGCAGCGTTGGTTGCCCTCGCGTCGTCAGAGCGCCGCGGCACTGGGCTGCTTCCTGCTGGGCCTGACGCCGTGGCTGTACTTGCCAATCAGGGCCTGGTACTTCCCCGACAACCCCGAGACATGCTGGACCCGCCTGCCCTCGCTCCGCGCGGTCATCCGTCACATGACCGCGCGCGAATACCGCGGATGGCTGCTGACCTACTCAATCGCCGGGGTACCGATGCTCCTCCAGCGCTACCTGGATGCAATCTGGCAG
>DPJP01000035.1:0-12955 GCA_003542955.1 Armatimonadota bacterium
CGCTCGCGCGCGCGGAAGTCCCCGTAGCCGATCTCGCCGGCGCCCTCGGGCGCGGGCCGTCGGCAGAAGTCCATCAGGGCCTCAGCCATGTTCCTGCCCTCGGCGGCCATCGCCTCGAGTTGCTCATCCGCCAGTCGCGCGATCAACGCCGGAAACTCCGGGTACATGCCATAGACCAGCCCGGGGAGATCGCACCGCTGAAGGCCGGCGGCCGTCGCCCCGTGCTCGGCTACCAGCGCTTCGACCCGCCGCCGCAGGTGCTCCTCATCGGGTCGCTGGATATCGATGAGTGTGCCGCGTATGCGGAAGCGAAGTTGCGCGCGCTCCTGCTCGGCCTTCTGCGGGACTGCCTGCAGTTGCTCGTACGCCGCGAGGGTGCGCTGCAGGAGCCAGTGCTCCGGCTCGTCCTCGACCTCGAGGGCCTTCAGACGCTCGAGGGCCAGCCTCGGGCGCAGGTCATGGATCGCGCAGAAGAGATAGCTCTCCAGCGCCGGGAGGTTCCACTTGTCACGGGGCAGACGGTCATCTGCCAGCCGCAGGGCGCCGTTGAGAATGCGCATGTCGATGAGGGCGTACTCGCGCTCGGAGTAGACCTCGAGCGCCATGCGCGGCAGCACTTCGTGCAGGTCGCGGTGGTCGATGCTGTAGAGGCCTGAGAGCGCGAGCTCGTCAAGAGTCCTCGGATAGGCTCGGCCGATGGCGCGGGCGACATCAATCAGCCGCGTGCGGTCCAGGGCGCCGTCGGGCCGCGAGAAGGTCTTCAGGAGCGTGCCGATATGGTCCTCGACCTGTTCGCGACGCACGCGCTCGGCGCGCTTGCGGTCCATCGAGCGGCTCAGTTCGCCCTCCTGTTCGCACTGGTCGAAGAGCCATGCCGCGACGTCGTCGCCATCGGCGAGCATCGCTCCGAGTTCAAACTCGGCCAGCTTGAGCGCGATGCCCCCGCCGGGCGTCTCGACATCGCCGTCGCTCTCCGCCTCGACCGGCACGGCCACGATTCGCTTGAGCGTCCTGTAGAGGGCCTCGATATCCCAGACGGAGGGGTCCTGGGCCGGTGGCGCGTACATGCCTAACGCCTGCTCGACGGTGCGCCCGATCATCCGCTCGATAGCGTCATGGACGTTCTCACCGCTGAGTACGCGCCTGCGCTGCTCATAGACGACGGTGCGCTGCTTGTTCATCACATCGTCGTACTTGAGCGTATTGCGGCGGATGCCCATGTTGCGCATCTCGACCTTGTGCTGGGCGTTCTCGAGTGTTCTGGAGACGAAGCTGTGTGAGATCGGCTCCTCCTCCGGCCAGCTTGCGATGAGCCCCTGGACGCGTTCGGTGCCGAAGAACTTCATCAGTTCATCATCCAGCGACACGTGGAAGCGGGAACTGCCGGGGTCGCCCTGGCGCCCCGAGCGTCCGCGGAGCTGGTTGTCGATGCGCCGGCTTTCGTGCCGCTCGCTGCCGAGCACGTGGAGCCCGCCGACCTCTTTCACATGCTCGTGCTGGTCGGCCAGTACCTCGTCGGTCTCGGGGTCACGGCCGCCGAGGGCGATGTCGACACCGCGGCCGGCCATGTTCGTCGCGATGGTGACCATGCCCGGTCGGCCGGCCTGGGCGATGATGCGCCCTTCAGACTCATGGCGCTTGGCGTTGAGGATATTGAGCATGCTCTCATGCTCGCCGTCGCCGGGATTCATGCCGTCGGCAAGCATTGCCGCCAACCGGGGACGATACGGCTCGATCTCGCTCTGCGGCGTCTTGTCGTCGATGACGCCGGTGATGCGCAGCAGCATGTCCAGATTCGCATCATCGAGGATGTCGGGGGGCACATTGAGCTGCTCGACGATGTCACCGAGGGTGACCTCATCGCCGCGTCCGCGGCGCTTCAGATGCGTCGCCTGGTTGATCAACTCGTCGATAGGGCTGCGCAAAAGCGCATACCACTGCTCGCGCGTGGTCTTGTCGATGCCCTTGGCATCATACAACCGCCAGAGCAGTACCTGCACCAGCGCATGGGTCTTGAGCTGGCGTTCGCTCAGGCGTGCGCCCAACTGCTCTGAGACATCCACCGACCGGGTACCGACAAGGACCGGTTGCTCGCGGACATGCATGTTGATGATCTCGTTGACGATGGCGCGGTACTTCGCCTCGCGGGTCTTGTGGATGACGTCGGCGTGGTCCTTGCGGGCAACCGGCCGGTTTGTCGGCACCACCACAACGCGGGCGCCATAGACGCTGACAAACTCGGGCTCCTCGGACTTGGCCGTGCCCGTCATGCCCGCGAGCTTGCCGTAGAGGCGGAAGAAGTTCTGGTAGGTGATCGAGGCAACAGTCTGGCGGATGCGCGGTGTGTACACACCCTCCTTGGCCTCGATGGCCTGATGCAGGCCGTCGCTGTAGCGGCGGCCCGGCTGCAGGTGGCCGGTGAACTCGTCGACGATGACGACCTCACCGTCCTTCACCACGTATTCGTGATCGCGCTCGTAGAGGAAGTGAGCCTTCAGTGAGTTGTCCACAAGCTGGGCGATCTCGACGTTCTCCGGGTCGACGAGGGAGGTGCCCTTCATCCCGAGCTGGCCCTCGACCCAGATCTGCCCGGCCTCGGTCAGCGACGCCTGGTGGTCCTTCTTATCGTACAGGAACAGCGGCTCATCCTCCCGGTTGGCCCGCAGCATCTTAGCGACCAGTGTCTGGATGAAGTCGTAATCCGCGCCGCCCGAGGAGGCTTCGCCGGAGATAATCAGCGGTGTGCGGGCCTCGTCGATGAGGATGCTGTCCGCCTCGTCGACGATGGCGTAGAAGAGGTCCCGCAACGTCAGGTGCGCCGGGTGGCGGGCCATGTTGTCGCGGAGATAGTCGAAGCCAAGCTCGCTGTTCTCGACGTAGGTGATGTCTTTCTGGTACATCGCGCGGCGCTCGGCCGCGCTCATCGAGTGCTGAACGTGGCCGCACTCCATACCGAGGGCCTCGTAGACGCGCCCCATCCATTCCGCCTGGTGTCGCACCAGGAAGTCGTTGGTGGTGACCAGGTGCGCACCCTTGCCGGCAAGGGCATTCAGGTACAACGGCATTGTGGCGACCAGCGTCTTGCCCTCACCGGTCTTCATCTCGGCGATCATGCCGCGGTGCAGTGCCACCGCGCCTGCTACCTGCACCTTGTACGGCTTCTCGCCGATGGCGCGGTAGGCGGCCTCCCGCGCGGCGGCGAAGGCCTCGACCATGACGTCGTCGAGCGTCTCGCCTTTGTGCAGCCGCTCCCTGAACCGCGCGGTCATCTCACGCAGTTGCTCATCGGAGAGCGCGGCCATGCTCTTCTCGAGCGTCAGCACGCGGTCGGCCTGCTTGAGCAGCCTCCCGACCTCTCGCTCGTTGGGGTCGACCACTTTCTTGATAACATTCCAGGCTGCGACCATCTACTCGATACACCATCCTGTCGGAGGTATGGACTGACGCTACTGCCTGCCTCACCCCCTACCCCTCTCCGTGACCGGAGAGGGGAGAGAGGGATCACGCAGATGAAGCACAATGGTAATGACCAAAGGGACTACGCGGAGCACGGCGCCGACGGCCATCGGCGCAGTATCGGCCTCTTCGGCTCGGCGGCACTCGCGAGTCGTGTGGCCTCCTCCGGTCTGCGGGCTCGCTTGCGGGACTCGGAGGCGGGGCCTGCGGTGAGGCACTTCGCAGCACGCCTCACCCTTCAATCATCACCGCAACACACTGCTCCGGCTCAAGGGTGACTCCGAAGCGCACGCCGTCGGCCTCACGGGTGAGACCAACTGCCGCGCCGGAGACAAGCTCCGTCGCCGTCGCGTCGATCCCCACCAGCTCAGCCGAAACCCGCACTGATGCCTCAACCGTCTCCGTGCCGTCATTGAACACGGTCAGGAAGACCTCGCCTGCCTCATTGGGCCCAAAGCGCTCCAGCAGCACGCCTGCCGCATCGGTTGTCGCCAGCGTGACGGGCTGCCAGCCCGCCTCCGCCACGCGCCTGATGATCGGTTGGTAGTGCTGGTGCAGCTCGCGGTCTCGGTTGTACCACGCGGGCGTGATCCAGTAGGCTCCCTGCGAACTCGAAGCGACCGGGCTGAACATGCTCGGGTACATCCCGTAGAACAGCGACCGCTGGAAGTACCGCTCGACGTAGGGAGCCAATGCGTCGAAATCGGTATTCATCAAGAACAGGTACGGCTTCCGGGCGCACAGCGTCCGCTTCAGACTCAGCGAGCTGTGGTCCATGGGACGCCACTCACCGTTGCGGACCCAGTCTGTCTCCGTCCCCATCACATCGAGATTGCGGACGAGGAAGCCGAACCGGTAGGGCACGCCGTTGGCCATCATCAGCTTGCCTATCCCGTGAACGTCGGCGGCGATCCACTCGACGAACTCATCGACGGCCAGGCCCTTGTGGATAACGGGGCGACGGTCGCGGGTTGTGAATGTGAGCGGCCTGCGGGCGACCTTGAAGTGCTCGCGCCGGAAATCAGTATCGCTTGTCACATAGCCCTCGAGCGAGTCCAGGTATTCACCGTCAAGGTCACCATTGCGCTCCGGGCCGTAGAGCTTCTGTTTTGTCTCCTCGTTCCAACCGACCTTCGGGTCGTTGATCTCGCCCTCGACGCCGGGCAGCGCGCTCATCGAGAACACCGCACCGTCACACCAGGGCGTGTCGAGGAACCGCATCACGTAGCGGCCGTCTTCATCGAACAGGCCCGATGCGAAAAGCGCCTTCGCCTTCCTGCCGGCATAGCCGGTGTCCTCGGCGGCGATACGTTGCGCCTCGGCCATCGCCGCCTCGTAAGTGCGCGGCATGTCCTTGGGCATCTTCATCCACCAGGTGCTCGGCTCGGTGTAGCGGAAGGTGAGCATATCGTGGGCATCGTCCCACGCCGTCTCGTTGTTGCCCTCTTTGTACTTGAAGCCGAAGTCCTCCCAGCCCTCCACCTCGCTTATCTTACTAAACGGCATCCAGATGCCCTGTTGTTTCGACTTCAGGTCGAAAGATGCCGGAAATAACTCGTAGTACCGGGCCGCGGCGGAGCGAAATCCCCACTCCGGCGCAATGCCGTAGATGACAAACCCGAACTCCGCGCTGCTCGGCGAGGCGGCCTGCTCCGGTACCAACCCCAGGTCGACGGCCACGTAGTAGAGCCGCGCCCCGGTGCTATATCCGAGCCGGTACTGACACGGCCGGTTGATGTCGATTCCGAGCGCGACACCCCACCCGGCGTCCGCCGTGCTGTAGAGGCAGGAGAACGGATACGTTGCCGCCATGCCGTTTGACCCGGTGCCCCAGCGGACCGAGTTGCCGAGTTCGCCCTCGGAGCCGATTTGCGCCGCGGCCTGGATCGTCTCGCCCCACAGCGCACCTTCGGCGGCAACCGGCAGTGCGAACAAGAGCGTCACGGCCCTGTCTTTGCCGGTTGTGTCCCGGAGTGTGCCCGCGACGCGGATGGCATCCGTCGAGGCCGTCACATCTGCCTCCAGCTCGAGCCCGAGCGGAGCACATGCGCCGGCCTCGAAGCTGTGCAGGTCCGAGCCCGCCGCGACATCGCGCACCATGAAGCCGCCCGGAGTGGAGCCGGTGATGTCGGTTGCCCCGGCCGCGACCCGCCCGATCGAGCCGTCAGCCGCGTTGTAGCTCAGGGCCACGCCGCCGCCGGATACCTCGCGCCCCCCGCCGGCTTGCGCAGCAGTGGCCGGGTAGACGGCCACGGAATCCAGCAGCACAGTGCCCTCGGCGGCCTTCAACTCGTACAGCTCCACGTCATCGAACCAGGCTTTGCCGTCGTGGTTGCGGAACAGGCAGTGGATGCTTATGCTCCTGACGGGCCTGGCGGGTGTGATGAGCACCTCGACCTGCTGCCAGTCGTGAGTGCCGGCCCTGAAAGGCGATATCTGGCCCCAGAGCGGCGTGCCGTCGGTGTAGACCAGGTCGCAGTAGATCGAGTAGTCGCGGTCCGAGCTGCCTGAGACGCCCTCGGACTTGCTCCAGCCGCGGACGAGCAGTGGCGTCGGCTGCCGTTGGTTCAGCACATGGGTATAGGTCGCGCCGTGTTGCTCGCCGGCCTCCTTACGCTCGCAGAGGGCTGCGTTCGAGCCGTCGCGGCCCTCGCCCGTGGCAAGATGATAGCCCGCCTGCCAGAACTGCCAGCCTGCTGCGAGGTCGCCCTCGAGTTGCTCGAAGCCCGGATTGGCGATCAGGTTGTCGCCCGCGGCGTCGCCGCCACGCACGACCTTCATCAGCACCGCGGCGTGAGAGCCGGCCATCAGCCCGAGAACCAATACGGCGACCGTACCGATTCGTGCCATTGCAGAACCCTCCTCAAGCCGGGATGTGTATGCAGGGGGCGGGTCGGGCGTGCAGCGGCGGGGAGTCTCAGAAATCGACCACGGCGCCCTCATGGACCCACTCGGGGGTGAGCCCGACCTCGTCGTCGCTGATGAGCGGCCTGGTCTCAGGGGGCCGGGTGTCGCCGGTGAGCCCGTTGATGTCCACCCGCACGCCGACGTTCCTGGATGAGAAATCGTACCCGAGCGACCAGGTCAGATAGTGCGTCCGCCGGCTCAGCCACAATGAGTAGTCGCGCAATGATGACGCGTCCAGATCGTAGCGGGCATCCCCCGAGAGTCCCCACCAGTTGCCGCAGGCCAGCTTCAACGTGCCGTAGGCCTCGGTCTTGATATCGACGTCGTCGAACTCGAACGGTGATTCCCCGCCCAGGAAGTGATGAGTGAGCGTCAGGGAGCCCCGGAGGCTGTCTGCAAGCCGACCGCCTGCACCGGCCTCGACCCTGATATCGGAGAACTGGTCTCCCTCGTCGTAGTAGCTCTGCGTCACGGCTGTGCCCCACCAGGCGCCCGTCAGCGTGCGCTTCTGCTCGCGGTGGGCCGTGTACTCGAGCCACGCGGCGATGCGGTTGTCGGTGTAGGCGGGCGTCGGGTCGTCCTGCATGCGCTCGCGGTACCGGCCGGCACTGAGGCCGACCTCCCAGTCTCCGCGGGCGCCCGGTATTGGCCGCGCACCAGCCCACTGCCGAGTGTAGCGGACCTCCGGCAGGCGACTGAGGACCAAGCGCCTGGTGATGTCGTCGGTCAACAGCTCGTCATAGGCGCCATGGATGCCAAACTGCTCGCGCGGGTTGGCTGTCACCATGCTCACCGTACCACGCGGATGGGCCCGCGTCCCCATCCGTACCGTCGCGGTACCCAGCCACGGTGAGCCCTCACGCGTGAACTCGTAGGCAAGGGGTATGTACAGCCCGTCATAGCTCGAATAGCCGGGGAGCATGATCTCGGGCGCTCCCGCTTCATCATCGCCGCCCTGGTAGAAGCTGAACTTCGGGAACATCGGGATGCGCATGCCCAGCAGGTGGAGGGCACCGCCATAGACGGTGACCTTGCCGGTGGTGGAGTTGTACACCAGCCGCTGCGCGCCGGCGCCGATGACGGGGCTCTCCGGGTCGTCGCACGGCGTGACCATGCCCTTGACGATGACGAGTTCGTTGGCGGTGCGGGATATCTGGTTGCCGAAGAAGAAGCCGCGCATCGTGTGCCCGCCGGCGAGTTCGAACTCATAGCCGGCCGCGGCATCGGTCATCCGCAGCTCGTCGGTCTTCATGTTGTATGAGAGGTCGGAGCCGCGGAACTGCGCCGCCTCGGTGCGCATCAGCACCGAGCCCTCCGCATGCACTGACTTGGCCTCGAGGTCCAGCTTGACGCTCTCCGCCCGGACGGCAAGCCGGGGCGAATCGGGGTCATCGGTATAGGCCAGGATACGCACGTTGCCGGTGACCTCGATGTGCATGCTGCCGTCGTCACCGATGACCGTGTCACCCGACACGTGGACGGTGAGCAGGGGAGAGGCGTCCTCGGCGGCCTCCGCCGCCGGGGCGCCCGCCTCCTCGGCGCGGGCCACCATCGCGGCGGCACAGACGATCATCACACACAGCCCAAATCGCGTGCGCATGGAGCTTCCGTTCCATGGCTCCGGCCGCGCTCCCACAGCCTCACGCAGGCCCGAGCCACTGGTTCCCTTGACTTTCTCTGACCGGGGGTACGCCCGCTGCGGATTATAGCACATGCATGCGTATGCGGGCAAAGCCGCAGCCGGTGTGTCTGACCGTTCGTCCGGGTGGATGGTTGCGGCTGATGTGTGCACAGGCGAGAGCTGCTTTGGCGCCACCGTGGTACACAGGGGGGGCTCGGAGAGCGTCCGAAGCACGGCAAGGCTACTGGCGGCCCGGGGGTTTAGAGGTCAAGCAGTGCGCCCAACCGCTCTGCAATCGCCGTCATCGTGCTCTCTGAGACGGCCCCTCGGTACTCAACACACCGGTCTTGAGACACAGCGCGGATATGGTCGCACAGGGCCACGGAGTCGCGGTCAAGCCCACCCTCGGGTGCGGCAATCCGCACGTGCATCGGCACGCCACGATCTCGGCTCGTGATGGGGATCACCACGGCCATTCGGGTTGGCCCCGCGTTGTACGCCGTGATAGACACGATGAGCGCTGGTCTCCTGCCGGCCTGTTCGTGTCCGCGAACCGGGTTGAAGTCGACGGTCCAGACGTCGCCACGCGTGAGCCTCATTCCTCATCCAACCCGTCAGCGAGACTCCCGTCCCAGACCGCCCGCTCTTCCTCCAGCTCGGCGGCGGCGTCAGCGTCGGCCCAGACCCGCGCGTAGGCCTTGTTGGTTTCCTCAATGAGCTTCGCACGTTGCAGGCGGCGCGCTACAAGAGCGAAGTAGTCGCCCAGGGACATGCTCTCGCCCTCCGCGAGCTGCTTGAATGCCTGGCGTGTCTCTTTGGCCATGCGCACAGAGGTGTCACTCATCACTACACCCCCTTCATCGGTCTACATGGAGTATACCACTGAGTACGCATGCCAGTCTACTAAAATGTCTGCGTTCAATATAGGCGCGAATAGATGCGCATAACGACTACGTCTGAGTTCGTGTGTACCAGTTCTCCCCGAAGTGGTCGAAGTCCTCGGTCAACAGGAACATGCCGGTGGTGCGCATTCTCCCGCCGCGCGCGAGGTAGTCCAGCACGGCCCGCTCGAGGCTCGTGCCCGCCGGGTGTGTTGCCGGGTCGACATCGCTCCGCCCGAAGATGTTGTAGAGCCCATCGCGCTCGCCCGACGGCCAGGGGAACAGGTAGAGCTGCTCCTGGAACAGCGCCATGTTCGAGTCGGGCCGGTACCACTGTGCAATCTGCGGGTCGAGTATCCACGACACACAGCCGAAGCCGAAGAAGGGCCGCTCGGGGAAGTACCTCGGGAAGAACTCGAGCGCCTGCTGCATCGAGTCGCGACAGCGCTCGAGCGTCATGCCGCCGCCCGGTGGGATGTGTACATCCAGCAGCGGGTAACCGGGCGCCAGGACGGCGTGCCATGTGCGCAGGTCAAGACTGACCTCGGTGTCCAGGGCGACGCCGGCCGGCGATATCGGCGTTCCGGTGATGGAGCCATCCCCCGCTATGAGCCGCGCCGTCCATCCCTCGGCAGACCCTTCTACGTCGATAGTGCCCTCCGGGTTGAAGCGCGTCCCCTCATCGGCCAGCGCGATCGCGCGCCCGTCGGCGCGATTACGAAACACGCGGACGCGCCCGGCAAAGGGGCGCACCATGTACTCGAAGCGCCCGAGCTGGTAGAGCTCGCCGCGGGTGTGGTTGCGCAGCCAGTAGAGCACCCGCGGGTCCGTGCCCCAGCGGCCCCCGTTGTTGAGCCGGTAGAAGTCCACCGAGGCCGGGTAGTGCGTGACGGTGGCGTAGGTGATCTCCTCCGGCACGCGACGCCGCTGGTGGTAGGCGCGCATCCGCGGGATGGCCGAGAGCGCGATCAAGAGCCACAGCACCGGGGTCAACTCGCCGAGGGCATCGATCTCGTCGGGCCAGTCGCCCGTGAGTTCGGTGTCGTAGTCCAGATGCGTGTAGAGCAGCTCGTGGCAATACCAGGCGAAGCGGAGCAGGTTGGGGTCGGCGATGACTGCCGCGGCCGCCTCCCGTAGCGCCTCGTCGACGTCCGCGGGCAGCGTGGCCCGCTCCCGGCACCGGGTGAACTGCTCCGGGGTCAAGAAGTCGGGCGCATCCACCGGCATGGAGGCCATCGAGGCATCCCACTTGTGCGAGAAGATGCTCTCGCATTCGGACAGGTTGAGCGCGTCGAGTACATCACTGAGGGTGGCTGGCATGCGGATATCACATCCTGAAGGGCGCCTGATTGGCGGAACGCTGGGGACCATTTGAGCGGCGGGCCGGGGAATCCTGCAGGCATGGGAAGTGGTGCATCTGGGCGAACTGGTTTCCCCGGCAGGACAATCCGGGCCGGCGTCGAAGGCATGGTAGTGTGAAAGGCCGTTGTCAATGTCGACTTCGGTCGTGCGTGTGGATGGCTGACAGGTCAGTGGGGCCCATCGAGTGAGGAGGAGAGGACATGAAGAGGACGGGGTTTACGCTGATCGAGTTGCTAGTGGTAATAGCAATAATCGCAATCCTGGCGGCGATTCTATTCCCGGTATTCGCCAGGGCGCGGGAGAAGGCCAGGCAGTCGAACTGCCTGTCCAACCAGAAGCAGATTGGCCTGGCGATTGTGATGTACAACCAGGACTATGATGAGCGGGTCGTCCCATGGCGCACGGCGGTGCCGGTCGGTACGCCCGGGGCGGAGGCGGACGGCGAGGCCGGAGGGGGGTACGCGCGGTTGTACTGGTACCGACTGGTCGAGCCCTATGTCAAGAGCTCTCAGGTATTCATCTGCCCGTCGAGCGAGCCATTCGCGTCCACTTGCCGGGGCCTACGCGGCACGTACGGCTTCAATACATCCGTGGCCGGCATCAAGATGGGTGACATCAAGTGGCCGGCCGAACTGGCGATGACCTGCGATACGAACTGCTACCGAACGTGCACGTGGACCGAGTACAGCACCGGCACTGCCCACGCCTTCAGCAACACCGGCTATGCAGCATTCCATCGGCGACACAACGATGGGTCCAATGCCAGTTTCGCCGACGGGCACGCGAAGTGGCTCAACAGCCTCGTGCAGCGCAACGTCGACAACGCCGCGCCGTAGCCTCTCGGCGGTGCAGGTGACGACGGCCTGAGGACGGTGGCAGTCGCAGTCACCGTCCTTTCTCACGTCTCTGAGACACTGCTACACTCCGTGCCCAATCCTCAGCCCCCACGCAGGCTCCGGCCCCCGCAGTAGCGAACAGGCATCTGTGCGCCGTCGTGCGCAGTGCCTGGTCGTAGCGCGGCGCGTCAAATGGCCGCAGCGCCCTGGAGGTTACTCCCATGAACCGACTGTGTGTCGCCCTGCTGCTGCTCTGCTGCTCCCTTGCCCTTCCCGCCCCGATGGCCCCCACCCCGTTCGCCACTGCCGGGAAGACCAACCAGGTCCCCTCCCTTGATGGCAAACTCGACGAAGCCTGCTGGCAGCCGACGACCTCGGCGGTGCTCAAGGCCTTTGTGATGACCGACTTCAGCACGCCCGCCTCGGCGCAGACTCAGGCCCGCGTCTGCTGGGATGCCGAGAGCCTCTACATCGGCGTCATCTGCGATGAGCCCAACATCAAGGCCATTCGCCGGTACGCCACCGAGCGTGATGATGCGCTCTGGCGCGATGACTGCATCGAGATATTCATCGACTCGAACCACGACCGCTCGAGCTTCTATCAGATCATCGTCAACGCCAACGGCGCTGTATACGACTCGCGGTCGCCGGGCGACGCTAATTGGAATGCCGACATCCGGGCGGCCGGCAGCGTCGGCGAGACGTCATGGTCCGTCGAGGTCGCCATCCCCTTCAAGGACATCGGTGGGGCGCCGAAGTCCGGCGATGTCTGGGGCTTCAACATAGGCAGGGAGCGCTACGCGGGTGATGAGCATCTCTCCATCTGGTCGCCCACCTACGCGAAGTTCCTGGAGCCCTCCCGCTTCGGCGAGCTGCGCTTTGCACAACAGCCCGCGTCGCTGCTTCTCGAGCCACCGGCGGCCTGGACGTTCGGCCCTCACATCGTCAGCGTCCTGGGCAATGAAGATGAGAACCCGACTGCGCACCTGCTCCGTGACTGGCCCGCTCAGCTCGAACGCAGATGGGCCACGCCCGAGCCGACCATCGGCGCGGGCAAGTACGCCGAGGGTCAGTCGCTGCCGAACCGCTGGGAGGCGCGTGTGACCACCGTTGACGGCAGCGAAGTCGCCTGCGTGCTCGAGCAGAAGGCCGGCGACACCGTCCTCTGCCGGCAGTCGCTCCCGATCGTCATCAGCCCGAGGCCGGTGACGGCGGAGCTTGCCCGCGTGCTCCTCGGCCTGCGCGACACAGCCGGTGGCTTCGACCACTTCGGGGATGATATCAGCCGCCTCATGGACGAGACGGAGCAGGTGCTCACGCGGCTTGTGACCGACAGCGCCTCTACCGAGCAGCCACTGACGCAGGAGCAGTGGCGCGCCATCTGGGCCGAGCAGAACAGCCTGCTGACCCGCGTCAAGGGCCTCGCCTACATCGTGTGGACGAAATCGCCCTGGGAAGGCCTCGAGCGCGACGAGATGCCCGGCAGCCTCCACCCCGACCCCGGAGTGCGCATGGTCGGGTGCGGGAACGAGACCGAGTCGGCCGTGGTGTGCATCTCGAACCCGACGAATGTGACCTTCGAGGCGCGTGTGAAGCTGAGCAGCCTTCAGCTCGAGACGCCGCAGATACTCGCTGATCTGCAGGCAGCGAACCTGCTCATGAACGGGGACTTCTCCCAGGGCGAGCAAAACGGGACCCCGCTCGAGTGGCGGCGCATCGAGGCGAAGGCCGGCTACATGCTCGAGCAGCAGCCCGACGGCTCGCGGGCGTTTGTGCTCACCGGGGAGCCCGGACAGCCGGCCGCCGCGAACTTCCGCCAGCCGGTCGAACTCGAGGGCGGCAAGCAGTACACGCTGATTGCCGAACTGTCCGCGGAGAATCTTCCTGCCGCC
>DPJP01000035.1:12960-16990 GCA_003542955.1 Armatimonadota bacterium
GCTGGACGTGGTCGACCAACGTGGTCCCGATGACGCCGACCTCCGGCCGCATGACCTATGTGCGTTCATTCACTCCCCGAGCCGGAGGCCAACACCAGGTCGTGCTACGCATCTCCAGCCCCGACGGCGGGACCATCAGGTTCCATGATATCAAGCTGATCGAGGGCGGGCAAGACTCCCCGGTCTTCTCACCGGAGTCCATTGCGCTCCATGAGGTCCTCTACCAGGACCTCCGCGGCGGCAAGACCGTCGCAGACCCGCTGCCGGTGATGAATCAGGCCCACTCGATCATGGTGCCCGCAAAGCAGACGCGCCAGGTCTGGCTGAGTCTGAGCACCGGCTCGCTGCCGCCCGGACGCTACCGCGGAAGCCTGGCGATCACACCGATGGATGCCACGCTGCCCGGCAAGTCGGCGCCCATCGAGATAGACATCCTGCCCGTTCGCCTGCCGGACAGGATGCCGATCAATGTGTTCAACTGGGACTACGCGAAGGACGAGCACTACGTGCGCGACCTCGTCGCCCACCGCAACAACACCTTCCTGCTCAGCACCGGTTGCCGGATGTCGTTCGATGCTCAGGGCAACCCGAAGGCGCCCGTGGACTGGCGGGGCTATGACGGGCTCCTGCAGGTGAAACTCCGTCATGCCAGGGAACAGGGCGGGATCATCCTCTTCTCCTACGGGATCATTCGCGATTTCCACAACGGGCCGGCCACGTCGCATGGTTGGGAGTTCATGAGTGAGCCCTGGCAGCGGGCCTTCAAGGCCTGGGTGATCGAGTTCGAGCGGCATCTGCGCGATGACATCGGCATGGGCCATGAGGAATACGCCGTCCAGCTCTGGGATGAGGCCACAGGCCAGAACGCCGCGCTGACCGTCCAGGCGGGGGAGTTCATGCGAGGCTTCGCGCCGAAGATGCGCACCTGCATGGACGGCGCGCAGAACCTCGCCGAGGTCAGGGCGCTCGACCCGGTCATCGACCTGTGGATACCGCACATGACCACACTCTACAGCCATGCGGAGAAGACCGAGTTGCGAGCCCTGTACCGGCAGCTCAGCGAGCGTGGCGAGCCGGTGTGGACCTACACCTGCAGCACCGAGATGAAGGCGCTCGACCCGCTGGACTACTATCGGCTGAAGGAGTGGCGCGTCTGGGACCTTGGGCTCGAGGGCTCATGCTACTGGGCCTACAACTCCTGGCGTGGCGACCCCTGGAACGACTTCGACGGCGAGATCGCCGACTGCGGCACAATCTACGACGGGCAGACGGGCCCGATCAGCTCGCGCCGCTGGGAGGCGACCCTCGAGGGCCGCGACGACTACCTGACCATGCACACGCTACGCGAGGCCGCACGCCGGGCGGGCAAGGAGACGGGCGACACCGTGGCTGCGCTCATCGGGTCGATTGTCGCCGAGACAATCGCATCCCCACGCGATCTCGAGCTGTTCGGCAGGCAGCGGGCGAGGCTGCTCGAAGCCACCCGCCGCCACTGCGCGGCGCACATCCCCAGCCTGACTGCGCCGCCGAGCTTCTCATACGCCGGTGGCGCCGTCACCTGCTCCTGGGCTGCCGACCAGCCGACCGCGGGGTGCCTTTACTACCGCGTCAGCGGCGATGCGGAGTTCAGCACGCTCGACTTCGACATGGCCGCCAAGCACCGGGGCGTCACGGCGCCGATGCTCTCGGGCCGCAACATCGAGTGGTATCTGCTCTACTGGAACGAGGACGGCGGCATGGCCGCGGAGGTGTCCGGGCTGTCGCAGAGCGGCTGGTTTGTGACGGGGTAGGAACGGCAGGGGTGAGGACGGCAGGGGTGTGAACGGCAGGGGTGTGGGACGAGGGGCGTGGGGTGAGGGAACGGCGGACGGCCGGGGACTGCCACCTCTCGCGCCCGTCTCCTGCGCCGGGGGCCAACCGCCTGCATCGCGAGAGGTCGCTGTCCCCGAGTCCCCAACAGCCGGGGTCACATCCCGAATCTTGAGTTTCCTATGGACGCAGTTGGAGGATGCCTGAGCGACAGGAAACTCAAGATTCACGATATGACCCCTGGGTGGCTGTCCCCAATGCCCTCTACGCAACCGGACTCGGGGACAGTGACCCATCCGTGTGCAGAGGGCTGGGTCTCCGGCGTGGCCGGATGGCCGGATGGGTGCCAGTCCCCGGGTGCCACCGCCCACCCCTATACCCGATAGACCTCCCGCCCGCCGATGTAGGTCGCAACGACCTCCAGACTGTCCAGGTCGGCATCATTGACCTGTCGGAGGTCCTGTGCCCAGACTGCCAGGTCGCCGTACTTGCCGACCTCAATGCTGCCCATATCCTGCTCATCGAAGGCGGCATAGGCAGCGTCGATCGTGTGCGCCTGCAGCGCCTCCATGAACGTGACCTTCTCGCTCGGGTCCATCTGCGCGCGGCCGTCGGTCTTGCGGGTCACCGCGCCGACGATGCTGTCGAGCGGAAGATGCGTGGGCGAGGCCGGTACGTCGGCGCCGTAGGACACGTACACGCCCGCCTCACGCATGCTCCCCAGTGGCACCATCCGCCCGACCACCTCGGGGTCGATCCGTTTCATCAGTTCGTCAGCCCGGAAGCGTATCCAGGCGGGCTGGGTGCACAACGGCACGTTCATATCCGCCATGCGCCGGATGCTGTCGTGGCGGGCCACCATGGCATGCTCGATGCGGTGGCGGCGCTCCTGCACGGCCCGGTCACCTCCCGCGGCCTTGCTGAAGGCGTCCAGCGTCAGGTCCACACCCCGGTCGCCCGCGGCATGGACATCCACCTGCCAGTCGGCGCGGTGGACGGCGTCGATGATCGCCTGGAACTGGTCCGGCGGGTGCATCGGGATATTGAGTACCTCGTGCTCGGGGGCAACCTCGTACATCAGCGGAAAGCCGTCGATGGCCAGCTTGATGCCCTGGGCCCGCAGCATCGGTCCCCCGTTGTGTGGAAGCTGAGAGATCATCTGCCTGCAGGTCTCGAGGTTGTTGACATACGGATAAAGGCGCACGCGCATCGGCAGCTTCTTTGCGCGGGCCAGCTCGAAGTAGGCTTTCGCCGCGCGCCCGGTGCAGAAGTTGTCATGCACACATGTTACGCCGCAGGCGAGCATCCGGCGCGCGCCCCAGACGCCTGCCTCCGCCTCCTGCTCGGGCGTGTACTCCGGCGCGTAGACGGCGTAGATCGCCGGGTAGTGCAGCAGCATGCCGTTGGGGACGCCGGTGCGCCGATCGCGGAGGAACTTGCCGCCATAGGGGTCGCGCGCGTCGGCGGACAGCAGGTTTGCCCTCTGCAGGGCCATCGTGTTGCAGACGCCGTACTGGCCCGTCCAGTGCACCGCCAGCACCGGGTGGTCCGCGACGGCCTTATCCAGCTCCTGCCGGGTCGGGAAGCGGCCTTCATCGAACTCGTTGAAGCCGCGGGCCATGATCCACTCGCCCCGTGGCACCTCCGCGGCCGCATCTGCCAGCACCTCGCCCAGGCTGTGGAAGTCGTGCACCTGTGGCGGNNGCGGGCGCACGATCACCAGGTACTTCTCCATCTGACCGAAGGCGATCAGGTGGGTGTGGGCATCGATGAGGCCCGGCGTGAGTGTCCCTCCGCGCAGGTCAACGATCTGCGTCTGGCGGTCGCAGAGAGCCTCGATCTGCCGGCGGCTGCCGACGGCGCCGATGTGCCCGGCTCGCACCGCAACCGCCTCCGCCACCGGCCGCGCGGGGTCCATCGTCAGCACCACACCGTTGACAAAGGCCACGTCCGCGGAGGTGCGCGCCTGGGCGAACACCCCGCCGCCGAGCAACGTCCCGCCCACAGCCAGACCGACCGTCTCGATGAATGTGCGCCGCTTCATCATGCGCCTCCGGAGTCTCCGCTTAGAGCATGGCCCGCGAAGCAAACAGTCTTGTATGTATTCGCGTGGCGCGGAGGACTCTCCTGCAGCGGGGGGAACGGCCGGCCCGGGGAGTGCCACCTGCCTGGCCATTCCGGCCAATGTCGGGATCCGCTCTGCACCCAGGCAGGTCGCTGT
>DPJP01000051.1:0-6267 GCA_003542955.1 Armatimonadota bacterium
CCCCGACCCCGGCCGTTGCGTGGGATGGAACATGCAGGAGTAGCCGGGCCTGCCTCGGGAGGCCTGCACACGAATGCAAGCCTCCCTCATGAGGCCCCTCCCCCGGGAGACAGCCGGCCGTCTATCCTACAGCGTGCACCCCATCTCGTAGTCGTCGTAGCGCTTGATCAGCGCCACCTGCACCGACCCGTCAGCGCGACCGGCCGAGTTCACGCGCACCCGATAGTGCGCCGCCCTGTACTGGTCGCGCAGCTCCTGTGCCATCTGGTCCGCCTGCTCGCGCGTGGGGAATACCCAGGTCCATGGTTTGGCCATTGTTGCAGCACCTGCCGTTTCTGGCTCCTGCCTGTGATGCGTGCTGTGATGTGTGCTTCGTCTGCTGCTGTAGTGAGTGGCCTCGACCGCGCCGAACCGCTCTCCCGCGCGCCCGTCTCGCCCCGATGCGATACTGCGTCCCCTTCAGGGCGTCTCTGGCACAACGGTCAGGTGCTGCTCAGGGCCTTGCTGCTGCAGTTTTCTGATGACCTGTATCGTTTCCTCGGACAAGTCGCTGATTCTGCGCATCTGATACCCGTCGATGGCGCTATGGAGTGTGTCGTTGAGCGGCTCAGTCCACTTCGCCGGCAGTGCCTCCTCGCCCAGCAGAGCGCCCATCACCGATCCCGCCGTGGCGCCGTTGCAGTCGGTATCCCATCCGCCCATCACCGCTATGGATACCGCCCTGCCGAAGTCTCCCCCGCTGTGGAGAAGTCCCATCAGCACAAGCGCCGCGTTGTTGATCGTGTGGACCGGGTGGCAATGCCCGTAGGCGCGGCTGATGCGGTCCCAGGTGATCTGCCAGCCGGGGTCGTCATCACACCACCCGCTCACGGCGCGGACCATCTCGGCGAAGCGAGACCCGCTCGGGATGAAGAGCAAAGCGGACTCGATGCACTCGCGCAATTCCGGGAACTCGCGCACCAGGCTCTCCGCGATGAGCGTGGCGAAGAAGATCTCCCCGTAGATACCGTTCTTGGTGTGTGAGAGCGCGGCATCCTGGTAGGCCAACCACGCGGCAATCCAGGGCTGCCCGGCGCCGGCATAGCCGAACGCGTCGCAGCGTATCTGCGCGCCGATCCACTCCCTGTATGGGTTGAGCACGGTAGCGGCCTGATCGGCCGGGACCCCCATCACCAGGTTCCTGTATGCCGCCCGCTCGGCGGTGTAGGTCTTCATGTACGGCAGCCGCATCATCCACTCGGCGCCGACCTCCGCCGGCGTCAGCCCCATGCCGTAGGTCTTGGCCATGTGCAGGCCGAGCACCGTGTAGTCGGTGTCGTCATCGCGCGCGCTGCAGCGGATGTTAGGCCGCAGGCAGTCGTCATCAGCGCGCCGGTAAGGAATATCGCCCGGATCGTCGATGACGGGGAAGTAGTCCTCGAGCGGGTACTCCCCCGCGATCTCCAGAAGCGCCTGGACCTGCGCGCGAGTGCGCCCCTCGACGGGCTTGCCGAGCATGCAGCCGGCGCAGCGGCCCAACCATGCCCCGTACACGCGATCCGCGAGCGTGGCCGGGTCAGGCGCGGGCACGGCGCTCTCTACGAGCTTCACCTTGCTGCAGATGCTGCCCCAGTCGCTCGGCTCATCATAGGCGGAGTCATCGCGCATCGGCGCGTGCTCCGCGGCGGCCCAGAACTCCTCGATCGCCCGCCTGGCGGTGTGGCCGTTGACGCCCTCGGCCGTGGCGCGCTCGTAGATGAGCCGCAGGTCGTCGACGACGCGGCCCTCCTCCGCGAGCTGGACCAACTCGTCCGCAGCCAGTCTACAGAGCGTCTCTGTTGGCAGTGACCCGATCATCTGACCTGTCCTCCCCCGCGTGTGCTATCTACGCGCGCGGGTGGCTTGCCTCGTAGATGGTGCGTTTGTGCTCGTTTGATATGTGCGTATAGCGCTCGGTCACCGCCAGGCTGCTGTGTCCGAGCATCTCCTGGATTGCCCGCAGGTCTGCCCCCCCGTGCAGCAGATGGGTGGCGAAGCTATGGCGCAGCGTGTGCGGCGACAGCTCCGGCGGCAGCCCGGCGGCGGCGGCGTGAGACTTGAGCAGCTTCCAGAAGCCCACGCGCGAGAACGGTCTGCCGCGCCGGGTGAGGAAGATTGCGCTGGTGTCCCCGCGCGTGTCGAAGTGTGGCCTGGCCGTCCGCATGTAGCTGACGACGAGATCGAGCGCGGCCCTGGCGACGGGCACCAGCCGCTCCTTGCCGCCCTTGCCCTTCACGCGCACCAGGCGCTCCTCGATATTGAGTTCGTGGCTGTCGAGGTTGACCAGCTCGGAGACGCGCAGGCCGGTGGCATACAGCAGCATGATCATCGCGGCATCCCGGAGGCCCTCGGCGGTGCCGCGGTCGGGAGTCTCGAGCAGCGTGATGCACTGCTCCTCGGTGAGCACATGCGGGAGGCGCCTGGCGAGCTTGGGCCCGTCGAGGTTGGCGGTGGGGTCGGTGTCGGTGTACTCCTCGCGGAGGAGAAACTTGTACAACTGCCGCGCCGCGGTGAGCTTGCGGGCGATGGTGCTGCGCTTGAGGCCTCGCTTGCGCAGCGCGGAGAGGTAGTCGATGACCTGCTGGCGGGAGGCATCGCGGAAGCTGTCTGTGCCGGCGCCACGGAGGAACTCGCCGTAATCGCGCAGATCACGGGAATACGCCGCAACGGTGTTCTCCGACAGCCCTGCGTCGGCAATCAGGTATGTGGTGAATGCTTCGATGTCGTGCTGCAATGGATTGCTCCCTCAGTTGTGGTCCGACTGCTCCAGGGCCTGCTGCAGCGATATCTCCTCGTTCGGCAGTAGTGGGTGTCGAGATTTGCCCGCGATGATGCCGCGGATGAAAAGGCGCGTGCCACGATGGTCTGTCAGCGACGTCAGCATCATGCCGTGGTTGCGCGCATCAAGCATCGTCAGCGCAAAGCTCAGTTCGCCGCCGATCTCGCTGCTGCTGTCGAAGCGCTGCAGACCGACACGCTGCACGGCGGTATCGAGCCGCCTGCTGACGGAATTGGCGAAGGACTCCAGGGTCTGCAGGCTCTTCTCGATTTGCTCGATATCCGCCTCCGCCTGCACCAGGCGCGTGCTGGGCGCCTGCTTCGTGATGAGTTCGGTGAGGCTCTCCATCCGCGCCGGATCGATGGCCTTCAGGGCGCGCAGGGCATAGTAGAGCGCAATGCCCGACGCGATGAGTGCCACTGCCGCACCCGCGAGCGCACCGTAGAGCACCTACGCGTCCTCCTCGTCCTGACGTCGGCGCACCGCGCGCCGATCCATGGTGATCGTGGTGCCCTCCGCGACCTTCAGGTCGACCGTCTTGTCGCGGACCTTGGTGATGGTGCCGTAGATGCCGCCGACGGTGACAACCTTGTCGCCGTTCTCGATCGACTTGATAAGGCCCTCGTGGCGGTCCTGCTTCTGTTTGGCCGGACGGATGATCAGGAGCCAGAACATGACCAGCATCGCAACCATGAACAGGATCGGCGGCAGAAGCTGCTGGAGCGTCATCTCCGACATGGCGTGTGCACACACCCCGGGAGCGGTATAGGTTTGTACTGGTTATTGTAACACAAATGCGACATTGTTTGTATACCCCTCATGCGGTCGCGGGGAACATAACTCCGCGTGCGGTGTTGCTACGGGTGTGGTAGACTTGGGCCGTGAAGACGATTCCGCGGTGCGGATACGAGGGAGCGAGGCAGTGAAGCAGACCCGTCAGAGTGGAGAAGGAGGGAGCCTGCCTATCTGGAGGCGCCCCGTCGTCGGGTACACCGCCCTGGGCGTGCTGGTCTTGCTGCTGGCCTGGCTCTCCTGGTCGATTGTCTCCACCAGCCACAGGCGTGTGCCCCGGTATTCGCTCACCTGCCTGACCCACTGCGCGCAGCTTGGCGCCGCGCTCGTGACCTACATCGATGAGCACGAGGGCCGGCTGCCGGACGCGGATCGCTGGATCGAGCAACTCAGACCATACCTGCGCGGGCGCGATGTGCTCAAGTGCCGCAGCGACAAGACCGGGCAGGTTTCCAGCTACGCCATGGTAACGGCGTATGGCGGTGTGCTGCTCACAAGCATCGAGGAGCCCGGGCGGACGATTGTCTTCTACGAAGCCGATGACCGCCGCCCCGCCTTCCGGCATCATGACAGCATGAATGTCGTCTACGCCGACGGCCATGCGGCGACGGTGCGCGAGCTGCCGGCAGACATTCCGTGAGGTCGGACGGCCAAGATGCGGGAGGGGAAGGGAGCATGCAGCCGGGGCGCGCCTACGCACATACGACAGTGCTTCGTCGGCGTCTGCAGACCGGATGGGTCCCGCCTCCTGCGCACACGACGCGCATTCGGCACCCATTCGGCCCGTCCTTCCGAAGGGCGGTGCCCCGCCGGCACGGTTCACGGAGATCCGGCGCATCGGGAGGTATCGTTCCCGTTCGCGGGCGATGACGTGGCGCCGCCCCGTCACCAGTGACCCACGCCCTTCCGCACCGCCACGCGAAAGGAGGGGCCAAATGGGTGTCACCGGACCGGACCGCGGCCGTATGCGGGACGCGACGGTGACGGGTCCCATCCGGCCCCGGTTTCATCCACCCACCCGTCTTCGCATCTCAACATCGGGAATACCCATCCGTATTCTCCGAGACCGCGTGTAATGAACCACTCCCTTCTCGGGACTCTGTGTATGACACATCTGCCCCGGCGGCCATCCGGTGCACGAGTGACGCAACCACACACAGAGAGAAGGGAGTGACGCACATGCTTGTAAGACCAGGCCCGGGATCGGCTGCACGGCTACGGCGATGGCGGCTTCTGGATGCACTCATAGTCATTATCCTCCTGTTCGTGCTCGCCGGACTGCTGTTCCCGGCAATCCCCCGCCCGCACCCGCATGTACCAGGCGATGTTGCGCTTCGCAACACTAAGAATCTCATACTCGGCGTGCTCATGTATGCGCAGGACTACGATGGATACTTGCCCTGTGCCGCAAGCTGGCCCGATCAGATCGACCCCTACGTCAAGAACCGAGCTCTCTACAAGGCACACGCGGACCCGACGGACCAGCCCGTCAGCTACGCGATGGCGGCCCGCTACAGTGTGGTGAACCTCGCGGATATCCCCAATCGCGAGAGCGCGGTAGTGCTCTACGAGGCCGAGTACGGCAGGCCCGCGGCCTGGCACAACGGCGGCCTGCATGTCGCCTTCGCGGACGGCCACGCGAAGTGGTATCCGAGCCTGCCCGGGGACCCGATGCAGAGCCCAACCGGGAAGGACAATTCCGTCGCAGACCGAAACCGACACTGATGACTCCCTCACGAGAGGACGGCGGGGCCGTGACGCGCGTGCTGGCAGGCAACCGGGATGCCTATGCCGAGCTGGTGGACCGCTACCAGTCGCGGGCAGTCGCCGTTGCGCTGGCGATGTGCGGAGACGCCGAGACCGCGCGCGACCTGGCCCAGGAGGCCTTCATCACCGCCTACACGTCATTGCCGAAGCTCCGCGAGCCTGCGAGGTTCGGTCCCTGGCTGTGGGGCATCCTGCGCAATACCTGCCGCAAGCACCTTCAGCGAGGCAGCCGGAGGTCCGCGTCGCTGGACAGCGATCCTCTGCCGGAGCCGCAGGCGCCGCTGGAGGCCTCCGAGGCGGAGCTGATCTCCGTTCTACGGACCGTCGCGGAGCCGCACAGGGAGATACTCGCCTGCAAGTACCTGCTGGATATGGACTACGAGGATATCGCCGCGATGCTCGGCATCAGCGTCAACAATGTGAGAGTGCGCTGCTTCAGGGCCCGAGAGGCGCTCAGGCAGGCGCTTGCGGCAGAAGGGGGTGTGTGAGCAGATGGCACGGTGTGAGAAGTGGCGCGAGCTGATCTCGGCCTACATCGACGGCGAGTGCAGTGCCGACGAACGCCGCGAGGCCGAGGACCATCTGAGCCGATGCCCCGAGTGCCGCAGATGGTATGAGGAGGTGACCGCTGACCAGGAGCTGTTCACTCGTGCACTGACCGGCNNCCGGCCGCCGGGCAGACATCACAGAGACTGTCATGAGGAGGCTTCCTCCGATGTCTGCTGCAACGAGTGAACCCAGGCCGCGCAAACTGACAGGACGTCTGATCGAGCTGTTCGTCGTGGTGGGTATCATGGGCCTGCTGGGGGCGATCCTGTTTCCGGTGTTCGCCCGCTCACGAGAGAAAGCCCGCCAACCCGCGTGCCTGTCGAACGTCAAGCAGGTAGTGCTCGCCGTCATGACGTATGCGC
>DPJP01000051.1:6272-16239 GCA_003542955.1 Armatimonadota bacterium
CTCCCCCGTGCCTCGACATGGGATGTCGAGATCGAGCCGTACCTGAGAAACCGCGCCATCTACCGGTGCCCTGTCGACAACACCGACCAGGAAGTCAGCTACTCGATGGTGCCGCGCTATAGCGGCGCGAAGCTCGAGGACATAGCCAACCCCGAGACTGTCATCATCATCTACGAATCCGAGTATGGGAGGCCCGTCTACCGCCACAACGAGGGCATGAACGTCGGCTATGCCGACGGGCATGTGAAGTGGCTCAAGGAGCTGCCCCCCGGGACGCTGGATGAGGCCGACACAACCGGCGTCATGCCGGGCACGCAGGGGCGCAACTTCGGCCTGCCGCGCGAACTGAAGATCGCCTACGATGCCGCCTGCGAGATATGGGTTTCGCAGGTCCAGGAGGCCGTCCTCTCCGCTGAGAAGGTCTTCGCCGACGAGGGCGGCTTTGTGCTCAGTTCGGAGCTGACCCGCGATGGGTACGAGGAATCCGGAGGCGGCGCCCAGATCGTGGGCAAGGTGCCCGTGGACCGTGTCGCCGATACTGTGAACGCGCTTGCGCGGTTGGGCTATGTCGCCCGCAGGCAGATCGTCGGCGAGGACATCACCGATGCGTACGTCTCCGCCGAGCGCGGCGTGAGCAACGCGACTGCAGCGGTGAGCCGATCCGAGCAGGCGCGTGCCTCGGCGCCGCGCACGGACCGCAGGCAGCGAGACCAGGAGGTGGCCACTGCACGCGCGCATCTGGGCTCGGCGCAGGACCAGGCATTCTCCGTCAAGCGGGAGCTGTACCTGGCGACGGTGACGGTCTCACTGATCCAGCGTGTGGTTGACCAGCAGCCGGAGGCCCGAGGCGTTGCGGCCGCGTGGGGGAGCTTCGTCTCATCCGCGAAGAAGCTGGGTGTGCTGCTGGTGTGGGCACTGCTGTATGGGCTGCTGGCATCGCCGGCACTCGTCGGCGGCTACTTCATCTGGCGGCGGGTGCGGAGATGATGCGATATGCGCCCAACCATGCGCCTGGACAGGCGAATGCCGCCGGGCAGGTCGCTCCTTGCGACAAGTGGCAGTTTACGCCCTCTGCGTCATGTGGTAGAATCACAGGCAGTACGATCACACTGGACGAGGGGTGCACCATAATGAGAAGAGGCTTTACTCTGATCGAGTTACTGGTCGTCATCGCGATTATCGCGATCCTTGCAGCAATCCTCTTCCCGGTCTTTGCCAGAGCGCGGGAGAAGGCACGCCAGAGCAGTTGTCTGAACAACCTCAAGCAGTTGGGACTGGCCTCTCTGCAGTATGCCCAGGACTATGACGAGAAGTTCCCCTCCCTGCGCGTCGCCGCGCAGATGAACGTTCCGCAGATGGCGCCCTACTACGAGTGGGGCTGGCAGAGCGGCTACGGTTACTGGTACTCGTTCATGTTCGTCTTGTACCCGTATGTCAAGAACACGCAGGTGTTCCAGTGCCCGACCAACAACTTCTCCAACTGCGGCATCAGCTACGCTCCGGCGGAGCATGCACGGAACGCGGCCGGTACGCGCATCAACTACCTGAATACTCCACAGAAGCTCGCCAACTTCACGCGCCCTTCCGAGAGCCTGCTGCTCACGGAGGCCGGTAACGGTGGCGGCCCCCCCTATGTCCTGTCCTCTGCGTGGTACGCCTGTGCCGATGTCCACAATGAGGGTGGTAACATCGTCTTCGTCGACGGGCACGCGAAGTGGGCGAAGTTCCTCCGCGGCAACATCCCGGCGCCGTGGGACGCGCCCGCCTCGGCTGCCTTCAACTGCTATCCGCCGCTCGAGACCTTCACCGCTCCCTTCGAGTAGGGGGGCAGTCCTACGAGGTCAATGTCTGTCAGTGCGGGGTGCTTGCCGGTCACAGCGGGGGCGCCCCGCATCCATTTGCGGGGTCGTCTTCCAGTGGCAGGCCGGGCGCCGACGGGTGGCCGGATCACCAGTCAGAGGGGTGATCTGTCTGGCGTGCCGCGAGTGAGCGGGATGCGGCAGTGGCAGCATGTCCACAGCGGCGTGACCGCGAGCCTACCTCCGCCCGTGCGCGAGGTCCCAGACCTTCCGCCCCGTGTCATGCATCGTGTGCATATTCGGGGACTTGGCCTTCCGCGGCACCGGCCCGCCGCTGTTGAGGATCATCCCACCGCCGGCCATCAGCCGCACCAGCCGATCGGTCTCGCTGGCGACGAGTGAGGCCGAAGACTGCGCCAGCAGTCCGACGGGGTCGAGATTGCCCATCAGGGCCACCTGGCGCCCCAGGTCGTTCTTCACCCGCGCGAGGTCTATGCCGTGACCGACGCTGAGCACGGAGGGTTCCGCCCCGGCTTGCAGTCGCAGGCCCTCGATGGTGTTCTCACCGGTATGCAGGAAGACGAGCAGCCCGGCAGCTTTCAGCCCCGCGCAGACGGCCTTGCAGGGCTCAAGCGCCCACTGCTCGTACAGCTGCGCCGGCAGCGTGGCCGTCGATGCGCGCAGGTCGGATACCCAGACTGCGTGCGCCCCGGCATCCTTCTGCGTCTTGCCCCACTCGACGGCATAGTCACGGCAGAAGGCGATCGCGTCGCGCAGCAGCGCAGGCGCGCCGCGCAGCGCCTCGACAACGGCCTGGATTCCGAAGAGCCCGACCACCGCGGAGAAGGGCGCACTGACCCGCCCGGTAATGCAGGTGCCGTCGCCGCGGTCATCGCGAAGCGCCGAGAGCGCGTCGAGCAGCACGCGCATGCGGGGTGAGCCGGGGGCGCGCGGGATGCGCAGGCCGGAGACGGTCTGTTTTGTCAGATCGAGCCAGCGGCTCACCTGCAGTGGGCTGTTCTCGTCCCTGGCAGCGGTGGCAACGCCGAGCGGCTCGAATTCGAGTACACCGTCGAGCTCGACCCAGGCCCAATCCCACCCGAAGCTGTTGATCGCCTCGAGTTGCGCGCGGACGATGTTCTCGGCCGCGGAGCAGTACCTGGCATAGGTCATGCCGCAGTAGCGGGCGTCGAACTCCTGGCTCATGCAGAAGATCGGCATCTGCTCGGGCATGCGCAGCTCGACGCATTGCTGGATGTCATCGATCAAGGCCATCGGTGCAGCCCTCTCTGGGACGTGTAACGCAGCGGAGGACCTATTTCACCGTCGGCCCACCTCAATCCTCTATTCCTGCTACATGCGTGGCTGCACGCGCGACGAGATTCAGCGAGCAAAGGCGCTGCCGAGTATCTCGAGCACCAGCTCGGCGTAGGTCATTCCGGTCGCGAAGGCTTCGTGAGGGACGTCGGAGGTCTCCGTCAGGCCGGGCATTGAGTTGATCTCATGCACCCAGATGCCGCCGGCGGTGTCGATATGCATGTCGCAGCGGCTGATGCCGTGACAGCAGGTAAGCAGGTGCGCCTGCAGAGCCGTCTCCCGCGCCTCCCGCGCAACAGCCTCGGGAATGCGCGCGGGGCAGATGAGGTCGGTCAGCCCCTTGGTGTACTTCGCTTCATAGTCGTAGAACTCGTTGCGGGGGACGATCTCGAGCACCGGCAGCGCCCGTGTGCGCTCCCCGCACCCGAGCAGGCCGACGGTGATCTCGACACCCTCGATGTACTTCTCGAACATCGCGCGGCCATAGCGCTCTTGCAGGTCCAGCGCGGTGCCGATTGCCTCCGCGCGGCTGCGGCAGATGCGCACGCCAAGGCTTGAGCCCTCCGCGGAGGGCTTNNTCGTCACCACCGGCAGACCGAGCCCGTCGACGGCCGCCTCCATCTGCTCGGCGGTTGTCTGCTCGGTAATGGGAACATACTCGGGCACGGGGATGCCGTTGTGGGCCAGCACCGCCTGTGTCATCAGCTTGTCCATGGTCAGGGCGCTGGCGAGCACCCCGCACCCGGTGTATGGGAGCCCGATCAGCTCGAGCACGGCCTGTACCTGCCCGTTTTCTCCCGCGCCGCCGTGGAGCGCATTGAAGACAACATCCGCCCCCACATCGACAAGCTGCCCGGCCAGATTTGGGGCCGGATCAAGCATGAAGGCGTCGATCCCGGCGCCGAGCAGAGCATCCAGAACGCCCTGTCCGGAGCGGAACGAGACCTCTCGCTCACCTGATTGTCCGCCTGCAAGCACGGCTACGCGCCGCCCCTGACACTGCTCCACGACGTTCATGGCATCTTCTCGCTATTCGTTTGGATAGAACTCGAGGAAAAGCGTACCGATGGTGCGCCCGGAGGCGATGTTGTTCTTGAGTATGGCGTCGGCGTCGGCGGCCTCGCTGCTGAGCTGGATGTGGCCCGCGCCCAGCACATGCTTGCCCCAGGAGGGGTCCATCGAGACCCACTCGCCGACATAGAGCTCGTTCCACTCGTGGTACCCGTAGCTGCCGTTGGTGTAGACCAGCCCCGTGACGATGCGGGGCGGTACCCCGGCGGCCTTCGCCAGCGCGGCAAGCAGCACGGCGTGCTCGGTGCAGTCACCCTTCCGCTGGGCGAGGACCTCGACGGCGGAGATCGGGCGCGGTTCGCTCTTGAGTTTGCCGATGCTCTTGTAGACCCAACTGAGCAGCTTCTGCGCGGCGGCCCAGGCGTCGGTCTCATCGCCGATGATCTGGTGGGCGAGTTCACGTATCTGTGGGCTGTCGCTCTGGGTGATCTCGTTGGGGCTCAGGTACTGCTCGAACTCCGCGTCCGAGATCGGGAGCGAGACGGTCCTCTCGGGGGGTACGTGCCGCGAGATGGTGATGAGTGCGCTGCCGTCGGCGCAGGGCTCGACGTGCTGGTATGGCAGTTCGGGGATCAGCGTGGCAACGTCGGTGCCGGCCGCGGAGGCGACCAGCCGCACCTGCTCGGCCTGGTGCGGGTTGACTTCCGGCGTGCCGACGGCAATATCGCTCTGCAGGCTGGGGCCGACGACCGGTGCGAGGGCCTCCTCGCGGCTGCATAGCTGCATCGCGATGCCCATCAACTCGGGCAGCGCCTGGCGGCGCATCACGCCGTCCTCGCCGATCCAGGTCCGCATGGTCACGCCGGCCTGCTCGGCCGCCAGATACACCAGTGTGCCCATCTCGTCCGCGGCCTGATCCGGAACGCTGACACGGTAGCGGTCGAGCATGGCGCTGTAGGGGTCAAAGGCCGAGAAGGTCGCCGTCCAGCCCGGCCGGACCTGCCCGGCGAGCATGGCGATACTCAGCATCAGTTCGGACGAGAAGTCCGGGGGCAACGGTACGGTGCGCTCGTGCGTGCCGTCGGGTTGGGTGACGCTGACGTGGAGAGACGCGGGATCCACAACCGAAACGGAGGTCTGTGACAGCCGCCCCATGGTGTCGCGCCACAGCTCGATGCGCGTCGGCCGCAATGCGGCGTTGTAGTCCTCGATGTGATGGCCGGCGATCTGCTGGGTCTTCCCGTCAACGGCGAAGTGAATCCTGACGTATGTCTCGATGCGCAGGCGGGGGACGTCGCCGTCGTCGACGAGGGCGGCCGATACGCTCATGTAGCCGGCCCGCGCCCCGCTGATCTCGACGGAGTACCAGCGCGTATCGCCAGTCCGCTCGAGCAGGGCCTCGACCAGCGACACGGGCACCGGCTCGCCGGCCTCCCATATCCGGGCGAGCTGCTGCCAGTCCGCCGCCGGGCGTCCATGGTCGGCTGCGAACGCGGACGGAGTCAGGGCCGCGGTCAGGGCGGCCAGCATGGGGACGACGGTGAGCCTACTCATCGCCGTCAGCCGGCGAGGGGTCGTCGACATCGGGGTGATGCTCCTCCACGCCACCTGCGTGCGGCTCGAGGGCTACCGCATCGGCGGGCTGGTCGTCGGAGATCATCATCTTGTGGAACTTGCCGACGATCTCGGGATCGAAGACAGAGCCGGCGCGTGACACAACGGCGTGGAGCGCTTCACGGGTGGGGAGCGCCGGGCTCGATGAGCCCCCCGGTCTCTGGGTGCGGTCAAAGAGGTCGGCGACTGCGGCAATACGGGCGCTGAGTGGTATCTGTCGCCCGGAGAGACCCTCCGGGAAGCCGGTACCGTCCCAGTGCTCATGGTGGTATTTGACAATCGGGAGAGCTTCCTCGAGGAAGCCGATCGGCTTGAGAATGCTCACGCCGATCAGCGGGTGCATTCTGTAGAAGACCTGTTCCGGTGTCTCGAAGCTGTCGCGCGCCTCGAGCGCCTCGTCGTGGACGCCGATCTTGCCGATGTCATGGAGGATGCAGCCGAAGCGCACCATCTCGCGCTCGACTTCACTCAGCCCCATCACCTGTGCAAGGCGGTCGGCCAGCGCCGTGACCCGCTCGGAGTGCTTGTAGGTCGCCGCGTCCTTCGCTTCGACGGCGGTGGTCAGCGCCCGCACGGTTTCGTAGTAGTTGCGGCGGATGTCCTCGTACAACTCGGCGTTCTCGATGGCCACGGCGGCCTGGTCCGCGAACGTCGTCAGCAGCTCTATCTCTGCAGGGGTGAAGCGCTTCCTGCGGCTGGCGTAGACGCGCAGCACGCCGCATGTGCCGCTCTTGGCCCGGAGGGGGACGGTCAGCACGGAACTGAGCCCCTCCGCCCGCGCCGCCTCGGGGTACTGAAAGCCCTCTTCGGCCGTCACATCGAGTATCTGCACGGGGTGGCCCTCGAGCGCCTGGCGGTTCACGGGGCTCGCGGTGCCGACCACGCGGCCCTTCTGCCAGTAGTCGTCGCTGAGGCCGGACATCGCCTTGGGCACCAGTTCGTCAGTCTGCGGGTCGAGCAGGCGGATGACGGAGCCCTTGGCGTTCATGACCTTCATGGCGCTCTCGGTGATGAGTGCCAACACCTCGTTGAGCCGCAGCGTGCTGGTGATGCTGCGGGCGACCTCGTAGAGCAGGTGCGCTTCCTGCGCGCGGCGCTTCAGTTCGAGTGAGGCCCGCGATGCCGCCAGGCCGACGACGTAGAAGGTGCACATGCGCACGATCATGTCGCCGGGCGCCTGCTGGAGCGGCTTGTCCAGATCGTAGCGCGCCGGCATCCAGGGCCCGCACAGCAACGCGCTGAGCAGCGAAACGGCGATGGCGCCGAGGTCGCCGAAGATGTAGCCGGCATACATGATCGGCAGGTAGTACAGATGCACGGCAATGCTGTCGGTGCCGGCGATGCGCACCAGCAGCGTGATGCCCGCCATCGTCAAAACGAGTATGGCGCCGGGCCAGATGAACCGGCGCTTCTTGAGCCTGGGGGTGCTCACCATGGGCCTGCCTGCCCTTTTCGCGGTCCTGTGCACGGGTTTCATCTCACCTTGTGCCCCGGTTCGACCTCACCATCGGTCGTGATCAGGGCCAGCGGTTGCTTCTCACCCGCTGCGAGAATCATCCCATTGGACTCGATACCGCGTATGGTCGCGGGTTCCAGGTTTGCCACCACGATGACCGTCCGCCCCAATAGCTGTCGAGGGTTGAAGTGCTCCGCCAGGCCCGCGACAATCTGTCGCGGCTGCGCCTCGCCGACGTCGACGCGCAACACCAGCAGCTTGTCGGCCTCGGGTACGCGCTCCGCCTCGACGACCTTGCCTGTGACCAGCTCGACTGCCTGGAACTGCTTGAACGAGATAGCGTTTGCCTTTGCCGTGGCTGCCTGTTGCTCTTCCGCGGCCTCCGGCTGCTCGGCGAGCACACCGTCGATGTCGATGCGCGGGAAGATCGGGACACCGCGGTTTATGTGTGTGCCGGGGGCCAGGGCTCCCGCCCGCGCGTCGGCCCAACTCATCCGAGTGCCTGCATGTTTCAGCCCCAACTGGTCCCAGACCTCCTCGCCCACCTCCGGCATGAAGGGGCTGACGAGGATGGCAACGGCGCGGATGCAGTCGACGACATCGTAAAGGACGGCGTCAAGCTCGACTCGCTTGCCCTGCTTGTGCAGCAGCCACGGCTCGCGCTCGTCGACGAACTTGTTGCACCGGGCGATCAGTTGCCAGAGCGCAATCAGCGCATCGCGGTAGTTAAGCCGCTCGAGCTGCGTCTCCATGCCGGCAACCGTGCGCGCAATATCCTCCGCGAGCGCCCCCGACGCCGGCCCCGCCTCCGGCACGATGCCGTCGACATAGCGCTGCAGAAGCGGCAGGCTGCGGTTGAGCAGGTTGCCCAGGTCGTTAGCCAGGTCGGCGTTGAAGCGGCTCAACAGCCCACGCATCGAGAAGCTGCCATCGAGGCCGAACGGGACCTCGCGGAGCACGTAGTAACGCAGTGCATCCACCGCAAAGGCGGTGCGCGTGCCGGAGTACTCGACCAGGCGCTGGACCGTCTCGAAGGGGTCGATGAAGTTCCCCTTCGACTTGCTCATCTTCTGGCCGTCGGCGTCACTCCACCAGCCGTGCCCGAAAAGCGTCCTGGGCAGCGGCAGGCCGAGCGCCATCAGCATGGCGGGCCAGATGGTGGCGTGGAAGCGCGGGAGGATGTCCTTGCCCATCAACTGCACATCCGCGGGCCAGATGCGCTCAAAGCGGTCCTCGTCGTCGCCGTAGCCTGCCACCGTGAGGTAGTTGAGCAGCGCATCGAACCAGACGTAGACTGACTGGCTCTCGTCGTCGGGCACCGGGATGTCCCAGTCGCTGCGGGTGCGGCTGACGCAGGAATCGCGCAGCCCGCTCTTGATGAAGGCGATGACCTCGTTGCGGCGCGAGTCCGGGCCGATGAAATCCTCATGCTCCTCGATGTGGTGGAGGAGCGCGTCCGCGTACTTGCTTGTGCGGAAGAAGTAGGCCTCCTGGGAGACCTGCTCGGTGGGTCGGCCGCATTCGGGGCAGTTACCGTCGTCGAGGTCCTGCTCCAGCAGATAGGTCTCGCACGGGATGCAATACCAGCCGGTGTACTCGGCCTTGTAGATGTCGCCGCTTGCGACCAGCCGCGCGAAGACGCGCTGCACAAGCCGCGTATGCTCGGGTTCGGTCGTGCGGATGAAGCGGCTGTACTCCACATGCAGCCGCTCCCAGGCGCGCTTGTAGTCGGCCACCAGCCCGTCAACGAAATCCTGCGGTGACATGCCGGCGTCGGCAGCCCCGCGCACGACCTTCTGCCCGTGCTCGTCAGTGCCGGTGGCGAACACAACATCGCGGCCGCGCAGCCGCTGGTAGCGCGCCAGCACGTCACAGGCAATCGTCGTGTAGGCGGTGCCGATGTGCGGCTGCCCACTCACGTAGTAGATGGGTGAGGTGATGTAGAATGCCTTCTGCGCGTCGCCGGTTCCAGTCATCTGTGAGCCCTGCTCTCGAATTCTGCCTTCGCTACGGCCCATGCCTGCGTCTATTCCGCTGCAAGTCCTGTGTGTGCCGCGGCCACGGTCTCTCAGCGCTTCTTTCGTCTCCTGCGCGGCCGCTGTTGCTGCGGCGGGGGTGGGTTGATCTCGGATGCGGCGACGACCACGCGGGTCGCGTCCTCGAGCTCGACAACCAGCTCCTGCGCCAGCACGCGCACCTCGACGACCCTCCCGGTGTGCTCGCCGACGGTGACGGGCTCACCCTCGGAGGGCAGCTCTCGTCGCATGTCCCTGTAGAGCCCATGCTCGTAGTGCAGGCAACACATGAGGCGGTCACAGACGCCGCTGATCTTGGTCGGATTCAGTGACAGCCCCTGGTCCTTGGCGATCTTGATGCCGACCGGCGTGAAGTTGCGCAGCCAGGTTCGGCAGCAAAGCGGCCGCCCGCAGGAGCCGAGACCTCCAAGCATCTTCGCCTCGTCGCGGACACCGATCTGGCGCAACTCGATACGCGTGCGGAAGGTCTTGGCCAGGTCGCGAACCAGTCGGCGGAAGTCCACGCGCCCCTCCGCGCTGAAGAAGAAGATCAGGCACCGGCAGTCGAATGTGTAGTCGGCGTCGATCAGCTTCATCGGCAACTCGTGCTCGGCGATCTTGCGCTCGCAGACCCGCAGTGCCTTCCGCTCACGAACTCTCAGGTTGTCCTCGAACTCTAGGTCCTCGGGCGTCGCCTTGCGGACGACCGGCTTGAGCGGTTCATCGGTATCGATCCTGGCCGGATCGAACACCAA
>DPJP01000051.1:16255-21443 GCA_003542955.1 Armatimonadota bacterium
GCCGATATCCACGCCCTTCTCGGTCTTCACCAGCACGTGCTCGCCGGGTGATGCCGCAACCCCGTTTGGGTCGAAGTGGTAGATCTTGCCGCCGCGGCGGAAGGAGACGCCGACGGCGGCGGGCAGGCCGTCCGCGCGGCGCAGTCGCCCGCCTTCGGGCGTCTCGGACTGCTCGTCACGCTCGGACTCCCCGGAGGCCTCGGGCTGCCCGGAGGCAACCGCGGGCAGATCGGCGTCGACCGCGTCGCCGGGATCGAGCTGCTCCCCCGGAGCGGACGCGTCCTCCGTCTGAGCGGCGTGCTCCGCCTGTTCGACTACCCCGTCGGCAGGGCGAGTCTGATCATCGTGATCTATGCGGTCATTCATCGGTGGCCTTCTGCCTGAGCTTCTTCTGGAGAATATCACGGCCTCGGGACTTCTCGCCCCTGCGGTCGATGAGTCGGTCGAGCAGATGACTGAGAACGGGAATCAGCGCCTGAGGGTCCTTCCTGCTGTAGCCCAGACTGATCTGCTGCTCCCTGAAGACCATTCTCGGGAGTGCGGAGCGCAGTCCCTTCCGCGCCTGCAGCCTGCTCGGCACGTAGACGGCCTCGAGCATATCGCGTTCGGCCGCCGTGAGCCTGTGCTCCTGCGCAAGCCGCACGACGACTTCGGTCCGGCTCGCGGAGATATCCACAACGCCGGCCCGATTACACTTTAGCTTAATCTTGGCCACCGTGACAAGGTTCCGCACCGGGCGAGGCAGTTTCCCGTAGCGGTCGCGGGTCTCCTTCACCAGTTGCTCGAGTTCGTGCTCGTCGCTCACATTGGCCAGATGCCGGTAGAGATCGATACGCTGGCGCTCGCCGGGAACGTAGTCGGTCGGGATCACCGTCTGCACGGGCAGATCGACCGATGCTCCGCCCTCGGCAGACCGCCCGTTCTCGCCCTTGAGCGTGCTCACGGAGTCGGCAAGCATCTGGCAGTAGAGGTCGAGGCCGACCGCCGACATGTGGCCTGACTGCTCCGGCCCCAGCAGATCGCCGGCCCCACGTATCTCGAGATCGCGCAGCGCTATCTTGAAGCCGCTGCCGAGTTCGCTGAACTCCTCGATGGCCTTCAGGCGTTGCTCGGCATCCTCACTCATCCGCTCGGGGTACCTGTAGAGGAAGTACGCATACGCCTGGCGCGTCGAGCGCCCCACGCGGCCGCGGAGCTGGTACAACTGCGAGAGGCCGAGCCGGTCCGCGTTGTCGACGATCAACGTGTTGGCGTTGGCGACATCCAACCCGTTCTCGATGATGGTGGTGCAGACGAGCACATCGAACTCCTCGCCGTAGAAGGCCAGCATGACGGCCTCGAGCGCACCCTCGTCCATCTGCCCGTGCGCGACCGCCACGCGCGCCTCCGGAACCAGCCGCTGCACCCGCGAGGCGGCATGGGCGATAGATTGGACCCGGTTGTGGACGTAGTAGACCTGCCCGCCGCGGTTGATCTCCCGCCTGACGGCCTCGGTGATCAGCCCGTCGTCATCCTCCCGCACGAAGGTGTGCACGGCTCTGCGGCCCTGCGGGGGGTCGTTAATCAGCGATATCTCCCGGATGCCCGACAGCGCCATGTTGAGCGTTCGGGGGATCGGCGTAGCCGTCAGCGTCAGGCAGTCGACTGACGTCTTCAGCTTCTTCAGATTCTCCTTCTGCTTGACGCCGAAGCGCTGCTCCTCATCCACGATGACCAGGCCGAGGTCGGAGAAGTCGATGTCGCTGCCCAGCAGGCGGTGTGTACCCACGACGATGTCGACGGAGCCCTCCTTGAGCCTGCTGATGATGCGCCGCTGCTCCTTCGGCGCGCGGAAGCGGCTGAGCATCTCGACCTCGACGGGGTAGCGCGACAGCCGCTCGCGGATCGTGTTGAAGTGCTGATGGGCGAGCACCGTGGTCGGCACCAGCACGGCGACCTGCTTGCCATCCAGCACGGCCTTGAAGGCCGCCCGGATGGCCACCTCGGTTTTGCCGAAGCCGACATCACCGCAGATGAGCCGATCCGCCGGAGTCGGTGACTGCATGTCCTGCTTGACATCCTCGATGGCCCGCAGTTGGTCGGGGGTCTCCTCGAACACGAAGGAGGTCTCGAGTTCCTTCAGCCAGGCGGTGTCCTCGGAGAATGCGTGCCCCTGCGCCTGCTCGCGCTGCCTGTAGAGCCGCAACAGCTCTCGTGCGAGCAGCTCCGTCGAGCGCTTGGCCTTCTTCTTGGTGGTGCTCCAACTCGTCCCCTTGAGCGAGTTGACATTGACCTCGGAGCCCTCCGGCCCCACGTACTTCTGGATCCTGTCGAGCTGGGTGACGGGCACGTAGAGGCGGTCCTCGCCGGCGTAGGCGATGACCAGGTAGTCACGCTCGATGTCGTCGATTGTCTGCTTGGCCAGCCCCTGATAGACACCGACGCCGTGGTTGATGTGGACGACGTAGTCGCCCTCCTCGATCTCGCGCAGACTCATCAGCGAGAAGCCGCGGCGGTAGGCGCCCGCCTCGGGGCGGTGCAGCTTGCGCCAGCCGTATATCTCGCGGGATGTGAGGGCGGCGAGCTCCGCCTCCGGCATCGTGAAGCCGCTGCTCAGGTCCAGCCCGAGCACGTTGACCGCGCCCATCACCAGGTCCTCGAGCCCCCCGGCGGCGCGGACGCGCTGCAGGCCGCGAGACCGGAGCACATCAATTGTCTTCTCGACATCGCGCCCGCACACGAGGATGCACTTGCCCTCTGTCTGCCACTGGCCGAGCCCCTCGACGAGCAACTCGAAGCGTCCGCCGAAGGTCTCGGTCGGGGGCGTGGAGAGGCTGACAGTCGGCGCCTGTGGCGCCCACGGCACCTGTCGCTGGAGCATGTTCAGATAGAGCACGGGGCGCCCGGGGCAGGGGTAGCGCGAGGTGAACTCGGCAAAGCTCAGGCAGGCCGTCTGCCCCAGGCGGAGGTGTCGGCCCAACTTGACGCCACGCCTGTGGGAATCCGCCACATCGGCCTCGAACTGCTCCGCGCCGGCCTTCACGCGCACCGGCTCGTCGATGACGAGGGCCGCATCCGCCGGCAGGTAATCCAGGAAGGTCTCGCGCTCATCATACAGATAGGGCAGGTAGTGCACGAGCGAGGGCGTCGGGCGCAGCTTCTGCAGATCGCCCAGGTCCTGCTCCATGCGCTCGGAGAGATGGCGCGCCTCGCGGGCCTTCCCGGCCTCGTTGAGGACATCCAGCTCCTTGCGGTAGGCCAGCTTGATCTGCGGCAGGGCGCGGGTGACGGCCTGCTTCTCGAGGATGACCTCGGACGCCGGACCGATGCCGATCCGCTCGATGGTCTCGACGGAGCGCTGGGTGTTGGGCTCGAAGAAGCGGATCGTGTCGACCTCGTCGCCGAACAGCTCGACGCGCACCGGCAACTCGACCGTGGGCGGCGAGACATCGACAATGCCGCCGCGGACCGAGTACTGCCCGACATCGTCGACGAGATCGACCCGCTCGTAGCCGAGTTCGGCCAGTTGCCAGCCCAGCAGGTCGCGGTCCCAGCCCGAGCCGCGCTCGAGCTGCACGCGATTGGCGACAAACAGCGCGCGCGGCATCGTCAGTGTCACCGCGGCGTTGACCGAGGCGACGACCACCAGCGGCTCCCCCGCGCAGAGCCTGTCGAGTACGAGCATGCGCTCGGCAACTGTCTCGGGGTCCGGGGTGACGCCATCGTAGAGCGCGGAGGCGGTCGAGGGGAAGTGGAGCACGCGCCGCGAGAGCCGGTCGGCCCTGTCGGCGTCGATCAGCGCCCGCAGGTCGTCGGCAATCTGCCTCGCGCGCTCGTCGCTGTAGGTGATCACGGCACAGGGCGTGGTGATCTCCTGCAGCCAGGCGGCAAGGAACACCGATTTCCCGCCGCCGCTCAGGCCCTGGATCGACAGCGCCGATAGGGTTCGGCGTGCCTCCCTGGCCAGCGAGAAACCGCTCGTCTGTTCAAGCAGCGCCGTCAGCGAACGTGTGCTGCCGAGGTTCTGTGTGCTCTGTTGTGTAGTGGGCATCTGCGAGTGAACTCTGGCGACGGCTCGAGCCTCAGGCCGGCGCGCCGTCGCATTCGAAGACAAGGGCGGCGGCGCCGACCGCTCCGGCCCCGGCGCCGAGCCCGCAGGCAATGACATTTGACGGATCGAAGCCCGATATTCTGCTGTGCCTGCCGACGCTGTGGCGGATCGCCTCGAGCAGCATCTCCCCGGCGCCGGCGATCCCCCCGCCGATCAGGACTACGTCGGGGTCGCACAGCACGATTGCATCGGCCAGCGCGAGGCCAACGCACTCCCCGATCCAGTCGACAATCTGACGGCAGTACTCATCGCCCTGTGCCGCGAGTTCGGCGATGAGCCGGGGGGTGATCGCGTCGGGCGCCTCGGCCAGCCTCGACTGCGGGTTCTGCCGCAGGCCTTCGCATGCACGCCTGATGATTGCGTCCTTGCCGACGAGCGCTTCCAGGCAGCCGTTGGCGCCGCAACTGCACGGCGGGCCGTCCGGGTCGATGATGATGTGGCCGATCTCGCCCAGTATCCCGCGCGGCCCGCGCAGCACCCGGTTGTCGATGGCGACCCCGCCGCCAACGCCGGTGCCGAGCGTGACGACCAGGACATTCGGATGCCCGCGCCCGGCGCCATAGCGCAACTCGCCCAGCGCCGCGCAGTAGGCATCGTTATTGATGAAGGCCGGGACCCCGAAGCGTTCCGACATCAACGCCGGGACCGCGAGCCCGTTGAGCACGGTCAGGTTGGGGCAGTCCACCACCGTGCCCCCGTCGGCGCTGACGGTGCCCGGCACACCGATGCCGATTCCGTCAACAGGCGCGGCGTGCGTCTGCGCGACGGCGGTCACCAGGTGCGCGGCGGCGGCGGCGAGGCCCGCCACCATATCATCCGGATCATCGGTGGCAGGTGTCGGCCCGGTGGTGTCGGTGATCCGTACCCCGTCGCGCTCGACGGCGCACACGGTGAAGGTGGTGCCACCGATGTCGATGCCGATGGCAATCCGGCTCCGGTGGTCCTGACACGTCTCAGGGGGCATGCCGGGATACGTCTCCTGTCGGCCTCTACTGGTCCCCGAACGGGTCGTTGGACTCGTCGATCTCGAAGTCATCGGGCTCGGCCGCTGCGGCCGGCTGCGGGGCGCGGCCCTGCGGCGGCGGCGACTGCCGCGGC
>DPJP01000171.1:0-7885 GCA_003542955.1 Armatimonadota bacterium
GAGACGGGGCTGGGGGTGAGGCCGAACGCGGGACCGATTCCTGCCTGTCACCCCTCCGCCTTCACCTCCACCGGTCCATCCGGCGTGAGGATGGTCGCGTGAAGCGTCTCCCCAGGCAGTCGCCACGGGCCTACTTCCAGCCGCCCATCCTCCCACGTCGCCTGCCAGCGATGCAGTTGGTGCCAGCTCAGGCACTCGGAGGACTTGTTGGCCGAGTGATCGCCGCCGATGGGCACACGCTCCGCNNGCCCATCGCCCGGAAGCTGTCCTCCCAGGCCTGCAGGTACTTCGGGTCGCCCCAGCGCCGCGAGGCAAACAGCATCGTCCGCGCGGGGTAGAAGAACAGGCAATGGCCGATCGGGTGCTTCGCATCGGGGTCGGTTGCCTGCGGCGGGGAGGTGTTCTCCCCCCAGGCGACCTCATACGGCCAGTAGGCATCATCCTCTGTGCGGATGAACTGGGCCAGCACCCATTCGGCGATTTGGCGCGCCACGGCCTCCAGCTCCGGGTCATCGGGATAGCGCTCCAGCCAATCCATCATCGGCTCGAGGGCCATGAGGTTCATCCAGGGCTTCAGCACCATGTTCCCGGCGGCATGGACCCCTCCCGGCCCGGCCTGATCCGTATACGCGCCCTGCAACGTCGGGCACTGCAGCTCGCGGCCGATAGCTTCACGGGCCCGCACTGCCCAGCCGCGGCCCGGAAGGTAGTCCTCCAGCGCAATCAGCCCGCGGATGAACATGGCATCGCGCCCGTAGGAGCGCCGCGGCCAGTTGCTCGCATCCACCATGCTCGCCGAGAGCGCCACATGCTCGGCGGTCTCACGCAGGTACGGGTCGCCGGTCTCGAGGTAGCCCTGCAGGAGACCGAGGGTGCGATTCATCGTGGGCGAGATGGCGCCGAAGTCGTACCCGTGCATGCGGAACTGGAAGTTGGCGTGATCCACGGCGATGTCGGCGACGTTGTAGACATCCCGCAGCGCCGCGGCCCAGTTCTCAGGGCTCGGGCGACGGTAGCAGTAGCGGACCAGGTTGTATGGGGTCTCGCCCTCCCAGCCGGACTCACCGACAGCACCGTCCGGCCGATAGTGGCTGCCGCCGCGGGGCACCGAGCCGTCGTCGAAACTGCCCTCGAGCTGGGAATCGCGCAGCCAGGCGCCGGCACGGTCGATGGTCGCATCGCGGAAGTCTGATACCGGCAACAGCGGCGTCGGCGCCAGCTCCGCGCAGAGGCCATACCAGTACAGCGGGGGCACGTACCGCTCCACCCGCGGCGGCGCGTCTCCCATTGACAGGCAGCAGCGCACCGTGCGCGCCACGCCGGCAGGCAGGCGCTTCTCATCGGCCTTGACCACATAGCCGGACGCAGCCTCGTTCTGTCTGCGGCCGAAGCCGTCGAGGTATATCTCCACGCCCTCGTATGCCTGCAGCACCGCGACGCCGTCGCGGGCGTAGAGCCTTCCCGGATGCTCCTCGGAGGCGAATGTGCGACATTCCTCGGTCGAGAGCATGACGCCGCCGAGGTCCGCGATCACGGTCTCCCCGACCAGCGGCACGTCCTGCCCATAGGCGCCCCGGAAGCCGATGACAGGCAGCACGCCGTTGATGTCGCGACCGTAGTCGTACATCCGGTTGTTGACATGATGGACGGTCAGGTGGATGACGCCATTGGCGAACAGCAGGGCGTGCACATCACACAGCACCCAGTGCTGGTTGTGGGCCGATATCATGCTGCCATAGCCGCGTGCGTCCGGGGAGTCCGCCGGCAGGCGGAAGGCGGAGGCGTAGCCGGCAGCGCGGATGGCCTTGCACGCAGGACCGCACCACAGCTCCTCGACGCGGACCCACTCCCACCACATGGGCCCGTCATCCACCGTGTCCAGCCCGACGCGGAGGCCGACTTCGCGCTCGCCATGCCGCAAGACCAATTCGTCGACCTCCCAATTGGCCTTGCCTACGAAGTGCTTGTCGAGCACGGTCACCTCCCATGACGGGCCGGCCCAGGCGCTCTGATTCTCTTGCCGCTGCAGGCGCAGTCTTTCGGGCAGGTCGCCCTCCGCGCAGATGGTCAGCAGTTGGCGCCGCGGCTCACCGGCTAACTGGTAGGAGGAGGGGTACGGCCCCTGAGCCGGCGGTGTGGGCACGCTCCCGCCGAAGCGCTCCGGCCACCAGGCCAGTGGCGCCGACTGACTGGTGTAGCCTGGCACGCGCACCGGACCCGCTCCGGGAGGCACGGGCAGCGAGCAGATGGCCGCGGCGGCGGGCTCGGCGGGAGCCACGCGGTTGAGGATGATCTGATCGAGCATTGATGGCGATGGAAGGGACACGATGGCGACCTCTGAATGAGAGAGTAGACTGACTGACCGGGCGTTCGGTGCGGTGGTTCGACGGCGGTCTGAGGGAGACCTGCGGGCGGGGTGCGGGCAAGGTAACGGCAAGGGGAGGGGCGTAGGCGCGCCCTTCTCGCCCGGAAGGCCTCCATCTCCTCAACGGCGAATAGAGGCATCCACTGCTCGACTACCCACATCGCCCCGGGGATGAAGACCCATGTGGACGTATACTCAGCCCACCGAGATCAGCTTCGGCGTAGGCGCGCGCAAGTCGCTGCCCGAGATCGCCGCGCGCTTCGGCTCGCGCTCCGTGCTCGTCACCGACTGCGCACTCTGTGAGCTGCCGATGGTTGCCGAGACACTCAACGCGCTCGGCGATGGCGCGGTCATGTTCTCCAACGTCGAGCCCAACCCGCAGGTCACGAGCGTCGACGCCCTGGCGGAGCTACTTGTCAGCCATGGTGCGGAGGTGTGTGTCGCCATCGGCGGCGGGAGCTCACTCGACTGCGCCAAGGCGGCCTGCTCCGTCGCGCTGCAGGGCGGGCCTACGCGCGAGTACCACTCCGAGGGCGTCGCTCTGGGTCCGGAACACCTGCCGCTGATCGCGATCCCGACGACAGCCGGCACCGGCAGTGAGGTGACGCCGATCTCGGTGCTCGATGACCCGTTGAAGAACATCAAAGCGCCGCTCACGCACCCGAACTTCTTCCCGAAGGTGGCGCTCATCGACCCCGAGTTGACGCTGACCAAGCCGCGCACCGTGACTGCCTCGACCGGGCTGGATGCGCTCGCCCACGCCATCGAGGGCTACTGGTCGAAGAACCATCAGCCGATCTGCGATACGCTTGCGAAAGAGGCCGTGAGACTGGTCTTTGAGCACCTCCCGCGCGTGCTCGAAGACGGCAGCGACCTCGCGGCGCGCGAGGGCATGTCACTGGCGGCGCTGCTCGGCGGGCTGGCGTTCCAACTGCCCAAGAACGCCGCGGTGCACGCCTGCTCGTTCCCGCTCTCGAGCGACTACCACCTGGCCCACGGGACGGCCTGCGCGATGACGCTGGACCTGTTCTGTCGCTACAATGCGCCTGCGATGGGCGAGCGCGGCGGGGCGCTGGCAGCGGCGGGCCGCTTCAAGTCGATGGAGGCGCTCGCCGACGGTATCGCGCACATCAAGGCGAACTCCGGCCTGCCTACACGCCTGCGGGAGATAGGCGTCACCGAGGCGGAGCTGGACTCGATCGTCGAGGGCAGCTTCCATCCGTTGATGAACAACAACCCGCGTCCCATCACGCCCGAGGTGCTGCGGGAGTTGTACGCGGGGATACTCTGAAGGAGAACGGCGCATGAGTGAGCAGTTTGACCGCGAGGAGTTCGACCGACTGGCCGCCGAATTCCGGTATGTGATCACCGACATGATCTGCCGGGCAGGCTCAGGCCATCTGGGCGGTGCGCTGAGCCTCGTCGAGATAGTCATCTCGCTGTACTGGCGCATCATGCGCTACGACCCGACCAACCCGAAATGGCCCGACCGGGACCGGCTGGTGATGTCCAAGGGCCATGCCGGACCGGTGCTCTACATGGCGCTTGCCTACCGCGGCTTCTTCCCGAAGGCCACGCTCAAGACCATGAATGAGGACGGGACCATGCTGCCGAGCCATGTCGACAGAATCCGCACGCCCGGCATCGACATGACCGCCGGCTCGCTGGGCCAGGGGCTCTCCGCGGCGTGCGGCATCGCCTATGCCGGGCGTCTGGATGGCGCGAACCATGATGTCTACTGCATCATCGGCGACGGCGAGAGCAACGAGGGGCAGGTCTGGGAGGCCGCCATGACGGCGGCGCACCGGCGCCTCGGAAAGGTGCTGGCGATCGTCGACAACAACGGGCTGCAGATCGACGGGTTCGTGAAGGACGTGAAAGGGGTCGAGCCGCTGGCCGACAAGTGGAGCTCTTTCGGGTGGGATGTCCGGGTCGTGGACGGCCACGATTTCGGTTCCCTGCTCCCGGTCCTTGAATCGGTAAAGGAAAAACCCCTCGTGGACGTACCGACCATGGTGATCGCGCGGACCGTGAAGGGCAAGGGGGTCTCCATCTTCGAGAATCAGGCAAAATACCACGGCGTGGCGCCCTCCGACGACGAGCTGGCGCGGGCGCTTCAGGAACTGGGGGCGGCATGACGGAAACCCTGGGTATACGGGAAGCCTACGGCGAGGCCCTGGTGGAACTGGGGCGGGAGAACCGGAACATCGTTGTCCTGGACGCGGATCTTTCCGGATCCACCATGACGAAGCTCTTCGCCCGGGAGTACCCTGAGCGTTTCTTCGACATGGGGGTGGCGGAGCAGGACATGATGGGAACCGCCGCCGGGCTCGCCTTGGCGGGGAAGACCGCCTTTGCCAGCACCTTCGCCGTCTTTGCCACCGGGCGTGCCTGGGAGCAGGTCCGCCAGGCCATTGCGTACCCGCAGCTCAACGTAAAGATTGTGGCCAGCCATGGCGGCGTTTCCGTCGGAGAAGACGGGGCGAGCCACCAGATGACGGAAGATCTCGCCCTCATGCGGGCCATGCCGAACATGCGGGTCATCGTGCCCGCCGACGCTCACGAGACGAGAGCAATCATCCGGCTGGTCGCCGAAACCCCGGGGCCGTTCTATGTGCGGACCTCCCGGATGAAATTCCCCGTGATCTACAAACCCGACGTATCCTTCCGGCTCGGCCGGGGGGATGTGCTTCGCCCAGGCTCGGATGTCTCGATCATCGCCTGCGGCTACATGGTACATCCCGCACTGCAGGCGGCGGATGCTCTCCAGGCGAAGNNGCGGATTCGCTCCGGGCGAAGGGAATCACCGCCCGGGTCGTGAACATGCCGACCCTCAAACCGGTCGACGAGGAACTGATCCTGGCCTGCGCCCGGGAGACGAAGGGCATCGTCACCGCCGAGGAGCATTCCATCATCGGCGGCCTGGGAAGCGCCGTCTGCGAGGTTCTCTGCGAGAGCAGGCCGGCACCGGTCCGGCGCGTCGGGGTGAGGGACCAGTTCTGCTCGTCCGGCAGGGCGGACGATCTTTTCGAGGAGTATGGACTGACGGCCGGGAATATCGTCCGGACCGTGGAGGACATGCTCCGGACCTCGCCCTGATTCCCGGAATCTGCCCCTGCTGTCCGGGGATCCAAGAATCCCCTTGATTCTCCCTTTCCGTTGTGGGAAATTCCCATCCTGTCCAAGGGGGAAAACCATGACCAATACCAGCATTCATCCGTCTGTCCGCCAACGTGTTTTCAGGCTCCTTCCCGTTTTTGTCCCGGCCTTTTTCATCTGTCTTGCCCTGTCGGGATGCGCCACCAAGGTCCGGGTGAACATGCTGCAGCCCGCAGCGTATCACCAGGCGTCGCTGACCAAGGCGGTGGCCGTCGTTCCGTTCGGCGGTCCCGACGGCACCGGCTTCGCCGCCGAGATCGAAGGGGTCCTGGCCAGCATCAACATCGACGACCGGCCCTATTTCTCCCTGGTGGACCGCCAGTCCCTCAACCGGATCATCAGCGAGCAGAAGTTTTCCCAGAGCGGGCTGGTGGATCCGAACACCGCCGCCAAACTGGGGCGCATGGTAGGGGCGCAGGGGATCTATACAGGGACGGTGACGGCATCGGACGTGAAAGAACAGCGATACCGGGAGCAGCGCCGGGAGTGCATCGAGCGGGAGGCGAAAAAGAAGGACGCGGGCTTTTTCGATGTGCCCAAGTGCCTGAAGTACCGTAACTACAACGTAAATTGCCTGAAGCGGGACGTGACGTTCGCCGTCACGCCCAAGCTGATTGACGTATCGACGGGTCGCGTCCTCTATTCCCGGAACCTGGGCGGCTCGACCAGCTCGTCCGGCTGCTCCGATGGAGCGCAGCCCAAGGGCGGGGACGAACTCCTGGAACAGGTGAAGGGCACGGCGAGGGCTCAGTTCCGCAAGGATGTGGCTCCCTTCTATGTGACCGTGGAGATCGCGCTCATGGACATGACCGATGGAATCGCCACCGCGGAGCCCAAGGATGCCCTCAAGAGGGGGGTCGAGTACGCCGGCCGGGGCCGGCTGGACGCGGCCTGCGAGATCTGGGGAGCGGCGCGGATCCAGGCCCCCACATCGCCGGCCCTGTTGTACAATCTGGGTGTCTGCGCGGAGAGCCGAGGCGACGCCGATGCCGCCCTGTCCCTGTACCGCCAGGCCGACAAGCTGCTCGGCAAACCCGATGACGACATTACGGCGGCCCTGAACCGGGTGTCCGCGGTGATCAAGAACCGCATGAAACTGCAACAGCAGCTCCACCCGCAGGGTTGATCCGGTTCGTTTGAGAGAGGAGGATGCAGGTATGCGCTGTGTTCGTTGGTGGATGATTGGTTTCTGGATTCTTATGGTGTTCGCGGGGATGCATACCGATGCCGCCGCCCAGCAGAAATGCGTCTCTGCCGACGGGGAAGCTGTCGTCGTGAACAACGACCAGCCCTCGGCCCGGCTGGAGGCGATCGCCCGCGCCAAATGGGCCGCCATTGAGAAAACCGTCGGGGTTGACGTCAAGGCGTCGAGCTTCGTGTCCAACTTCACCCTGGTGGAAGACGTCATGAAGACGAAGGTCGGCGGCTCCGTCAAGAGCTTCAAGGTTCTCGGACAGAACCGCCAGGGGGAGACCCTGACGGTCACCATCAACGCCTGCATCGAACCGGCCAAGGCCCAGGAGGCCATCTCCTCCGAGCTGGCCCTGAACAACGGCATCGCCCTGTTTATCCCTGCCCGGAAGCCCTCCGCCAGGGGCGGGGACGAGTTCGAGGAGACGAATATTCTCTCCGAGAAGCTCATCGGCAAGCTGACGGAGCAGAACTTCAAGGTCATCGACGCGGCGCCTTCTGTTCCCTCGGATGCCGTGGCCATCGAGAGAATGGCGAAGAGCGGAAGCACCATGGCCGTCCGGAGCATGCTCTACAAATATCTGTCCAATGTCGTCGTCGTCGGAAAGATCGATTACACGATCTCGACGAAGAAGGGTGAGGACATCGGCTACGGCCTGTCCATGCCCTTCAACAACGTGACGGTGCGCCTGACCTACCGGATGCTGGCGAAGAACAACCGGACGGGGAACATGGAGATCCTGACGGCCGACGCCGTCTCCGGACGGGGCCTGGCGAACAACGTCGAGGACGCCGCCGCCCGCGGCATGGAAGACCTGGTGGAGAAACTGTCTCCGAAGGTGCTTGACACGGCGCACAAGTTCATCCGGGGAAGCGTCCGGAAAGTGCGCGTGAAGGTCAACGGCGTCAAGGACCTGGACACGAACATCGAAGTGAAGGGGGCTCTTCAGAACACCGTATGGGTGACCGGCGTCGAGGAGAACGAGATGGGCGAGTTCACCGTCAGCTACCCGGAGAATCCCCTGTACCTGGCCAACAGCCTTCGGCAGAAGGGGGACTTCGCCCTCGTGAACTTCACGCCCTATTCGCTGACCTTCAACTACCGCCGATGAAAGGGAGTCGGATGTACGGCAGACTGGGAAACGTGCTGTTCCTGGCCGTTCTTCTGGC
>DPJP01000171.1:7969-8268 GCA_003542955.1 Armatimonadota bacterium
CGGGTGGCCATCGCCCCCTTCTCGAACAACACCACCTTCGACTATGCCAAAGAGGTTCAGGTCCACGTGGAGGGGACATCGGACCGCCAGGTCCGGGGGGCCGCCGCCGGCAGGGCGACGCGGCGCGGGGCCGGCGTCGTCTGGGGAACCGACGAGCGCCGGCGGTTCCAGCAGGACACCCGGATGACCCGGCAGGAGATGAACTCGAAGCTGAGCGAGTCCCTGGAGGACTCCGTGCTGGACCAGATCCGGGGAATCCCCGGGATGCGCGTCTACACGCGGAAGGAGCTGGCCAAGGT
>DPJP01000171.1:8295-8580 GCA_003542955.1 Armatimonadota bacterium
CTCCAGCAGTCGGGCATGGTGGACCAGTCCACGGCTGTGCAACTCGGAAAACTGGCCGGGGCCAAGTATATTGTCACCGGCTCTTTCAACAACATCGCCCTCTCGTATCGGAGCACCCAGGCCATCCAGAGGGGAGGCCGCGACGTGGGCCGGCGGGCGGCGGATCAGCGCAAGGGAGACGACGCCCTCTGGGCGGCCCTGGCGGGGCATGCCGTGGCGGCGGTCGCCGAGGCCGCGGAAGGCTGGAGTGTGGAGGCGGAGGTCCTGGTCCGGGTCCTGGACGTG
>DPJP01000086.1 GCA_003542955.1 Armatimonadota bacterium
GTATGTTCACCGTAGCAGGCCCTTTTTCATGTTAGCCCCTCCCGCGAGTCCTTCCCTGTCTGCCCCCTCGGCAACCCGCACCGCCTGCAGGAGTTGTCCCGACACCGGCGAAATGCCTGTGGGGATGGGATTCCGTCCGGGTGCGCCTCGGCACTGAGCTACAGGCACCGGGCAGGGGAAGTGAGAGACGATGGGCACCGGCGGCGGTTTCTGCTCGTCTTGCGGCCATGCTTTCGAGCCGCAGCATCGCTTCTGCCTCAACTGCGGCGCGCAGTTGCCCACATCCGGGCAGTCGTCCCCGGCGACGGAGCCCCCGAGATGCCCCTCCTGCGGACAGCCCATCGATGCGGCCTGGGCCTATTGCGCCGCCTGTCGCGCTCCGCTGACGGCCGCGGCGCCACCACCGCCGGTCTCCGTGGCCGCCGCTGCAGCGATGCCCGCATCCAGGCCGCCTCGGGCTCGTCGATCCCCGCTCATTGTGGTTGCAGGTAGCATGGTGATCCTGGCCGTGGTGGCGGGACTGCTCGTGGCCCTGCTGGTGTTGCCCTCCGGTCGGTGGGACCTGCTCCCCTCGATGGCGGTGAGCGCGCTGAGTAACGGTCCGGGCAGTCGACTGAAGCCCGCTCCGGCCGTGCGAACGGCTCCCGCGGTGAATGTGCAACCTGCGCCCGGTCTGCGGCTGGAGGCTCCCGCAAACGCCGTCGACAAGCCCCGGCAGTTCCAGGCCTCCGAACTCAGCCGTGAGGACCTGACCAGGGTGGCCGAAGATATCGGGGCGGACGGGGCCCTGACACTCGGCGGGTGGCGCCTCGACGCAGCCATGACCGATGAGGACCTCTTCCCCGGAGAAGTCACCGCCTCCGTGGACCTCAAGCATCTGCGGATACCCGATGGGATGCGCGAATTCGCGACGCTGGTGCATGTGGCCGATGACGGGACGATGACTCCTCTCGCCGGCGACCTGCGCAACGGGCGCCTCTGCGCGGGTATCAGGCATAACGGCTGGCTCGTCGTGCGGCTGGTGATCTTCTGGGCGCCGGTTGCGGCCTACGCAGGGCACTACGCATGGACAGAGGACCGTGCCGATGTCCCGAAGGGCAACTTCGTCGCGCTACCCTGGCAGCCGGGAGACACGCGCTTCATCCTCTACTGGCCCGAGGCATGGCCGGGGAGGAACCCCAATGCGCTCAAACAGCTCAAGGGGCTGGCGCTTGCCGCGCTCATACGGAACCCGCCGCCCGGAGAGGGCCTCGAGGCGCGCGTATTCAGGCTGCCGCCGGCCTCGTCATGGTCGGAGTTCAACGAAGCGTTGTTCAACACGTTCCTCGCGGCAACCAGGCAGGGCTGGGACTATCGCGACTGGATTCAGAAGCTTGATGCAGACGGCGACTACGTCGAGTTCCGCCGCCGGGTTAGTGACGCTGAATGGTTGCGCGACAACATCCTCCCCGTCAAGGTCGGGCATGCGGTGAGGGCGCTGGATCGAGCCGCGGACTACCTTGAGGAGCGCAACTTCCGCAAGCCCGGCGTCGCGAGGCAGTCTATGCCGGTGAACACCTATGTGGTCGACCAGGGCGGGGCCAAGTTCGGCGAGTCCTGTAACACCTGGACCACGAGCCCGTACATGGTCATTAACGCCTCCAACATCTCCCCGCTGGACGCCTTCTACTTCCTTGATGGTGCTCCGGCTCCGTTGAAGACCGCAGCCAATCCCCCGAACGATGACAAGCGCAGGATGTTCAAGGGCCAGTTTGATGACATGCAGTTGACTATCCTCCATGAGCTGTTCCACATCGTCCAGGGCGCGTACAACCTCTATGCCAGCCCGGACTACACGTGGTTTGATGAGGCAACTGCGGTGACGCTGGAGAACGAGGGCTTCAGGGACTACAAGAAGCGGGGCTGGGTCACGACCACGAGCGACCTGACGACCGACCGGGAGCTGGACTTCGTCTTCTATGAGTTGGATCGCAAGGCCAAGTGGTCCTTCGCGGACTACTACGGAGGCGCAGGGCCCACGGATGCGGATGCCGGCGTCATACGCAAGCACGGCTACGGGGCATCGTTCTTCGTCGAGTATCTCCGCGACCACTACTACAAGACTCAGCCCGACCTCTTCCTCCCCGCACTTCTCGAGGACTTCGCGAGGTTCCGCGGCGGCACGATTGCGAGCCTGTACAGGGTGACCTCCAACGTCGAGGAGACACTCGCGGCCGACTATGAGATGTTTGTGCTGGATCACCTCGAGGATATCTGGGCACTCGCCGCCAAGCAGCCGCCCGGCTCGCCGGGGTATCTCAGGGATGTGCAGTTGGGCCGGTTGAAGACCTACGAGTTCTGCCTGTTCCGTCCGCACCGGCCGCTGTCGGTCCAGTTCTGTCGGGTGCGGACACCTCGGGCAATCACGCCGCTGAAGCCCGAGGATAGGCCGGTCTATGCAGTGGCCATGAACGGGCTTGGGGAGCTGGGAGTATCGCTCTGGCGCCACCCCGATCCCTCCGGCCGCGGGAAGCAGTTGCCCGAGGGCGGCGGAGTGCTGCCCCCTGAGGCAGCGCACAGGTTCATGCGGGTCCAGAAGTACCTCAAGGTGCCGGACGAACTCGCGCGCACATCGGATGCAGGCATCGACGGTCAGGGACCGGTCATCTTCGGAATGGAGCGGGACGGGCCGCCGGACGTGCAACTCGATGGCGACACGATCCGGGTCGCGTGGGAGGAATCACCTCATGCGAGGTTGCGCAACTCCGGCAATAAGCGCATAGCGGTCGCCGGGTACCGCCTGCAGCTTCACCTGCCCGACAGGAAGACGCTCAACTTCGCGCCGAACGAACCCCGCGCGGAGCTCCCCGTGAAGCTGGTGCGCGACCTGCTCATGAAGCAGCGCAAGGACTTCGTGAGCAAGATGTGGTACGCCGTAGCAGGCTGGAAGACAGGGCGCAATGATATCGGCCCGCTGGTGGAGATCACCGAGGCATTTGCCGCAACGGAAGCCTGGAAGATCGGCTTCAGCTACTGCGAGGTGGCGGCGGCCACCGGCCGGCCCAGGGGTCCGTTCTCGGAGGTCGCGGTGTTCGAGCTCGATGACGAGGCTGCCACTGCCTTCGGCATCTCAGGCCAGTGGCGTGGCAGGGTGCCCTTTTCTGAAGGCATGCTAATGGACCTCGACATCAATGAGAGCAGTTCTGGCTTCGAGGGAACCATGCACTTCGGCGGGGAGGAGATCCCGATCCGCGGCAAGCTGCAGCCGACGTTGAAGGCGTGGTCAATCCAGATGCGCAATGAGAAGGTATGGCTGCCTGCATGGACCGCGGTCCAGAAGCTGCCTGGCGATCGCCTCTACCTGTACGCCCCGCCCTGCCTGCTCAAGCATACGACCCGTGGCAGCGTCAGACTCGGGTGGCGGCACGAGCCTGGAGAAATGGACTGGACCCAGTTCCTGCAGCTGCTGGCGGCGGAGATCAGGGCGATGGAGCAACAGAACAAGGCGTCACAGGAGCAGTAGGCCTGCTCGGGAGATCGGCATGTTCTGCGCAAATTGCGGCAGGGAACTCGTCGAGGGCACGCGCGTCTGCGCGGAGTGCCGGCACCCCGTGGTGCCCGCACTCCTCCGATCCGATGACGTGCCGCCTGCGCCGGCGCAACCAGCTCCAATGCCGACCGGGCCGCCCGCACCCGCCGCGGTGCAGGCAGTCGCCGCGCCGGCAATGGCTGCCCCGATTCCCATGCCCGTCGTTGCCACGCAAGTCCAGTCCCTGCAGTTCGGCGGCTTCTGGCTGCGCTTCGTGGCCTCGATCGCCGACGGTGTCGTGTTTGGTCTGGTCTACCTGCTCCTCTTTGCGCTGCTGACCGCGGCCGAGAGGGCAAGCATGGCGCGGATGGTCTTCGACCCGGCAGGCAACGACGCCTTGACCGTCACCAATCTGTGGTCCACCGCGCACACCGTTCTGCCCTGGCTGGTCGTATGGCTCTACTTCGCCGGGCTCGAAGCATCGCGCCTGCAGGCCACACCCGGCAAGCGTCTGCTCGGACTGCGCGTGACCGACCTCGCCGGCCGGCGCGCGTCTATCATCCGCACCTCCTTCCGCAACGCGTTCAAGCCGCTTTCCGCCGCCTTCCTCATGATCGGCTTTCTGATGGCCGGAATCACCGCGCGCAAGCAGGCGCTGCACGACATGTTTGCCGGTTGTCTGATACTCAGACGGTAGGCCGCAGGTCCTACACGCCCGTTGGAGGTTCACACCATGGAATGCCCAGGCTGCCGCAGACAAGTCCCCGACAGCGCCCGCTTCTGCCCCTTCTGCAGTGCCGATCTCTCGGCCCAGTCGGAGCCGACGGCCCGGCTCACGCCGGTACAGCAGACCGCGCCCATCCCGGCAGCCGCGCCGCCTCCACAGCCGGCGCCGACACCCGCGGCTGTTGCGCCCGCCCCGGCGGCCGTCGAGCCCCAGCCGCAGGCGAAGCCGGCGGCGCCCTGGATGCTCGCATGCGGGATATCGTGCGGAGCGGTGATCCTGCTCGCCGTGATCGGCGTTGGCATCTACTTCGGCCTGCCCGCGCTTCGCAATCGCGGAGCAACGACCAACTCGGGCCAGACGCAACAAGGCACGCCCGCGGGAACGACTCAGGCCACAACGCCGGTGACCGGGCCGCCGTCGGCGCCGACGGCCGCCCCCGGCCTGTCAGGCGAGTGGAACATCGTCTATTGGGGCGGCGAAGGCGACTGGCCGACGGCTGTCTCTCTCCGCGAGGAGGGCGCATCGGTCGTCGGGGAGATAATCGGGCGCTATGAGACCGGTATTGAGCTGTCCCCCGCCGGCTCGGTACGCTGGGCCGGAACCTACAAGGATGCGAACATGCCTGACGGCGTCCCGGCCATTGCCACGCTGCCGGGCGCGGACCGGATCAGGCTGGTCGACGACAACATCCCGGGTCTGGACAACGTCATCCTCATCGCCGACCGAGCGGGGGGGTCAGACTTTGGTCGCCATCCACGCGCCGACACTGAAGACCAGGCGATCGAGGCCGTTTCCGCCGAGCCGAAGGTGGCCTCATGGCTGCAGGAGATCGAGCAGGCGAAGGCGCAGGGCCGCAAGACCAGTGCCCGTTTCGAGCTCGAGGAGAACTTCGACGACTACTGCGTCGTTCACGTCTTCGAGATGGTCGAGGACGACGGCGGTGGGGGGCACACTGCTACATTCGGCCGCTACTTCGTCTGGAAGGCAAGTGGGCTCGTCGTGTACCTACCGTAGACGGCCCGACCGCCGAACGGCAGGGGTGAGGGGCGTGGAATGAGGGGCGTGGGAACGGCGAGGGAGGGGCCGCCTGTCGCGCCTGACCCGCGGGATGCGGCCCCTCCCCGGGCTTCCTGGATGCGGCCCCCGCCCCCAGGCTTCCTGGTGCGGGCCCTCCCGGGGCTCCCTGGTGAGCTCTCACCCCCACGACGTGTACCCCGCCGCCGCGAGCAGCGTCTCCTGCACCGTATACTCATGCTCGTAGGGGTACGGATTCTCGATCTCGCCGTTGATGATGCGGGCAAGTTCGATCAACTGGTCGTCATAGCGGTTGTTCATGACGCCCACGTCGACCACGTGCGTGTCCGCCGAGTACTCGGCATTGTCCTCGAGTAGCGTCAGCCGCACGTGGAGCGGTTCAAGATGGTAGCGGCCGGGATACTCCAGCGGGCAGACCTCGGCAGAGCCCTTCGTTCCGCAGACGATCAACCGGCGATGCATCATCCCATCGACCTCCGTGATGGCGGTGCGGATGGTCGCCGTGGCGCGGGCATACTCGAGCACCGCCAGCCCGTTGTCGTTGAGCCCGTCGTCGCGCGTTGCCTTCTGGAATGACACCACGTTCTGGGGGCGTCCGAGCATTGCGACGGTGAGATCAACCAGGTGGCTGCCGAAGTTGTACATCGCGCCGCCGGGATATCCGGCCAGGAACTGCCGGTAGGCGTCGTTGTCGTAGCGGCTCATGACTGCATGGACCTCGAAGACCTCCCCCAGCCACCCCTCGCGCAACGCCCGGAAGCAGAACTGGATCGCCGGGTTGGTGCGGTACATGTAGCCGAGCTGGATTGCCAGTGACCTTGCCCTGCAGCCCTCGAGCAGGCGCTTGAACGGTTCCAGCGTCTCCCCGCCGGGCTTATCCAGGTGAATGTGCAGCCCGCGCTCCATGCACCGCAGAGCAGTTGCGGCCAGTTCGGGCATGTTCGTCTCGACCGCGACGGCCTGGAGGCCGGGCGTATCGAGCAGCTGCTCCTCCGTCATCCGCTCGAGGCCTTCATAGACTGCGGGGGAGTGCCAGCGGGGCTCATCTTCCTCGGCATATCCCACGACCTCGAACCAGTCTGAGAGCCGCCGGAGGGCATCCATTATCCCTGAGGCATGTTCGTGCCCGACACCGATCTGACCGATCCCGATTGGTTTCATCACAGTTGTCTCCAGTCGAAGACGATGCCCAGTGGTGGGTGCTTCTCGTCGGCGAGGCGTTTGTAGACTGCGTGAGCGGACTCCGGCGATACTACTTCGGAGATGATCGGCCTCACCTGCAGTTTGCCGGCCCCGATGAACGCCAGGAGGGTCCGGTAGTCATCCCTGGTAGTCCAGTAGCCGGGGTAGGAATCCACCTTGGGGCGTACGAACGTATGGGCCCCGATCAGCGTCACGCCCGTGAGGTGGACATGGCGGTAGAAGTCGATGTTGACATCGGGGATGCGGGTACAGCCCAACAGGCTGATGCGGCCCTGCCGTGCGACGTATGTCAGCGCCTCCTGCAGCGCCGCCGCGACCCCGGTCACCTCGACGATGCCGTTGACGCCCTTCCCGCCGGTCAGTTCCCTGATCTTCTCGGCGAGGTTCTCCTCATCGGGTGAGAAGGCATAGTCGGCGCCCAGCGACAGGGCCAGCTCGCGGCGCCTCTGGTCAAAGTCGGAGACGATGACCGGGATTGCCCCGTCCAGCGCCGCTAACTGCGTGGCGAAGGTGCCGAGGAGTCCGAGGCCGATGACCATCGCCGATTCGCCGAGTTCGAGCCTGAGCTTACGCACTCCCTGCAGGCCCATCGCGGCAATCGCGACGAAGGTCGCTTCGAGCGAGTCAATGGACTCGTCGGTCACCACGGTCAGGTCGGCAGCCTGCTGCACCGCGTGGGAGCGGTGCCCGCCGAATGTCACCAGCACGCGGTCGCCGATGCCGACGTTCTCGACGCCATCACCCGCGGCGGTCACGCGCCCGATGCCGCAGTAGCCCGGGTAGTAGGGGAAGCCCCCGGAGGTGTTCGGCAGGTTCATCAGGTTGGCCCGCTCCGTGCCGGCGCTGATGACGCTGTAGTCGCTCTGGATGAGCACCTCGCCGGGTCCGGGCTGTGGCACATCAAACGGCTTGAGCACGGCATTGCCGATCGATTCGAAGACGATGTAGTGACCTGTCATCAAGCTGTTCCTCTCATTGTGGATGTACGGCCGGCCGGGGGCCTCATGCCGTCACGCCTCGCGTGAGGCGAGTCCCCGGCGATCACTGACTGAATGCGCCGACCTCCACCCCATCCACCCNNCACCCGCAGGCTCGTCCCGCCGATGATGACGCCCCGCCACTGCCCTCCCTGGAGCTTCCGCGCCCACGCGAACGCGCCATCAGTTGTCAACGTGCCGGCGATGGTGACGGGTGCGCCATCACCGAACACGATCAAGTCGGTGCATGTCGGGCGCCACAGGCGGTAGGCGGCCACGCCGGGACGATCCGCCCCCAGTCTGCGGAACTGCACGTCGGGCGCATCTTCGGCGAACGGCAGCATTGCGATTGCGAACTCGTTGCCCTCGCCGACCTCAGAGGTGCGGTCGAAGGATATCCGGTCGATATCCCGGTACCCTCCGAGCTGCGAGAGCGAGCACCTGCCCTGCCCCTCCCGGATACCCGAGAGCGTCACGGGCTCGGCATCAACCAGCAACACGCCGGGGCCGTCCGCACTGCGGACCTGCCCATCGCGGACAACGCTCAGATCGGTCGGGGAGTGGAAGTACCAGCTGAGCCGCTGCCCTTCACGCTCCGCAGTGCAGGTGTCTCGCACGATGAACACATCCGGCCTGAGAAACGCAACGGTGCGCGTGTGGATGACCCCATGTGAGGCCTTGTAGCCGTCATGTGTGGATGAGAAGAGGTCGAGGTGGTCATCGGAGTGCCAGGTGATATCACGTCCGCGGGCGGTGCTTTTGTCGATGTTGGCGTCGTCGACAGTGAGCATATTGTGGGCCCTCGCCTGTGTGTACCACGGCCCATGCAGCGGGTCATCGTATGTCAGGCCGATCCCGGCATCCAGCGCCAGCGGCGCGCCGTTGCCATACAACTCGAAGTGATGGGTCGCCCTGTGGGTATGGCCGGCGTTGGTCGTGCCGTAGTCGAGGAACATGTACGCATCATCGCGCTCCCAGCCGCCGCGCATGACTGCGACGCCGGAGGGCTCCAGATTGACGGAGGTGAGGGCGGGAGGCTCTGCGGCTGTCTCGTCTCCTATCCCGAGGNNAGTCGCTTCGGCCGTAGACCTCGGCGCCCTCGAGCAGCCACGCATGGGGCAGCGCGCGCGATGAGCCGTCATTGAGCGCGGGCAATCCGCCAAGCGGCGTGGCAGCCAGCATCCACCACTCGAGCGTCTTCTCCAGGCGCGCGCCGAACTGCCGTGTGATCTCGGACTCGATCCCTCCGGCCTGCAAGAGCACCATCACGTCGCGCGGGTCGCGATAGGCGATGGTCATGTAGCTCGTGGGCACGCGCTCGGAGTGGCAACCGTCGGCGAAGAAGTCGCGCTCGAGGTGCTCCGCGAGCCGCGCGACGCCCGTTTCAACCCACTCTGGGGCTTCCTTGAACTCCTGCAGCCGCACGCCGATGTCGGTCAGCCCGTAGCTGCCCATGATCTGCCAGTTGCCGCCGCGATAGCCCCGCGCCTGAAGCTCGTAGAGCCACCGCGCGGCGCCGAGGGCCGTCTTCAGCATCCGCTCGTGGGTCTGCACGCCGCGGTCTGCGTACGGGAAGCTGTAGTACTGCATGAACCAGCGGTTGCGCAGACCGAGACCGAGTTCGTAGTAGATGACGTCGAGGTCCTTGATGCGGCCCTGCACCGCGTCGCGCTGCTCGTACCACTGGTTGAAGAAGAGATCGAACTTCTCCAGGTACTTCTCATCACCGGTGGCGTACCACGCGGAGAACAGCGGCACTGACCAGTACCAGTAGTGGAAACCGTATTGGCCGGAGGTGCCGTAGAAGTGGTTGAAGTCGATGACATCGCCATGCTGGTGAGTGACGTCGCCCCAGCCGGTGATCTCGTGTCGCATGAGCGGCTCGGCGGCAGCGACGGCAGCGGCGATCGCATCTGCGTCGCCCCGGCCCTGCGCTATGGCCTCCTCGAGCGGTTGCAGCCCTTCGCCCTGCTGCACGAGCGTGAGCTTGTCCTTCGCGTCCCAGTAGTCCGCCCACGCGGCGTATGCGGAGGCGTGGTCAGCGGCGGCCACAGCGGCCTTGACGCGCTCGAGCCCCGGACGTTCGAGGTCGATGGCGGCGAAGAGGTCGGCATCGGAGATGTGCTTGATCTGGGTATCCATATACGCGGGGTCACCTCGGCGATCCGATGCGGCGCCGGCCGGTATGCAGATGATAAGCAGTGCGATGATGCAGACTGTACTCAGGTGACTGGTCGCCATCTGGTTCGCTCCTGTTGCCTGAACGCCGGCTGGGTTGGGGCAACGGCCGGGGTCGGGGCTTTGATCCTTTGATCTTCCTGCGCCCTTACGGAATCCGCATCGGTATCTGAGGATCAAACGATCAAACCCCCGACCCCCAGACGTCACAGCCTCTCCCCGATCAGCCGCGCCATGCGCTCCGCGGCCGTCTGCAGGTGCTCGGCGGACCGGAAGAAGTGGTCCGCGCCCCGCAACGGCTCGACGCGGCAGGAGCGTCCCGCTCGGTACGTGGCGACCAGTCGGCGCACGGTTGGCAGGTCGCTGATAGTGTCTTCCGTCCCGGTCAGGAACAGGCACGGGAAGTCCGCATCGGCCACGTACCGATGACCGGCGAGGTTCTCCCCGCTCGGCACGGGGAACGACAGGCAGCCGCACACGGGCACGGCGCCATCGGCCACACACGCCTGCAGCCCGACCCAGGAGCCGAACGAGTAGCCGATCAGCCCCACGCGTGCCCCGTCTATGCCTTCTTGCCCGCGGAGGAAATCCAGCGCCCCGAGGCAGTCTCTCACCTCGCCGATGCCGCCGTCGAAGCTCCCGGTCGAGCGGCCCACTCCGCGCAGGTTGAACCGTAGCGTGGCGTACCCGGCCTGCTGCAAGGCATCGTCGATCGCCGTGATGACGTAGGAGTTCATCGTGCCGCCGTAGCGCGGGTCGGGGTGGCACAGGACCACGGCAGGGAGTGGTGTCGGCGCGCCCGGAGCGGACATGATTCCCTCGAGGACGATGGTATCCTCACCGCGCGGGTGGAACGTGACGGGCAATACCTCGCAGCGCGCGTGCAGTGGCGCGAGGACCGCGATACCACACCACAGCGCAATAGACAGTGTATGTCGTGAGCTACTCATACGCGCCATACTCCAGGCAGCAGCGCCAGTATGTCTCCAGGTTCTCCGGCGGTGTGCCCTCCCGGAAGCTGTCTGAGGAGCCGATGATCCATCCCCCGCCCGGCTTGGCAATCTCCATCGCCTTCGCAACGGTGCGCTCGACGTCCTCGGGCGTCCCCATCTTGAGCACATAGAGCAGGTCGACGTAGCCCTTGAGCGTGGTTGTCCCGCCGATCTTCTGCTTGGCCTCGCGGAGGTCGAAGTCGCAGATGGGCGGCGGGGTGCAGGTCTCCAACACATCGATGCCGGTCTCTGCGATCATCTCCATCGTGTCCTTGAGCTTGCCGTCGTCGTAGAAGTCGTACAGCGCGCCGTAGGAGTGCGTCAGTTCCACATGCTCGCGTAGCTGCGGCACGAAGACCTCCCTGTAGATGGCCGGCGACCACCCGGCCGAGAGCGAGTTGAAGTACCAGCTCCCGAAGATGGCCTCGACCCCACCCTCGAGCGCCGCTTTGATCTGCTGCAGCGAGCGCTGGTGGAACAGCTCCAGCAGGCCGTCAAAGAACTCCCTGTCGGTGTAGTAGTCCACCATCAGGTCCTGCATGTCGCGGACGTCACCGGCATTGTGATCCAGGCAGCTGCGCACATTCATCATACAGATGCCGCGGTCGCCGATGATGGCGTTCGTCTGGTGGTAGCCCGTGAAGTCCGTGACGACCTCGTGGAGGATGTAGGGCAGTATCCGGAGGTCATCGGCGCTTTTGACCAGATACTCTGTCTTGATCGGGTTGGGCGAGACGCCGAACTCGCGGCCGGAGGGCGGTATCTTCGTGCGGTCTGAGAGATCGCCGCCGGGCGTGTGGAAGGTGCGCTCGACGACGGTGTACTCGCCCTCCTCGTACCGCTTCTGCTCAACCTCGACCTCGGGCAGGTTGTACTGCTCCGGGTAGCTGATGACATAGTTGGGCGTGGCAGGCCCCAGGATGTGCATGAAGTCGATATGTGGGAGGATTTCATCGCGCACCCGCTCCAGGGGGACGCTCCCGTAGACCGCCTGCAGCCACGCTCCGTAGCGGGGCGAGATTGGTACGCGGTCGGGCTCCTCGTGTCGTATCGTCGTGAGAAGTCGCTCACGACCGGTCATCTCGGCTCTTCCCATTGTGATCACCTGCTCGACCTGACCGTTCGGGTCAAGAGTGGAGTCTGTTGAGCACGTTCACCGCCGCGTCGACCATCCGCTGCTCGGTGCCGGGTGCGGCCTTCGCCCAGCGGCAGAGCCTCGTCTCGTAGCCGCCCTGCTGCAGAGCCACATCGGTCGCGCAGTAGCCCAGGAAGTCGTTGGCAAGCTCGACAGTCATCGTGCGCGCGAACGGTGAGCGGGCCTTCACCTGCAGGCCGTAGTCACAGAACATCTCCCCGCCCATACCCAGAACGCCGAGGTCACCGATGCGCAGGCCCATCAGCGGCGTCGGCCTGACTACCGGCTCCTCGGAGACCTTCACCGCCTCCAGGGCGTATATCCACTCGGTGTCGGTCGGGTCGTTCTTGCCCTCGTACAACTCGCGGGCGGCGGTCAACTCGTCCTCGGACAGCTCGCGGCGGTGGAAATCGACCAACTCTGTCTGCGCCTCCAGTTGGGGGGCGGATGCGAAGTCGCGAATCTGGAGCCACTCCGCATACGCGCGGGCGGCGATGATGGCGCCAACCCGCTCGACGTGCTCGCCGGGGTAGTCCTCGGCGGGCGCCGGTCGCGCGAAATCGTTGTTGTTGATGTCTCCGCAGAAGCCGTTGGCCATCACCGCAACGAACTCATTCCCCGCCATGCGCTGCAGGGCTCTGCCGAAGGCCCCGAAGTAGTTGGCCGAGATCGTCGTGGCCAGCGGGCTGCCGACATAGTGGAGTGAGTAGTTGCAGAGCACGGCNNTCGGGTGCCGGTCTTCATCATGGAACGCGGCAATGGCGATCTCGGGGTCCTTCGGCCCGGCCGGCCGGACGAGGTCGGGATTGAGAAAGCCGGGATTGGTCTTGACGGTGCCGTCTTTCAGGTGCCAACGGCGGTTGTGTGTCTGCTCGGGGCAGTACGCAGAGGCATGGCCGAATGTGGCAGGCTGCAGGCGGTTGTACGCGAGCTTGACCGCGTCACCGGCGCGCTCCATCGCCCACTGCGTGTACTCAGTCTCCATCGGCAGGTGTGCCAACTGGAGCGTGGTCGGGCCATAGTGGGTGTGGGTGGCTGAGATGAAGACGTTCTCGGCGGGAATGCCCGTCAGCTCGGCGGCCCGTGCTCGGGCGATGTCGATGTACTCCTTGTATGTCCCGATGATGTCGCAGACGACGATCGCGATGGCTGCGTCATCGTTCCGGAGCACAATAGCCTTTGCGTGGAGATCATCGGCAACGTCATCGGCCAGGCGGTCGCCGAAGTAGCCCTGCATGTGAGACCCGAGCTTTGGTGTGATGGTTGCCGTTGCTGCTCCGACGTGGAGTTGTGACCCCATGTGTCGTGTTCCCTTCGCACTCGGTCTGCTCCGCGCGGCGTCGCCCGCGCGATGATCGCGATGCCGACGCCGGTGGGTCCGAACTCCAAAGAGTTCCCGCGGGGCCGGGGTCACACCTGCCGGCTCGGCGCGAGGGATACTCAGTCCGGAGAGGAAATGACGCAGTGCTGCAGCCGATAGCCTGACACAATGAGGAGAGCGTCATGGAGCTGTCGCGGTGTTCGATTGTCGTCGAGGGCGAAGATGTTCTCATTCTCAGCGGGGATCAGTGCCTGAATGCCGAGCAGGCGGCACGCGAGACTGGTGCGCGAGTGCTGCTGGCGGATGTGGGCGTGGGCATGGCGGTGTTCGAGCAGGCCGATGGCGCCATGGTGCTCGTGGATGCGGCAGGCGCCGCCGCCCTTGGGCCGTCTCGCATCGACGTGTATGGGGAGTACCGGACCGACTGGTCCGCGACGGAGCTGGATGCGGTGATGTCGGCAGGCCACGACCCGCTCGCCGATGCCGTGCTGGCCGCGGGCGATCCCGAGTTGGGCTCGGTGCGACTGCAGATGCCCTCGCTGAAGGCCCATGCGTTCCTCGCCGACGCTCGCCTGGCAGAACGCCCCCGGGTGCACCGCGACGGTCGCATCGACGGTTACTGGGAGATCCCGCTCTCGCGCAGTACTCGCGAGCCTGACATGGCTGCATATCGGAGCGAGGCGGTGGTGCTTGCCCACCGTGTCGGCGAGGAGAGCGCCCAACTCAGCTTCCTCTGCCCCGGACCCCATGGTGAGGCCGTTGTCTGGCTGCGGCGGAGGACGGCCGCGGACAGAGAGTACTCGTTCCTCCGCTGTGGCCCGGCGCCCGCAGAGGTGTCCGGCGGCGAGTTCTACGCCGCTCTGCTCGGAGTGCTCCGCGATGCCCGGTCAACCGGTCGGCTGCCGGGGCTCTCTGCGCCGGAGGCGGAGCTGCTCGAAGGGGCGCGTACGTCCCTGCGCCTCGGGATACTCACCTCACGCGGGATGCGCCCGCGCTACGGGATGGGTGAGTACGACGAGGCGTGCCACAACTCCTTCCCGCCGACGGTGATCAGTGCCGTCCAGGCCTTGCTGGCATGGGGCGAACTGCGGGAGGCCACGCAGCGGCTGCTCTACTACCTGTACCGTTACGTGCGGGGCGATGGCACACTCGACTACTACGGCCCGAGCGTTGCCGAGCATGGGCAGTTGCTCTGCCTGGCCGCGGAGATCGCCCGCAGGACCGGTGCAGTCGACTTCGTCCGCGACCACCTGCCCATCGTCCGGCCGATCTGGAGCAGGCTGCTCGCCGTGCGCGAAAAGACACGCGGTCTCTACCCATCCAGCAATCCGCACCACGGGCTGATCCCGGGCCTCCCGGAGGCCGACTACCACCACCGGGAGGGGCAGTGGGAGCAGTTCTACTATGCCGGCGACCTGTGGGTCTGTCGGGCGATGCGAGAGTGGGGCCGGACGCTCTGTGCGACGGGCCTTGCGGGCTGTGTTGCCGAGGGTGATGCGCTGCTGACGGAGGCCGACGCATATCGGGAGGATATCGTGCGCAGCCTGGCGTTCGCCGGCGCGACCGAGGACGGCTTTGTGCCGCCGGGGCCCGACCAGCAGCAGCCACTGGCCGAGATGACGCCCGAGACGCATGCGTCGTACTGCAACTATCGGTATCTGCCGGAGATGGCCTCTTCCGGGGAGCTGCCCGGGGAGTTGATGTCGGCGCTGCTCAACTGGCGGCGCGGGCACCGGGGCGAGTTGCTGGGGACAACGCGGTTCAAGGACCACCTGGATGACTGGCCGGTCATTCACGTGGCGCGGGCGCTGCTGGAGACCGATCAGATCGAGCGCTACCTGCTGCTGATGTATGCCCACCTGGCACACCATCACGACCCCGGCACACTATTGTCATTCGAGCAGGTGTCGATCGCGACGACCAACGGTGTGCGGGCGCCGACGGCGGGGCAGGTGGCGCCGTGTCAGTTCACCGTCCCGACGATGCTCGCCTGGGCGATGGCCTACGAGGACCGGGATGATACGCGCATCTGGCTGATGCGGGGAGTGCCGGCGCGCTGGTGGGACGAGCCCGGGGTGATGCGCGGCCCGGTGGTGCATATCGCCGATGGGCAGGGGCTCCACTGGGGCGTGGAGACGACGCCGAGCGGCGCGATCCTCTCGTTCGTCAACACGGCGCGAGAGGGCCGCAACCTGGTCCTGCGCACTCGCGGGCACCGCATCACGGCTGCCGCCGGCCGCGTCGATGGGATGGAGCAGGAGCCGCAGCTATCTGCCAATCGCGAGCGGCTGCTGATCCCAGGCTCCTGGCGCAAGGGCGCCATCACGTTCAGTTTCGAGTAACCGACCTGTTCGCCCGTGGGCGCCCCCTCTTGGATGATTATGCTATAATCCGCTCCACAAGACATCTCTGTGGCGCGGAGGACACCATCGATGCATCTGACGTGGAAGTTCATTGGCATTGTCGGCACCCTGGGGTTAGTGGCGGGAATCATCGCGTCTCTGCTTGGGCTGGGTGCGGGCATTATCGTGGTGCCCGTGTTGAGCTATATGTGGGACAAGACCTGCGCGACACCGCAGAAACTCGCACAGGGGACAGCGCTGGCGCTGATGCTGCCGATGGCAATCGCCGGCTGCCTGCGCTATCATTTCGGCGGCGAGCCGGGCAACTGGCGTCTCGCCCTGCTTATCGCGACCTATGCCCTCGTCGCCTCCGTCATCGTCGCCGGCCTGCCCCTGCTGCTTGCGCGCGCAATCGGCTACCAGGACGGCATCTTCCATGTCAGCTGGGAGACGGCGGCGGTGATGTCGGTAACGGCCGTGATCGGCGTCGTGTGGCTCGGGGCGCCGCTTGCCAACGCGCTGCCGACGCTGACACTGCGGTACGTCTTCGCCACGGTGCTGCTCATCATCGGCGTCACAATGATGGGATGGCACACGGCGGTATACCATCTGTTCATGGGCGGGCCGACACGGTAGTCGTGATGGTTCCCCGGCCATTGGCTTTCCGGACATGCCCGAATCTGACGTGCGCACGGCTCTGGAGGTAGATTGCCTTGAAGTGGACGCTCAGTCTGACCGGACTCGTCGGCCTGCTCGGAGTCGTCGCCGGCGTAACGTCGTCTCTGCTCGGCATAGGCGCAGGTGTCGTGGTCGTGCCTGTACTCAGCCTGTGGTGGGACAAGCTCTTCGACGACCCGCAGCAGATGGCGCAGGGCACGGCACTGGCCCTGATGGTGCCGATGTCGGTGGCGGGCTGCCTGCGCTACTACATCAACGCGGACCCGACCGAGTGGCGCATCGCTATACCGATCGCGCTGTGGGCACTGCTGCTGGCTGTTGTGGCACTCGCGGGTCCAGTATGGTTCACGAAGGCCATCGGCTTTACACAGGTGCTGGGCAACGTAGACTGGCGGACCGTGGCGGTCATGTCGCTGACGGCGGTGATCGGCGTCGTGTGGATCGGCGCCCCGCTCGCCAACGTGCTGCCAACAGATACACTAAGGAAGATGTTCGGTGTGTTGGTCATCATCACCGGTATACGCATGCTTGGCCTGCACACGGTGGTCTACAACCTGTTCGCGCGTGGGTCGGGCAGTTGACCGTTCCGGACCTGCTACATCAGTATTCCGGTGTGACGACACCGTCAGGACAGAGACGCAAGGGAGCGTGTGAAGTGTGGGTATCCGGGCTGCAATCGTAGTGCTGGTGGTGCTGTACCTGGTGCTTACCTGTGGCGGCGCAGGGGCGAAGACGGCAAGCCACATTGTGACCGCGCAGATGCGACAGAACGCGCTGGCGAATGTCGAGAAGTATGATTGGGCAAAGACCCAGCAGCAGCGGGCCGTCGGCGCCGCGGCGGCGCTGGCGGCGATGTCGGACGAGGAACTCTGGCGGATGGTCCCGAGCCAGTGGGTGCCGCGCAACTGCGGGGTTCACCAGACGGCAGGCTGCCCCAACTGTGGACAGGAGTTCTTCAAGGTCAGGGAGGTCTCCTACAACCGCTGGGCCTACAACAGCAAGGAACACCCCTGGAAGCTCCAGTGCAAGAACTGCAAGGCATTCTTCCCGGCCAATGACTACGGGGCATACTACGAGTCTGGATTGGATGACCGTGGTGAGTTCGATCCTGAAAAGGCCGACAAGAGCCTGCTCTTCAATCCGGAGCACCCCGAGCCCAACGACCCCGACCACCTCAAGTGGGTCGATGACGGCTTTGGGCTCAAGTACGGGGACGACACCCTCACCTTCATCGCCCACTACACCTACTGGCGGTGGACCGAGTGCATCAGGGCCGTCTCGCTGCTGACGAATGCGTATGCACTCACCTCCGACCCGCTCTACGCCCACAAGGCCGGCGTGCTGCTGGCCCGGTTCGCCGACATCTACCCCAATATCGACTACTCGTTCGTGGCGAAGAATGGTTGGGGCATATCCGACGGCGGCAGCCGCAAGGGGATGATCCAGGGCCGCATCTGGGAGACATCCACCGCCTCGACGCTCTCGGAGGGCTATGACACCATCTACGAGTACCTGGCCGCGGATCACGAACTCGTGGACTTCGCCGCGCAGATGCGAGAGCAATACCGCGGTCTCCCGGAGATTGCCGACCCGACCGGCATTGCCCGCCATATCGAGGACGATCTGCTGACACTGTTCTGCGAGGCGGTCATCGCCCAGAACATTGCCGGCAACGTGGGCTCCACGCAGCGCGCGATGGCCCACGCCGCGATCGCCCTGGACCGGCCGGAGGCCACCGAGCGCTACCTGGACTGGCTGTTTGAGCCGGACGGCGGGATGATCCCGACGATCCTGGTCGATCTCGTCTCGCGTGACGGTCCCTCCTTCGAGGCCGCGCCGGGCTACTCAAGGGCCCCCAACTCGCTGGTGCCGGTCGCCGATCTGCTGCGCTCATATCCGGCCTACACCAAGCAGGACATCTACCGCGACTACCCCAAGCTGAAGTGGGTCTTTGTGTCGCCGGCGGCCTACCGGTGCCTGAATGAGGTCAGCCCCGCGCTCGGGGACTCGAGCAAGGCGCAGCACTACACGCAGGTGACCCAGCCCATCGACCTGCTCATCAGCGGCTTCAGAGCCTACGGGACCGACGACATCGCGCAGGAGATATGGCACTCGGCCGGCCACGACCAGTCGAAGCTCGAGGCTCTCGCAGACATCTTCGACGCCGACCCGCAGGCGCTCATCAACGAACTGGTGGCGAAGAAACCTGCACTGCCGATTCGGCTCGAGAGTGTCAACAACAGCGGCTACGGAATGGCGATCCTGCAGAGTGAGGCCACTGAGGGCGGCCGGGCAGCGTATGTCTCATACGGTCGCACGTGCGGGTCGCACCCGCACAAGGACAGGCTCAACATCGGCATCTTCGCCAAGCAGTTCGTGATGAACCCCGACCTCGGCTACCCACTGTATACCGGCGCCTGGCCCGAGCGGCACGCGTGGACGAATCACACGATGAGCCACAACACCGTTACCGTCAACGATCGCAAGCAGGCATGCAACTGGAGCGGGAAGACCGAGCTGTTCGAGGGCGGGGGTAGCGCCCGCATCGCGATCATCGACGGCGGGCCGCCGGTGTATGAGGGTGTGACCACCTACCGGCGCGCGCTGAGCCTGATCGATGTCTCGGNNTACGCCGTGGATGTCTTCTGGGTGCGCGGCGGCACGAATCACCGGATGGTCAACAACGGCGCCGGACAGCACATCGAGACCCATGGCCTCGCGGTCACAAAGCAACCGACCGGGACCTTCGCCGGGCCTGATATCCCGTATGCGGCCAAGATCCTCGAGCCCGACGAGGGGTGCGCGGCGTTCTCCTACCTGCGCGATGTCAGCCGGGGGAATGCGACCGCCGATAGCTGCTGGATCGACTGGGACGGCGTCAACCCCGATGGCACGATGACGGAGGGACGCGATCCTCACCTCAGGCTCCACTGCCTCAGCCCGGTTGATGAGGTGGCCCTGGCGATCGGCGAGGCGCCACATCATCGCTACCAGGATGACTACTACTGGTACGTGATCCGCAGCAACCTCGGGGAGGGCCTCCAGAGCCAGTTCGTCTCGGTGCTCGAGCCCTACGAGCCGACGCCATTCATCGCGTCGACAGAGCCGCTCGAGATCACCGGCCGGCAGGTCGAGGGCTTCGCCTCGGCAGTGCGGGTGACTCTGACCGACGGCCGCACGGATACAGTCCTGATCGCCGAGAATCCGGGCGATATGGAGGCCGGCGGTGTGGCGACAGATGCCCAGTACGCGTTCGTCCGGGTCGAGAACGGGGCCGTCACCGGCGCGAAGCTGGTCCGGGGCACCTACCTGCGCCTGGGTGACTACGAGTTGACGGCCCCGGCGGCCCAGATCAGCGGCACCATAGCCGGCATCGACACATCCGACTGGCGCGACAACCTGATCAGCGTCGATCCGCCGCTCACGGCATCAGGTATCGCCCCGGAAACACTCATCGGGCGGCACATCATCGTGCGCAACGAGGCCCGCTCAGATGCCTGCTACGTCATCACCGACATCCGCGACGGGGGCCGAGTGCTCTCCGTGGGTGACAAGACACTGATCGAGCAGTTCGCGGACCCGCAGGACTACTCCAAGGGGTACCTCTACACAGTGTCGGCAGGGGAGGAGTTTGTGATCCCGCTGAGCGCGCAGGATGGGGTCTGACCCCGCGCCTCCGGCGCTGGTGCTCCACCGGCCCGACGAGCCGGCTGGTTCGGTGCGAGCGTTCTTGCTAATCACAGGTGTGATGCTGTATAATATCGTTCCTGCAAGCAGCCATGGTCCAGTGGGACAGGCGTAGTGGGATAGATATGTGGCTGCTCGGGCGTTAGTACTGACAGATCGGGAGTGTAGAAGATGAAACAAGGTATCCATCCGGATTATGTGGAGTGCAAAGTCTCATGCGCGTGCGGGGCCAGCTTCATGAGCCGCTCCACCAAGCCGGAGCTCAAAGTCGACATCTGCAGCCAGTGCCACCCCTTCTTCACGGGTCAGCAGAAGATCGTGGACACCGAGGGGCGCGTGGAGCGGTTCATCAAGCGCTACGGGCTGCAGTCGCAGTACTCCGAGTACTCGGAAGAGGACACCAAGAAGGCGGGCAAGGCCAAGAAATAGCGGCCTGCCGCGCAATCGCCATGCTCTCACCCAGGCCCAGGTGGGCCTGGGTGATTGGTGAGTGCAGACAAGCGATAAAGCGATGAGCGAACAGAGCCACTTCTACGGCGGACAGGCGATCATCGAGGGCGTCATGATGCGCGGCAAGAAGGTGTGGGCCGCCGCCGTGCGCCGTAGCGATGGGACCATTGTCACGACCCGTCAACAGATCGAGGACTACGGTGAAAAGTACCCGTGGACCCGCTGGCCGCTGATTCGGGGCAACCTTGC
>DPJP01000054.1 GCA_003542955.1 Armatimonadota bacterium
CTCTACCTCAGGCGGCGTCTGATACCACTATCGCCCGCTGCCGACGGGCCGCTAAGGACGACCTGCCGGGCCGCGTCCATCGTTGGTCGTTCGCTAACGCCTCGCCCCTGCCTTACCATCCGTTCGTCCGTCCGCTACCCCCCACCCCAAGGGGACGAGGCAGGAGACTGCGCGCGTGAACCCAGCCAGGAGACCGCGCCTCCGCGCGCGGGNNTCCGTCCGCTACCCCCCACCCCCCGGGGATGAGGAAGGGGGCCGGGCATGTACCGAAGCCTCCGTCGGTGAACTGGAGTGTACGAGTAGGGGGAGGACGTGCAACCCGAGCCGACGAAGTATGCCACCGCGTAGGATAATGGCGGCGGCCGACGCCCGAGCACGAGGCCACGCCAGCCACGATGGGGAAGGCGTTGAGCGATGCCAGTTCTGGATTGGATCGGCAAACAGGCAGTCGTCAATCACCACCTGGAGGTCCCATATCGTCTCCTGGAGGGGCACGACGACCTGTCGGTGGGCGAAGAGGGTACCGGCAACCTGCTCGTCGAGGGTGACAATCTCGAGGCTCTGAAGGCCCTCTTGCCCCACTACGCGGGGNNACTGAAGGCACTCCTTCCCCACTACGCGGGGCAGGTCAAGTGCATCTACATCGACCCACCGTACAACACGGGCGAACAACGTTGGACGTACAACGACCACGTGAGCAGCCCGGAGATAGCGGCCTGGTTGGGAGAGGTAGTAGGCGCTGAGTCTGACGATCTCACTCGTCATGACAAGTGGCTCTGCATGATGTACCCCCGCATCAGGCTTCTGACCCAGTTCCTCGCCAACGACGGGTTCCTCATGGTGTCGCTGAACGACCAGGGGGAAGTCGCACGCTTCCGAGTGATGATGGAAGAGATTCTGCCGCGCGACCGGTATGTGTGCAGCCTTGTGTGGAAGAGCCGCCGGAACATAGACAATCGCAGCCTGCATAACGTGTCCGTCGACCATGAGTACGTCGTCGTCTACCGGGGGCCAGATGGTAGGTTCCGAGGGCTAGAGACCGACACCAGTAGATACGCGAATCCCGATGGCGACCCTCGGGGTCCGTGGACGAGCGACAACATGGTGGGCCTCGCAACGAAGGCGCGCAGGCCAAACCTGCACTACAGCCTTGAGAACCCTCAAACAGGCGACATCTACGACTGCCCGCGCATGGGATGGCGTTTCTCCCGGGAGACAATCGCACAGATGATCGCCGAAGGGCGCGTGCTATGGCCGAAAAGCCGCAAAGGTAGGCCGCGACAGAAGAAGTTCCTCTCCGAACTGCAGCGTGACCACACGGGTTTTTCGTCGATCGTGGACTGCGGGAACACGAATGAAGGGACGCTTGAACTCCGTCAGGTGCTTGGAGGGGATGTGTTCATGTTCCCCAAACCGCGATCACTTGTGCAGGAGCTCATCCAGCAGACGACCGAGCCTGACTCGCTGGTCATGGATTCGTTCGCCGGCTCAGGGACAACCGCACACGCGGTCATGGCTCTCAACCATCATGACGGCGGCACCAGACAGTTTGTGCTGGTGGAGATGGATCGCGCTATCGCGCGCGAGGTCACGCGGGAGCGCCTGCAGCGGGTGGGCGAAGGATACAAGTGCACGAGGCCGGGCGGCGGCGAGGAAACCGTGGAGGGTCTGGGCGGCGGGTTCCGGTACTGCACGCTCGGTGCGACGCTCTTCGACGAGATGGGCCGCATCAACCCCGAGGTCACCTTCGCGGACCTCGCCCGCCACGTCTGGTTCGCGGAGACGCGCGAGCCATTGCTGGGACAGATACGAGGCGACACGCCGCTGCTCGGGACGCATCGAGACACGGCGTACTATCTCCTCTACAACGGGGTGCTCNNTCAAGGACCGGAGGCCCGGCGGCGGTAACGTGTTGACGCGTGCGGTGCTGGAGAGTCTGCCGGCTCATGACGGGCGACGCGTCGTCTATGGCGTGGGGTGCCGGCTGGGTGCGGATCGGCTTCGGGCGGCGGGTGTGGTGTTCCGACATATCCCTTACGAGGTCGAGGGAGGGCGGTAGCCATGTTCGCCCTGAAACAGTACCAGGAGCGGGCGTTGGACAAGCTGGGCGAATACCTGCGGGCGGCGCGAGACCAGGGCGCAAGGACAGCGTTCATTGTGGCGACGGATGAACCCTATCACCCGGTGCCCGGGCTCCCCGACATGCCTTGCGTATGCCTGCGGGTACCGACTGGCGGCGGCAAGACGGTGATGGCCTGCCATGCCGTCGGCCTGGCTACGCGGGAACTGGTCGAGGCGGAGCACAGCGTCGTTCTCTGGCTCGTGCCGACAAACCAGATACTCCAACAGACCCTTGCCGCTCTGCGCGACCCTCGGCACCCATACCGAGAGGCCCTGGAGAACGGCCTCGGCACCGGCGCTGTGAGCGTGCTGAATCTCAGTGACGCCCTGCACGTCCCGCGGTCGGTGCTCGACGGCGAGACGTGCGTTATCGTGTCTACTCTGGCGGCGTTGAGGGTGGAAGATACAGAGGGCCGGAAGGTGTATGAGACGAGCGGTCATCTGATGAGCCACTTCCAGGGGCTCTCGCCACAACAGCAAGCCCTGTTGGAGAGTGACGGCGGGGGCCCCGCGTATTCGCTCGCGAACGTGCTGCGACTGCGCAGGCCTGTGGTCATCATGGACGAGGCCCACAACGCTCGCACACCGCTGTCCTTCGCCACTCTGGAGCGGTTCCGCCCTGCATGCGTGATCGAGTTCACCGCCACCCCCCAGCGCACTCATGACCCTGAGCGCGGCCTGTTCGCCAGCAACGTGCTCTGCAACGTGTCGGCCTGGGAGCTCAAGGCTGAGAGCATGATCAAGATGCCTCTGCACCTGGAGACCTTGCCCGACTGGCGCAACGTGGTGGCAGAGGCCTTACGGCAGCGGGAGGTACTCGAAGAGCGTGCGAAGGATGAGGCTGCACTCACCGGCGAGTACCTGCGCCCGATCGTCCTGATCCAGGCTGAGCCGCGCAGCCAGTCCCGCGAGACACTCACCGTCGATGTCATCGAGAGGGCCGTCATTGATGACTTCCACATCCCCGCTGATCAGGTGCGGGTCGCGACGGGTGAGCGCCGCGAGATAGCCGACGATGACCTCCTGTCGCCTGATTGTCCCGTACGGGTGATCATAACAATACAGGCGCTCCGGGAGGGCTGGGACTGCTCGTTCGCGTATGTCCTCTGCTCGGTTGCGGAGATCGGCGCCCCGACAGCCGTCGAGCAGATACTCGGCCGCATCATGCGGCTCCCTTACGCACGAGAGAAGCAGAACAAGGAGCTGAATGCTGCGTACGCGTATGTAGCATCACAGCGGTTCCAGCAGACTGCGAGCGCCTTGTGTGAGGGCCTGATCAGCAACGGGTTCCATCGATTGGAGGCCCAACGGACCGTCCAAGCCGGACAGGGGCAGCTCTTCGCCCCCGGCACGCTCTTTCCCCCCGACCTGGGCGGCCGGCTGTCGCCGGCAGACTCCGGGACACTCTTCGAGGTGCCGAGGTTCACGGTCAATGTTGGAGGACAGCGGGAGTTATGGGAGCCCGAGGACTACCTCCCAGCGGACTGGAGCCTGGCCGATTGTGATACCACGCTTGGACCGAACGAGTTCACGCCGAGACGTATCGGCGGCGCGGGCGACATAGCGGTGACGGAGAATGGCCTGAAGGTCGCGTACTTGGAGCAGGTGCAGGCGGAGCAACTGGCCTTGTTGGAGTACGAGCGAGCATTCACGAAGGAGAGGCTTGTCAACTGGCTCGACCGCAACATCCCGCACCCCGACGTAGCACAGGAGCACTCCCTGGTGTTCCTCTCCCGAATGGTGGACGTCCTGCTGGAGCAGCCCGACATGAGTCTTGAGACGCTGACACGTGAACGGTTCCGGCTGCGAGACGCAGCGATCAGGCGCATTGCCGATCACCGCCAGGAAGCGAGGCGCGGCACATTCCAGGCGCAGTTGGTGGATCTCGATGCCGTTGAGGTGAGACCCGATCTCTGTCTGAGATACGACCCTCGGAACTATCCTGCGTCGTGGTACTACGATGGCACGCACCAGTTCCAGAAGCACTACTACGGCCTGGTGGGGCAGTTGAAGCATGGATGTGAGGAGTGGGAGTGCGCGTTGGCCATTGACGCCCGCCCGGAGGTAAAGCACTGGGTTCGCAACATCGAGAGGAACCCCCGGCATTCCTTTTGGCTGCCGACCCCATCTGACAAGTTCTATCCCGACTTCGTCGCGGAACTCAACGACGGCCGGTACCTTGTCGTGGAGTACAAGGGGAAACACCTCCTCACCAACGATGACACGAAGGAGAAGGACGCATTGGGCCGGCTGTGGGCCGACCGCAGCGAGGGCCGGTGCCTGTTCTTCATGGCGACAGAGGAGAACCTGCATCAGTTGGCCGAGATTGTGCGATAGCGCGTGTGGTGGCGGTGTCCGTCAGGCCGGTGTCAAAGGCAATATTGCGGAGGTCGTCCGGTGTGACGACCTCCAGGGAGGGCACGACCATGCCACAACCAAGCGTCAAGCCGGAAAGCATGGAGTTTCGGGATATCATCGACGAGATCGATGGCGGTGTCATGAAGATACCCGAGTTCCAGCGCGACTTCGACTGGAACCTCGAGCGCACGTTGAGCCTCCTCGACTCCATCGGCAAACGCTACCCAGTCGGGGCCTTCCTGCTGTGGGAGACGGATGACGTTCTGGGCGTTCTCAGGAACATCGGCAACCTGGACCTGCCCCCCGTACCAACGGGCAAAGATGTGACGTACGTTCTCGACGGACAACAGCGCATTACATCGCTCTACGCTGCCGCGAAAGGCGCCACCATCAACGGCGAGTCCTACGTTGTCTTCGCGGACCTCGACGCCAACCCGGACACACAGCAGATATTCGCCACAGAGGGACCCCGCAACAAGAACAACAGGCGGTACGTGAGACTGGACGATCTGATCGGCGACAAGGCGCATAACATCACCCCGGACCTGTCGCTGCGGAGGCGGCGGCGCTTTGATGAGATACGCGACGCGTTCCGCAACTACCACTTCCCAGTGATACGAGTACGGCACCAGTCCATAAACGCCGTCTGTGAGATGTTCGAGCGCGTCAACACTGGCGGGATGACGCTGGACCTTTTTGACATCATGGTGGCGAAGACCTGGACGCCCGACTTCAACCTACGCGACCGCTGGGAGGAGCTAGTCGCCGAGCTGAACGGCTGTGGGTTTGAGGGCATCGCGTCGCGTCTTATGCTGCAGGCTCTGGGCGCACAACTGCGCGGGGACATCACTGAGAAGACCATCCTCAGGATCGGTCGCGATGAGATCATCCCCGCATGGGACCATGCGCGCGAGTGCCTCAAACACAGCATCGACTTTCTTCGCCAGAGCGCACGTGTCCCAGGCCTGCGCCTGCTCAGTTACCCGTCCATCATTCTGGCCCTCATGCATGTCCACCACCTGAGCGGCCTCAAGCGTCCCGACGCGGCACAGACGGACCGCATCCTGGAGTACATCGCCCGGGTGGGCCTGACGCAGCGCTACGGCTCAAACCCCAGCAGTACCTTGCCCGAAGACCTTAAGCTCATGCAGTCGATTGCGAGGCGCCAGAAGGGCGAGACACCAGTTCACCCCATCCTGCCAAGAGAAATACAAGAGCTTCCGCTCAGAACCGGCTCCGCGCTCTGCCGCGCGGTGTTGGCGCTATTGGCCCAAGCGCGGCCCCGCAACCTGGTCAACGGCGAGGAGGTCGCTCTGGACAACTCGTATCTTGCGCAGAGCAACAGCCGCCACTATCACCATATCTTCCCGCGTGATTGGCTTCGGAAGAACGGTTACGACGACTGGAACTCGATGAACTGCATAGCCAACATCATGCTTGTACCCCGCGACCAAAACCTACAGACGGGAAAGAAGGCCCCATCGAAGTATGTGGCCGCGTTCAAGAAGAAGGCCGGGGCAAAGTGGAGGGGGTGGCTGAAGAGCCACGCGATAGACGCCTATGCCGAGCGCGCACTCCTGGCCGACGACTTCGAGAGGTTCGTGGAGTGCCGCTCGAAGTGCATTGCCGGCATGGCGAATGAGGCCATGGGCCTCTCGCGAGACGACGTGAAGATGATGACAGAGTAGACAGCGGGCCGTGCCTGCACCCCGCCGCGCAGAGACGCGCGGGCTCGTCCATGCTCCCGGCAGAATGGCCCCCCGACCCCGAGGGCAGGCGGGGGCGCCTGCCCTACCTCTCCGGGGCCGGGG
>DPJP01000469.1:0-1257 GCA_003542955.1 Armatimonadota bacterium
TCTCGGCGATTCCCGCCGAGCCCATCAGGGACCCTGCCATGATGAAGAACGGGATGGCCAGCAGCGTCAGGGAGTTGAGTCCCCGGAAACCCACCGTCATCAGGAAGGAAAAGTCGGGAAAGAAAATGATGCCCATGTAGAGGGCGGCCGCCATGAAGCAGAAGGGAACGGGAATTCCCAGGAGGATCGTTGTGACGAGGATGACCAGGTCGACGATGATATGCATTTACTTCGCCTCCTTCTGGTCATTCGAGGCGGCCAGGCAGGCGAATCCGAAGTCGTCGTCCGGGAGGGCAAAGGGAGGCTTGCCCATCGCCTGGCGGGTATTGTCGAGGAACTCGACGAAAAAGTAGAAACACATCAAAACGGAGCTGACAACCAGGCTGAACTGGGCGTAGACCATGGGAATCATGAGGGCGGGCGACCGCTCCCAGCTCTTCATGGACCACTGGAAGTAGTGGACGGCCCAGTTGACCATGATGGCCGCCAGGACCNNACCGTGACGACCAGGTTGCCGATCGCCTTCGAAACAAACAGGGTTTTCTGGTTCTTGATGAAGGCCTGGAGAATGTCGGCCTTGATGTGGCTCCGTTCACGCGAACCGTTGGCCGAACCTATGAAGTACATCCAGAATCCCACCATGGTGGCGAGTTCCTCGACGCCCATGAGGGGAAGCTTGAAGAAGTAGCGCAGGGCCACCTGGACCAGGATAAGGGTAACGACGACGAGGGAAGTGAAAATCATGATGCCGCGCTGGGCCTTCCCCAGCAGGATCCATGCGAACAGGAAAGCATGCTTCATTGCCAAACCTCCTTCAGGATATGTTCCGTTGGCCAGCTTTGGATTCCAGGCTTCCAGTTTACTGCCTTAAACGGGTGNNNTTTCCTTGTGATATATCTGACAAGCCTTGAAAAATCCCTTTTTTGGGGGAAATTTGTCTGAATATAAGGGGAGTCTGAAGCCTTGTCAATTGCGATTTACCTAGTGAAATCAGGGAATAGCGGTTTTTCCGGGTTGGGAAGTGCCAACTCGAAAAAGTGTTTTTCAATCCGGTTAAGCCATACAAACGGATAATGTATACGTGGAAGGTGAGCGTCCTACTCGGGGAAGGAGAACCGCAGTTCGCCAAAGAGGCGCTGGCAGGCCGCCACGGCCATTTCGTCCAGGGCCGTTCCTTTCATTTCGCCTACGGCGCCCAGGGCCTCCTCCAGGGACCGGGCCGGCCGGTAGGGCCTGTGGGAGCACATCGCCTCGACG
>DPJP01000469.1:1300-12703 GCA_003542955.1 Armatimonadota bacterium
CGTCCAGGCGCTCGTGATGCTGGTAGACGATCTCCGCCAGCGGCCAGGGAAGCTGGATCTTGCTGAGGATGCGGTAACCCGCCTCTGCGTGGACCTGCACCAGCCTGAACTCGAAGGGGGACAGCCTGCCGGGCCGGCTCAGGAGTTCCGCGGGAACCTCGATCTTCCCGAGGTCGTGGACCTGGGCCGCCTTCTCCACGCCCGTGACGAAGGATTCCGGGTGGCCCATCTCGCGGGCGATCGCAGAGGCAAGAGCCGCGACCCTGCGCTGGTGACCGGCCGTGTAGGGATCTTTCACCTCGGAAGTGGAGGCGAGGGCCTCGATGGTCTGCTCCCAGGCCCGTTCCATGGTCTCGAGGGCACGGGCGAGCTGCTCCTGCTGCTCCTTTTCGCGGGTCAGGTCCCTGTAAATGCAGTAAACCCCCACCTGGCCGCCGTTCAGCGTCACGGGAAGGCCAAGCCCCCTGCACGGGAACTCGGTGCCGTCCCTGCGCTGCCGGATCGACTCGAAATCGAGGCGGATTCCCCTGCCCAGGTCACGCGTGTACTCCTGCCCCTCGGAGTAAAGCCTCCTGGGAACGACAAGGTCGTCCACCAGGCACCCGGCGGCTTCGGACGCGCTGAAGCCGAAAAGCCGTGTGAAGGCCCGGTTCGTTTTCTGGATGATGCCGCTCCCGTCCGTCACGACCACGGCATCGGGGGAGTTCTCGAAGAGGCCGTCCAGGTAGGAGCGCTCCTGCTCCAGGGCCTCCTCCATCCGCTTGCGGTCGGTGATGTTCGTGACGAGGTTGAGGGTGGCGGGCCGCCCTTCCCACCGGATCATGACGGAGCTGTTCTCGATCCACTGGATCTCGCCGTTCTTGTGAATCGTCCGGTAGATGTAACGGGTGGGAGACGGGTCGCCGCCGATCTTCTGCAGGTAGCGCTCCGTGACCAGGCCCCGGTCTTCCGGGTGGACCAGATCCAGGATGGAGATCAACCGGAATTCCTCTTCCGAGTACCCGAACGAAACGATCGCCCGGCTGTTGACGAATTTGACCGCCGCGTCCTGGATCACCAGGATGGCTTCGTTCGCGTTTTCGACCAGGAGGCGGTAGCGCTCCTCGCTCTCGCGCAGGGCCTGCTCGGCCAGCTTGCGCTGGGTGATATCGCGCACATACACGACACGGGCCTCGCGCCCCATGAACGGCATGGTGCGGCCCTGCAACTCGACGGGGAATCTGCTGCCGTCCTTGCGGATGCCGACGATCTCGTATGGTTCGGTGTGCCCGCGCCGCACGTTCTCGTGCATCTGCGGGCGAGACTCCGGGGCAGCCAGCAGGAAGGCGTCGACGCCCACGAGTTCTGACGTGTCGTAGCCCATCATACGCGCGAACGCGTCATTGAGATCGACTATACGCCCCCGGTCATGCACGAGGATACCCTCGGACGCAGCGTCCGAGAGTGCCCTGAAGCGGGCCTCGCTGTCGCGGAGTTGCTGCTCGGCCTTGCGGCGGTCGGTGATGTCGACAAATGTCAGGAGCGCCTCTTGGAGCGCCCCGTCGGCATCGCACACGGGAAAGACACTGGCGAGCATCCAGCGCGTGTCCCCCGAGCCGCGATCTCGGAGCCCCACAGTCATATTGCGGAGTTCCTCGCCTGTGCGTAGGACTCGCACAATGGGGTACTCGTGTTCGGGCATCGTGCTGCCGTCCTCGCGGAGGCGCTCGTACGGGATCCACTTCTCGAACGACTGACCGATGGCGTCCGAACCGCTCAGAGTCTCCTCCGCAATCGAGTTCGCGAAGGTGGTCGTGCCGTTCGCGTCGACGACAACGACGCCCGCCTGCATCATGTTAAGTGTATTGCGGTGGCGCTGTTCGCTCTCACGCAGTGCCGTCTCAGCGAGCTTCCTCTGCGTCACGTCGCGGACGAACACGACGCGCGCCTCTCGCCCCATGAAGGGCATTGTGCGGGCCTCCAACTCCACGGGGAACGTAGTACCGTCGCGGCGCAGGGCTGTAACCTCATAGGGCCCTGAATGCGGGAGTCGGAGGCTTGCGCGCATGCGCGGGTGGCACTCCGGCACGGCGAAGCTGAACGGGTCCATCCCGATCATCTGTGTCCGCTTGTAGCCGACCATGCGCGCGAACGCGTCGTTGGCATCGACAACACGGCCCTGCTCGTGAACCAGAATCCCCTCGGTAGCAACCTCCGACAGCGCTCGGAATCGCTCCTCGCTCTCGCGGAGCGCCTGCTCGGCGCGCCTTTGCTCGGTCAGATCGCGCACGAAGTTGAACGACCCCTCGATGTCGTCGACCACGACCTTGGTGATGGTCACCTCGACCGGGAACACACTTCCATCCTTGCGGCGATGCCGCGTCTCGAAGCAGACCTTGCCCTCCACCTGGAGCGCGCGCATCCTGTCTTCCCAGCCCGGGACTGGGAAGTCAGGGTCGATGTCGGACCCGTGCATCCCGATCATCTCATCGGCTGTGTAGCCCAGGGACCTGCATGTGGCTTCGTTGACGTATGTGAAGCGTCCATCCAGGTCAGTCCAGGTGATTGCCATGGCGGCTGCATCGACGGCGCTCTGCGTCAGTTTGAGGGCATACTCGGCCTCCCTGCGGGCCGACACATCCTGCACGATCACAATTGCGTAGTCGGCGCGACCACCGGTGTCACGCACCGCCGACACTGTCGCCTCGACCCAGACGGGGGAGCCATCGCTGCGGACGTAGCGCTTCTCGAGTGTGTACTCATGGAGCTCGCCGGCGAGCAAACGCTCGAACTGCGCAATGTCGGGGCCGAGGTCGTCGGGGTAGGTGAGGTCGAGAAGACTGAGCCCCATGAGCTGCGCGTGTTCGTAGCCCAGTATGTCGCACAGCTTCTGGTTGACGCGAAGGAAACGCCGATCCATGCTCACGTGACACACGCCGACTGCGGCCTGCTCGAAGGTGGAGCGGAAGCGTTGCTCGCTCTGCAGAAGTGCCTCCTCCGCGCGGCTTCTCTCGGCGTTGAGGAGTGCGCGAGTGACCTGGTCGCTGACCGCCATGCCAAAGAGCTGCTCGTCAGGCTGCCAGGCACGAGGCTTGCCGACGTGCTCGAGGCAGAGGACACCGACAACCTGGCCGTGAAGACGGACGGTAGCGTCGAGCATCGAGCCGATGCCCAGCGGGATGAGGTAGCTCTCGGCCATCTGCGCGGTGCGGGCGTCGAGGATCGCCTCGTCTGCAGCGATAGTGTTCCCGGATGCCACCTCGGAGAAGTAGGCAGGGAAGTCGGCGACCGTCATCGCTACCCCCGAGGAGTGCTCGAGCGTCTGCCGGTCGAACAGGTCGCGACATCGTAGCGTGGCGCCGTCGTCCTCGAGGAGCCAGACACTCACGCGTGCGATGTCGGTGGCCTCTGCGACGGTCTCGGTGATGGCGGCGAAGGCGGCAGGCAGTTCGCCCTCAAGCAGGGCCTCGTGTGTGGCCAGAGCCACCAGCGCCGCCTGCTGGCGTTGGACGCGCGAGGCAATGCCGCTCTGAGCGGTCGCCTCATCTCGCAGTGCGGTGACATCAGTGCCCACGCAGAGCACCTCGGTTGCCCTGCCGTCGGCATCATACAGCGGTCGATTGGCCCACGAGACCCACACGCGGCGTCCGTCACGGGTGATGTTCCCATTCTCGTTCTGGGCATAGGCGCGCGGGTCGCGACAGAGGTCATCGATCATGGCTCTCAGGTCGCGGCCGGCTGCATCGGTATCGGATATGATGGTGCCTACGACGTGCTGCCCGAGGATCTCCTCGGATGTGTAGCCGAAGAACTCCTGCGCGTAGGGGCTCACGAATGTCACGCGCCCGGACAGGTCCATCCGCACGATGATGCTACGGGCGCTCTCGACCAGTTCGCGGTAGTTGTTCTCGCTGACCTTCAGCGCGTCGCTCAACTCACGCAGGCTCTGTGCATGCTCCCTCGCTAGACGTTGCTCGGCATGGATGCATGCGCCGAGAGCTGCATGCGAGAGCACCTCGTCGAGCCATGGTGCGGGTCCTTGCTCGGTCTCCGGTCTGGGGACGGCGGCCAGTAGACCAACCGGCCTGTTGCCGATCAACAGCGGACAGAGTAACACCTGCCCGGGAACCGCCAGTTCCGGGATCGTGTCGCTCGCGCCGCCGACGACCTTACGGCGCCTCTCCGCCATCAGCGTCTCAATGGCGTGCGGCCATGGCGGCCCGCCCAGCACAGCGGCTGTGTTGCCGAGGCTCGCCGCGGGGTCGGCGTGCCCGCAGCCGACCAACTCACCCGTCTCGCCAAGCATGCCGACCCACGCTGCCCGGCAGAGCCCCGCCGCCACGAGCTCATCGCAGCATACTTGGAGAGTATCCACAGGGGAAGCCGCCTCCGCCGCCTTCTGACGGATCGCTTCGGCAACCGCGCTCACGCGCAGCAGCGCATCCGCGTGGAGGGCATCCTCCGCACCCTCTTCGCCGGTTGCGCCGTGGGGCGCCGCGTGCGGCCCGCGGCCTGTGGACAGCGAGCAGACGAGAACCATGATGGCGATGGCGATAACAGGTATCGACGCCGGTGGGCCTGCTTGCGGGCACCACTCACCCGCACCGGGCGGCGCCGCGCACGATGACACGACGGCCGCGGAGCACAGCAATGCGGCCATCGCAACGAAGATGGTACATGCCGGGGTGTTTCTGGGCACGTCGCTGTCCCACGCATCCGCCGCAGAGGTCGCCTCCCTCCGTGGCTTAGAACCGCACATCAAAGCTCTCTCACCCTCTCGCGCCACCGCTCAGCGACTATCTGCGGCAACTTCCGTGCCCAAGGCGCGCCTCTCCGACGGTGTTTGGCGCAGGCGGCTTCGCGGGCGCGTCGGACGCCGCCCGGGCCTTCCGCATCGCCGGGATTGCGGAGGCGCACGGCCCGACATCTCAGGCGCGCCGACTGCCCGGGAACCCGGCTTCTCGGAACTCGGTGGTCGCAGACGCGTTTCAGGGAACGTGCAAGACAGGGGGGAACGGCGGCACACAGCAGTCCACTAACGTGGCCGGCGACGCAACTGCCGGCACACAGTCGGTGGGCGGTCACCCAGTCCCTCGCGCACATCCGTCGCCCGCCCTCTACTCAGTGGGGTCCTTCTGCCAAGCGCCTCACAATGGAACTCGCGATGTAACCTCCGGGATACGGCCGCCAGAGCATTGTTACCCCGGCTGAGTCTACACCAAACTTGTGTAGACAACCATACACAAAGTGCCAGACCTGACTGTCCGACAACAGACTGCCGGGGTTGCATAGACGGCACTGGGGGCTGCGAGTTCGATACCCCGTGCGGCCCCAGGAGGTGCGCCACCCACCGGCCCGCTGCTCACCGCCGGCTCGGCCCCTGCCGCGGCGCCCGGAATATGCGGAGCCCGACGAACTCCCGCTCGATCGTCCAGCCCCCGAGTTCCGACTGGTCGAGCATGCCCGCAAGCTCATTGGGCGTGTATGCCGACTCGATGGAACTCCAGAAGTGCTTGCGGAAGTCGGGTGGTATGCTCATCCCGATGAGCCAGGCGCAGGCCCTGGGCAACGGCGACTTGAGGCGCTGGAGGTCCGATATCAGGTACCCGCCCACCGGCGTGAGCACGCGAGCTACCTCGGCGAAGACGCTTACCGGGTCGCGCCAGTGGTGCAACGAGCCGCTGGAGACCACGAAATCGAACGTCCCATCGGCAAACGGCATGCTCGCGGCGTCGCCAAACGCCCAGGCTACGTTGTCGCGCAGGCCGGCGGCGCGGGCGTTCTCCGCCGCTATGGTGAGCATCGCCTTCGAGAGGTCGAGCCCGACGACGTCGGCCCTGTCGCCCAACCGCGCGGCGACCTCCAGGGCTACATAACCAGGCCCGGTACCGATGTCAAGCACGCGCCCGCCGTCCGGGAGCATCCGCGCGACCTGTCTGCCGATGCGCCGGTATTCGTGCTGCATGAAGCTCCGGCCCATGACGGCATGGTAGCGACGTGCCTGCGCCATCTCGTCGATGGCTTCGCTCTCGGGCTTGCGCCGCATCCAGTCTTCACCCCTCGTGTAGCGTGGTCGCCGCCGCCAACAGTCCAGCTAACCCGGATGTCGCGGGGCTGTCAAGGAGGATTTGCCACAGGTGGGGTGGAATCGCGTCTGTGGCGCTGTTCTTGTCTCGCGCAGGCCACATGCTCGCGCGAATCCCGGGAGGCACACATGGCTCTGGACCTGGATATCTGCGCTCACCTCTACGCCTACACGGCGCAGCAGCCCGGCGAGAGCCGGCGCGAGCTGCTCGACACCGTCTTCGCCGATCTTTCCTCTGCCGGCTACGCCGGCGTCGAGGTTATGCACACGCAGGTTCGCTCGGCCGATGACGCGGCCTACGTGGGCGGACTGTCAGAGCGCTACAACCTCCCTGTCATCGGCGCGTCGTTCGGCGGTCGGATGTGGGATGTCGCCGAGCACCCAGCGCTGCTCGCCCACGCCCAGGTGCTCATCGAGGCCCTCGGCGACCTCGACGCCTGGTTGCTCGGCGTCTCTACGGGCGCAAAGCCCGAGGGGCTCAAGACACCGGCGGAGCTTGACACGCAGGCCGAGTTGCTCGAGTGCCTCATCGACCTGTGCGATGAATGTGGCATTCTCCTGAATCTCCACAACCACACCTACGAGGTAGAGAACGGTGAGTACGAATTCCGGGCAATGATCGAGCGCATCCCCGATATCTCCCTGGGGCCCGATGTCAACTGGCTGCGGCGCGCGGGTATCGAGCCCAATGACTTCCTGCGCCGGTACGCGGATCGCATCATCTACCTGCACCTGCGCGACCAACTCGGAGACCGGTGGCCCGAGGCTCTTGGGGAGGGTGACCAGGACTGGGTCGAACTCGGGCGCACACTCAGGGACATTGGTTTTGATAGGTACGTCGGTATCGAGCTGGCTCATGAGCGCGACACGCAGTTCACCCGCACTATGGGGGAGAACTTTGCGCTGAGTCTCAGGAACCTGCGGGATGCATTTGCGCGGGTCTGAGCCACAATGGAGGGGCGACCATGAACGATGTCATCATCCGCATTGCCACGCTTGGCTCCGGCTTCGTCGCCGAGTTCTACATGCAGGGGCTGGACAATGTCAACCACCAGCAGGTGGTGCTCAACTACTCCCGCTCCGCCGAGGCCGCCGCGCGTCTGGGTGCCCGGTGGGGGATTCCCGAGCAGACCACCGACATGGCAGCCGCCATCGAGCGTGATGACATCGACCTCTACCTGATCGCGCTGCCCAACCACCTGCACGAGGAGACCGCCGTCAGGCTCGCCGAAGCAGGCAAGGCGATGGTCTGCACCAAGCCGCTCGCGCGCCATGCCGATGAAGCGAAGCGCATGCTTGATGCTGTGACCAGGGCGGGCGTCTTCAACGGCTACGCTGAGACCGAGGTCTTCGCTCCGGCGGTGGTCAAGGCGCGCGAGCAGATCGAGGCCGGCGCCATCGGCGATGTGCTGTGGGTGCGCTCGCGGGAGGCCCATGGCGGCCCGCATGCGGAGCACTTCTGGAATCCGGAGCTGTCGGGCGGGGGCGCGCTCAACGACATGGGCTGCCACTGTATCGAGGCCGCCAGGTACTTCTTCGGCAAGGATACGAAGGTCAATCGTGTGATGGCCTGGGGCGGGACGCTGAGCCATCGGGACCGCACCAGCGCCGAGGACAACGCCATCTGCATCATGGAGTTCGACAACGGCTGTGTCGCCCATGCGGAGCTCTCATGGTCCGCGCGAGGGGGCCTGGACCTGCGCAACGAGGTGCACGGCTCGGAGGGCTGCATCTTCACCGATGTGACGCGCTCGACGCCGCTGACGACGTTCTCCCTGCACGGGACGGGTTACCTCGTCGAGAAGGCCGAAACGGAGACGGGATGGACCTATCCGCTGCCCGAGGAGGCGTTCACCTACGGCTACCAGGCGGAGATGCGGCATTTTGTCGACTGCATGCGCTTCGGACAGACCCCGCGCGAGACGTTCCACGACGGCTGGGTGGTCAATCTGCTGATGGACGCGGCATACCAGTCAATGCGCGAGGCCCGCTGGGTCGAGGTGGAGTACTGACGGGGGGGCCACACCGCCGACGGCCGGCGTCCGGGGTGAGCAGTAGCACAGGCGCCCTCGCCTGTGCGCCGTGTGGCCTTGCCCTCGCTGCCTTTCACTGGTGACCGATCGCCTTCTCCATCACCGACCGGTCGCCATAGGTGATCTGCATCTCACCCTTGGCGTCCTGCTGCTCCGGTGACACGTCCGGGTAGCCCTGGACGAACCATGCGCGCGTCTGCATGTCGATGAACACCTGCGCGAACTGCCCGTTGCATGCGTGTGATGCGCCCATCTGGTGGTAGGTGACACCGCCCTGCGTCTTGTAGAGGCTCTTGTGCTTGTGCCCCTCGAACACCCCGACGATCTTGCCCGCATGGGCCTGCAGCGTCGTCTCGAAGAAGTTGCCTGCCGGCCAGAACTTGCGGTTGTCGGTGTCGATCCAGTCCTGCAGGTCCTCCTGCTGGAAGCCGATCGCCTCATGGGCGAATACCACCGTGGGCTTGTCGGTGGCGGCCAGGTCAGCGACCAACCACTCCTGCTGGGCCTGCCAGACCGCTGCGAAGGCCTCCGTGGGCAGCGGTGACCAGCTGTCCACCACGCACAGGTGCAGCCCCCTGATGTCGGAACTGTACCAACGGCTCTGCATCCCCCAGGCTCCGAGGAGTTGCTCCCAGGTCAGCAGCTTGTAGTACTCGATTGGGATGCACTCGTGGTTGCCGATGACGTAGTAGTGTGGAGCATTCAGGGCGGCGATGCACTTGTGGTAGCTGATCGCGTCACCGATGACGTCGTGGTCCTCCCCGCCGGAGACATTGTCCCCGAGTGACACGACGAAGTTCGGCTGCACCGGCAGCGCGTTGATCTTCTCGACAATCGCCGGCACGTGGCGCAGGCTGCCGGTGTAAGTGTGGGCATCCGGGATGACGCAGAAGCTGACCACGCCGGTGTCGGCCTGGTCGGCGGCCGGCGCCGGCATCAGGAACACAAGAGCAGGCAATGCGTTCACACTCAGTCGCAGGAGGGTATGCATGGTGGCCTCCATGGCAGGAGACGTCGGTCCGCGGTCTGGAACACTGTTCACCGCGGGGTGTCCGACTGCCTGCCTGCAGGACACGGGGCGAACGACGGTTGGAACCGCGAATGACGCGAATAGCCCGAATACACGGCCCACGGCTCGTGGAACTGCCGACCACTCAGACGACAACGACGACGGCAGCGACGGTAGTAGCCACAGACAGCGTGGATGACGCGGACGCACAACAGACGGCAGACGCCGCGCGATGGACAGGAAGCGGCGCGTGGTGTTTGCCGTTCATTCGCGTCATTCGCGGTTCCCTGCTGTTGGCCGTTCCGCCGTCGCCTCTATCCGCGTCATCGTCGTCATCCGCGGTTCCCTGCCGGCTTCCGGTCTGCCATCGTCAGGCGCGGTTGCAGTCGCTCGTTCCCGTATCGCACGCCCCCGCGTCAGTCGTCGATCTCAATGACCGTGCGCATCCACACCTTCTCGAAGTCCTCCCGCGGGAAGGTCTGCTCGCCGTACAGCGGGTCTCCGACGGTGACGCTGCGGTCGTCCGCATCTCGGAGCACCACGATGTGGGCGGTGGCCGCGCCGATGTAGGTGTCCGTCAGGGCCGGCTTGGGGACACTGATGAGGCGCTCCCAGGGCGCGCGGGTTGTCACCTCTGCATCCAGGCCGTGTGCATGGATGGCCCGTAGCGTGCCGCGTGTTGTGGTGCCATGGAGCGGTGTGGTTGCCGACAGGCGCGCACACTCCCGTTCGGTCGCCGGAATGCCCCTGAGCCTCAGGGCCCATGCCGTCGCCGCCGGACCGCAGCTCCAGCCTGTCGACTGGTAGACTTCCGCAGGGCCGTCAACCTCATCGCTGAGCTTCCCGGCCTGCACCTCCAACGCCAGCGGGCCACTCACCTCCATGAGTGTATAGACAACGAAGATGACCAGGATTACCGACACCGGCAGCCTGAGACGCGGCCGGACGCGCTCGACGCACAATCCCAGCAGCATGACGATGGCCAGAAAGAGTGGTATGCGCTCGAAGTAGACATAGTCATCCCAGGGGATGAGGCGCAGACTGAGTGTCGTGACATGGGTGACGCCAAACCACCCCGCGATGACGCCGACACACACCCCGGCGGCGGCGGAGAGGGCACTATCGCGTGTGGCCAGCCTCACCGCCGCAAGCCAGACGAGCATCAGCCCGACCACCATCGCAATGGGCGCGGCGACGACCATCAAAGGGTCACCCCTTGCAGGGACACCCCGCCCCGGCTCGGAAATGATACACCACTGCCGGGTCCAAGAGCGGCAGACGATTGGAGGGTGCCAGACATGCATCAGAGACGACGGTGCGGATATGCTCCTGTTCGCCGTGGCTCAGCCGCAGCCCTTGTCGCGCTTCTTCTGGTCATCTCCGCCTGTACGGGGGCATTCGCGATGAACCTCACGCAGCTCGAGGGCACTGTGGCCGTCGCAGAGAGTCAGTACCGCAACCGCTGGGGCTTCGACGGCTACCATCCACACCTGGCCATCGACGGCAACACGGACGGCTCCGGCGACGGGGAACGCACCACCTGCTGGGTCTCAGACAACTGGGAGTTCACACACACCCTCGCCGTCGTCTTTCCCCGGCAGGTTGATGTCAGCGGCGTCACGGTCCACTGGGGGCGGCGTGGGGGAGCCGTTATCACCCCGCGGAATGCGGTCATCGAGGGACTGCGCGGTGCCGGGTGGTCCGAGCTGGCGACCGTCGCGAGCACGGAGGATGCCGCGACCAGCACCATCCCCATCGAGGGCGCCCGCCTCAGTGCCATCCGCATCTCTCAGCCGCCGGAGGGCGCATCGCCGGCCGCAAGTCGGATGATGGCGATAGCCGAACTCATCATCGACGGCGAGCCGTCAGAGCCGGTTGTCATGATTGATGCCGCCGAGGTAAGCGAGACCATCCGCGCGGATTTGCTCACACGGCGTCAGGCCGAGATGGATGCCTTCGTCAAGCCCAAGCTCGACCGTGCCATGGCGATACCGAAGACAGAAGGCTTCCAGTCGGTTGTCGACCGCGATGACCTCGAGCGCGGTCGGCGCAACATAGCCACGCGGGCATGGGCCGGGAATGCCGCGGATGGCGCCATCAGGANNCGACTGGTGGCTTGGAAAGCCTGATGAGTACATCTACGAGCTCGTGCCCACAGGGAACCCACGGGCACTGTGTCCGAGCTTCGAGAAGGGTTGCCCGATTCACGGCGGGGCGCGAAGCTCGTTCACCGCAACGCTCGAGAGGCCGTACACGTGGAAGTGCAGCAAGGGTGGCGAAGAGTGGTACGACGGTGC
>DPJP01000469.1:12710-14902 GCA_003542955.1 Armatimonadota bacterium
GGGAGCAGGTGACGGTCCATGATGACGGCAGCGGCTGGCTTGCGCCGGATGGCTTCCCGGACGCCGGGCGCCGCTTCTACTTCGTGGCGGCGTACAACTACTTTGTGCTCGGAAAGCTCTTCAGTTCACCGTACGAGGGCGACGGCGGGTCCGAGTACCGGGCCAATCAGGCCGTGGTCAATCTCGCCCTCGCGTACGCCTACACGGGCAAGAGAGAGTACGCGCACAAGGCCGCCGTCATGCTCAACCGCCTCGCGGAGCTGTACCGCTTCTATGACGGCTGTGTGGAGGGTGTCAGCCCGCGGCAGGATGGCTACATCGGCCAGGGCTTCGAGAAGAGCCTCACGCAGAACCTCGTGCTCGCCTGCGATCTCATCTGGGATGAGCTTGCCACCGACCAGGAACTGCTCGGCTTCTTCCGTGAGCGTGGCAATGCCGACTACAACGGCGACGGCGCAGTCACGGCCGAGGATATCACCTACAACATCCAGCGCAACCTGCTCGGGTACAGCTATGAGTACATCCACCGCCTCATGCCATACATGGATGGCGACTTTCTCATGTACGAACTGCACACGCTCTCTACGCTGGCCCACTGCCTGCGCAATCCCGAGATCACGCGGGAGGCTCTCGAGGGTGACTACGGGCTGCGGGTGCTGCTGACGAACTCATGGTTCCGCGACGGCAAGTACATCTACGACAGCACCGGCTACAACCGCGGCAATGCAATGACACCGCTCTGGATCGCCGAATGGCTGCACGGGCTCACTGCTCCGCCGGAGTACTCGGAGCCGCTGGACGTGTACCACCATCCGCACTACCGCGTGAAGATGCTCTATGACTTTCTGCGCTATCTGGACTGCGACGGTCGGATGCCGCAGATCGGCGATACCGGCGGCTCGCGGAATGTCTCGCTGCGGACGCTTCCGCAGTTCGAGGCTCACGACGAGCGGGCTCTGCTGCGGCTGCCGGAGGACCGCGAGTTCTACCTCTCGCGCCTGATGGCGGCATCCGGCGGCAACCCGGAGGCGTACCGTGGCGGCCGCGCCGACTGGTGGCTGGTGTTTCATGCCGACGAGCCGATTCCGGCCGTCACACCCCCGCCGGCGCCCGATGTGCCGGGCTCATACGTGTTCGACGACGGCGGCGTCGCGATTCTCAGGGCCGGAAACGATGCGAACAGCCGCCTGCATGTGCCGTTCAGCTTCTCGAAGGGAGCTTACGGGCATGGGCACACGGACAAGCTCGCCATCAACATCTTCCGCTACGGCTACGACTGGAGCGCCGACCTCGGCTACCCGACCACCTGGACCGACCGCAAGTATGGCAACTGGGAAACCGATACCGCCAGCCACTGGACCGTCATGCTGGATGAAGCCGAACAGAAGAGCAATGTCATCGGCGAGTACCACTGGCTCGCGCAGACGCCGCTCGTTGACGCGTGCGAGGCCTCCTGCCTGCCCGCCTACCCCAATGCCGACCTCTACCGCCGCACCATCGGCATCGTCAAGGACGCCGCGGGCGAGCCGCTCTATGTGGTGGACATATTCCGTGTGGCCGGCGCCTCCACACGCGACTATCTTCTCCACTCGCTGGGCAAGCCTGAAGACCTGACGGTGACACTCGACGATCCCGGCGCTGCATGGACTCATCAGCCGCAGGGCTCGTTGCAGGGCGACGACGTGGAGCCGACCACCGGCCGGGGCTATAGCTGGCTTCACGACCTGTACCGTGCACAGACCGATGGCGGTCTGACGGCCGTCTGGCGGCCGACCTCCGGCTCCTCGCAGCCCGATCGCTATCTCCTTACCGCGCGCGACTTCGGTGACGTGACCGTCGAGTTCACGATGACGCGGCGTAGCGACCCCTCTGGCGACAGNNTTCGTCTACTGCACCAGGCCCCAGGCGCCCGGTGACCGGAAGGTCATTCAGATGCCCGTCGGCGTGTTTCCTGTCGGCACGCCCGTGCGTGTGCGCATTGACATCCGCGACGGCAACGCAACGCTGACACTCGACGGCAAGGCCGCCGGTAGCGTGGATGTCGTCGGCGCGCCGGGCAGCGTCGGGCCGCTGGGCTTTCTGCACTACTACAATTATGCGTGGGAGTACCGGGATATCACCATCACTCCGGACGGTGAAGCGCCGATTGCCGTCGACCTGTCGACGGATCTGTCGCCGGAGTTCTGGGCACG
>DPJP01000469.1:14943-19690 GCA_003542955.1 Armatimonadota bacterium
CGCATCGACCCGACGTATCGCGCTCAGAACGGCGCGCTGATCGTGAAGGACGCTGAGGTGCGCGGCCTCCAGGTGAAGCTGCCAGGCGCGCCCGGGCGCGAGATCATCAAGGCGCAGGCGGAGGGCTACGGGCTGCGCGGCCGGGCTCCCATGGAAGGGCACGTGGTCGTGCGGGAGACGGTGCAGGATCCCGCCGCCGGGAGTGCTTTCGTCGCCATCATCGAGCCCTTCTCGATGGGGCCGCGGGTGCTTCGTGTCGAGCGCCTGGAGCTTGCCGGCGGTGAAGACGGGGCGCTTGCGGGCGCGGATGCGTTGGCCTTGCGCGTTGTCACCGACTTGCCCGGTGGGCCGCCCAGAGAGGACATCATCCTCGCCTCGCTCGATCCCGAGTCGCTACGCACCGCCCGCATCGGCGAGCAGCCAGTCCTGTTCCGGGGCAGATTTGCCGTGATCGCCACTCGTGCGGGTGAAGTCGTCGGGAGCAGCCTGGTCGGCGGGGGAGAACTGAACTACGGTGACGCCGAGTTGACGTGTGAACNNCGCGTCGTGGAGGTGCGGCCGGAGACCGACACGATCATCGTCGAGCCCGCTCCCCGCAGTAACCCTCCCACGGAGCGGATCATCGGTCGGCACATCCGCGTCGACGGCGAGGGCTATGTGTGCCCGTCAACGTATACGGTCACGGGTGTTGAGCCCGCGGGGGGCAACCGATGGGCGTTACGCCTCAACATGACACAGACGCTGGCCCACGGCGTCATCAAGTCCGTCGACGCCGCGGCGGGCGCCTTCGCGACGCAGACGCCGGTGATGAAGTTGCGTGTCAACCCCGGCCTGTTCAACGGCAAGCCGGTTCGGGCCGGCGACGGCCCCATGCACAGGTTGGGCACCGCCACCGAGGCGGCGTTTGCTCTGGCTGACGCTGCAGCAATCGGTGAGTTCCGACCGGATCAGACGTATACCGTGTACGATGTTGGCGTCGGTGATACTCTCACTCTCATCGACTACACAGGTACGGAGGTGGGCCGGTAGATGCTTCCGACAATGCGTTCCCAGTTCGCTTGTGCCGTCGTCTGCGTGCTTGGCCTGCATGCTGTTCTGGCGCTGTCGGCGCCCTGCACAGCCCGGGAGCACAGCGGCGTTCACATTGAGCCCACCGATGGTGTGTTCGAGTTTGTCGACGACTTCTCCACACAGCGCTTCGTGGATCAGGCCTTCCTCGCGAATCTGGGTGTGGAGCAGTGGATTGAGGGCGCGATCACGAGCTGTGGGCCGAACCGTAATCGCACGGCTACGTGGCGCTTCTACGGTGATCGCGTCATCGCATCCGCCGCCGTGGAAGTCCGGCATCGAGCCAATGCTCGTAGCCTTGGTGGCGTCAACCAGCTCTGGCTCTCTGCCAACGGGCTCGATTGGCGCCTTGCCGCTACCAGCCGCGAGCAGGAAGGTGATGTTCACAATTGGCAGACGCAGCCGCTCGTGGCCACCGACGAACTGCTCGGCGAGTTGACCGGCAGGGGAGAGCTGTGGGTGCGCGTCGTGATGGACAACCACAGCGGCCTGAAGACTTCCACATCGAACTTCATCCAGTGTCTCACCGTGCGGTTGGGGGTTGGGGACACGCTGCAGGTGGCCGGCGACCCGCATCATGATGCGTTGCGCCGACAATGGGAGCAGTCTGTGAGTCGCGCAGGGCAGGGGACCATCTCGCTCGAGCTGACCTCCGCGGGCGAAGCGCCCTGCTACTACGAGGATGCCGAGGGGCGGTTGCTGCACCCGGGCCAGGACCGACGGCTGATTGAGCCTGAGGACCCAGGCTTCTCCATCCGCAGAGACTACAGCGCCGACGGTCGCTATCCACTTGCTCTCGTCGCGTTCGTCCGCAACGCGGGGCGCGGCGCCATGGTGCGACTGACTACCCGGGCGACGGATGACGCAAGCCGGAATGCCCGCATTCTCTGGGACGGCGTCCCACTGGTCGAGTTTGATGCCGCCCGCGCCTTCGATGACGACGTGACGACCTACACCGAACTCCCTGCAGGCCACGACGCCCTGCACGAGCTGCGCGTCGACACCACCGACTCGAAGCCACTCACACTAACCGAGCTGAACGTGACCGGATTGCGTTCGCTCGCCTGGGGGGAGAAACCCGAGCTGCCTCAGGGGCGCCTTGAACTACTCAGCGCCGCGTACCTCCCCGATCCGCCTCCGCCGCCCGCCTCGCAGGCAGTCGAGGGGCGCCAGACGCAGGATGTCGGCCTGGTCTTTGCGGGGCTTCAGCGTTTCTACGGCCAACACGAGCAGTTCGGTGGGTTGCGTGTCTGCGTCCGCAACAGCTCCCGCGTGCCCGTGGCGATCCGGAGTATCCGACTCAACCGGCGTCCGGTCGAGCACTCGTACGTCGATTTCACGCGGGATGCCTGGGACGCGCCGGGTGTCGTCTGGTACCGCGTCCGGCCGCGACTGGTCAAGCCAGGGGCGTGTGCCGAAGTCTACATCCGCTTCCGTCGACGCCCTCCCGGCGATGTGGCGGATGTCCGTATTGTCGCCGAGAACGCCCCGTCGCTCTCGGCCACGATCCCATACCTTTCGCCACCACTCACCATCGACTATGTAGTCACCGATGAGCAGACTCAAACGCTCTATGCGTACGCATCTCCGCGTGGCGGCACAGACAGCCGCATCACGGCGGCTATGCTCGACGGCGTGGGGCTGCAGCGGGCTGAGATCTACGGCGCCGACATGGCGTCCGGTGTCTGTCTCGTGGTCGCCGGGCTGGCAGAACCGCTGAAGCAGGGCTCGTACCACGTCCTCGGGCTTCGTACGCAGAGCGGAGAGACCATCTCGGCGCAGTTCCGTGTGCGCCCGTTCCTCTTTCCCCGCACCTCAATCCACACCCCGCTTGAGCAACTGACGGATATGCACATGAATCTGCGGATGTGGCACCAGGCGCCGCTGGATGCGTGCCTGGCCCAGGATGTCTATACGACATCCACGGGCATCTTCGGGACGCATGAGCGCACCCGCTACGTGATGGGGCCCGACGAACCCGACGCACATGACAATGTTGGCGGAGGCTACGATCGCGGTCTGGGCCACTGGGCGCGACGGCTGCAGGATGCCGGGTGGCAGCCATTGATCGAGCGATTTGCGCCTCAGGCGAGTAGTTGGATCATCATGAATGGCACCACCCGCCCGCTTAACTGGTGTGTTTACGGACAACTTGCCGACATCGCCTGCTTCGACCCGTACCCGATCAACTTCTACGGCGCAGACCACACACTCGTTCGCGAGAGCCTCGACTACGCCCGGCGGTGCGGGGCGCCAGGGCCGATGTACGCATGCCTGGAGGCTTTCGGTTGGCAGGAGGGACAGGGGGTCCCCGGCAACCGCCGCGGGCCACTGCCGGAGGAGTACCGCCAGAACGTCGTCCAGGCGGTCGGCTGTGGGATGAAGGGCCTCACGAGCTGGACCTACGCCGTGGCCGGTGGAGGGTGGCAGAGCAACAACGACGCCGCTCGGGCCGAGATCGCGGCCAGCAACGCGATGCTTGCAGCCATCGAGGGCCCGCTGCTGCTCGGCCATCCCACAGAGTGGGCCTCCACGGACGCCGGTGACGTGATGACCGGCGTAGTCGGCAATGAGCAGTGGCCCAAGGAGCGCGTGTGGGCACGGGCGTTGCTCTGCGGCCCGGACACCATCGTGCTTGCCGTTGCCAATCACATCCCGGCATCCAAGCCTGAGCCCCCGACCATCGAGCCGGCCGTCGATGTAAGCGTCAGTGTGCGAGTGCCGCCGTGGATGACCCCATCCGAACTCATGGAGGTGACGCAGGACGGCCTGACGCCGCACCCGGCACAGATCGACGAATGCCACGCCCTGGTGCGACTGGCCGAGTTGCGCTCGGGAAGGCTCTTCATTCTCCGGAGATAAGGCCCACCGCCCACTGGCTCAAGCGGGGCCCGCCTGTGAAGGGCGGGCCCCGTCTGTGGTCATGTTACACACCGGCGCGTTGCGTGGCGCTATGCGCTCAGTCTCTCGAAGCCGTCATCGTCTTCGTCAAGCGACGCCAGCGCGATGCCGGCGGTCGGGGCCGGACCGTGCGTGGCGTACCCACCCCGGCGGTTCTGCTGGTCCTCGAACTTGAAGAAGCTCACTGCGTCATGCAGGTGCGCCGCCTGTGCCGACAACTCCTGGCTGGTGGCCGCCATCTCCTCGGCCGAGGCCGCGTTGCGCTGGATGACGCTGTCGAGTTCCTGGATCGCGGTGGTGATCTGCGCGACGCCACGTGTCTGCTCGTCGCTGGCCGCGTTGATCTCGGCGACCAGGTCCGCGGTCTGCTTGATGCCGGGGACGATCTCGTCGAGCAGTGAGCCGGCCTTGCGGGCGATCTCGAGGCTGTTGCCCGACAGGTTGCCGATTTCGCGGGCGGCTGCTGCGCTGCGCTCGGCGAGCTTGCGGACCTCCGCGGCAACAACCGCGAAGCCCTTGCCGTGGTCGCCGGCGCGAGCAGCCTCGATGGCTGCGTTGAGCGCGAGCATGTTGGTCTGACGCGCGATCTCCTCGATGATGCCGATCTTCTCGGCGATCTGCGACATCGCGCTGACCGTCTCACCGACCGCCTGCCCACCCTGCTCGGCGTCTCCGGCGACGCGGACGGCAATTCCGCTTGTCTGGAGGGCGTTGTCGGCGTTCTGAGAGACGGTGCTGTTCATCTCCTCCATCGAACTGGAGACTTCCTCGATGTTGG
>DPJP01000266.1:0-285 GCA_003542955.1 Armatimonadota bacterium
CGGGATCTGGTCTTCGGACCCCGTTTCTCATTACGGAGGGCTTCAGACCCTCCCTGCTCGTACGCTTTGAACAGTTGGTGGTAGCGCCCCGGGGTGTAGCCGTACTTGGCAGCTGCAGCCTTAACGCCACACCCTTGACATGTACCTTCGATCAACATCATCAGTTTGCGGGCGACTTCGTCATCTCCGTGTGCGCGCAATGAGCCGGATGGGCCACTGAACTCGACAACGCCATGATCGGGGGTAGGCATCTGCCTGGCTCCTCCTTGTCACGAAGCGTCGCTC
>DPJP01000266.1:365-8819 GCA_003542955.1 Armatimonadota bacterium
TGTGGCCATAATTTATTTGACAAAGCGGCATCCCAAATGCGCATGAAGAACCCCTGGAAGTCAACACGAGCCGCCCCCGCCCAAGGGCGTCCAATAAATGCCCCCAAGAAAATGTCTGCGCCTGCGGGATGCGGCCTCTCCCCGTCTACATCCTCACTGACTGGGCATATCACGCTCCAGCAGCCAAAGCGTGGTCGCCAGCACACCCTCCATCCGCCGGAGGATGAGGTCAAAGGGGAGACCGCGCTCGCCGGGGATCTCGAGGTTGAAAAGGCCCGCGTAGCCGATCTCGCACAGGGCGGCAATGCCGTGCTCCCAGTCGATGTTGCCGCGCATCGGCGAGTAGTGCTGATCGCGGGTGCCGTCGCTGTCCTGGATGTGTGTGGCGATCAGGCGCTCCCCGCACTGGCGCACGGCCTCCGCCATATCCAGGCCCTGGATGTTGCCGTGCCCCGTGTCATAGCAGATGCCCATAGTGGGCGCGCCGACGGCGTCGATCAACTCGTGCAGCTCGGGGATAGTCGCGCCGTAGCTGCGCCGGCCCATCGCGCTGCGTGCCGGTGTGGTCGCGTCGCACATGTTCTCGACCGCCAGCGAGACGCCGTGTCGGGCCGCATGGCCCGCAAGTCGTGTGAAGCTCTCGATGCGGCGCGCCCGCTCAGCGCGCTCGGCATCGAGCGTGGCGGGGCGTTCGCCACCGGGATGGATGACCCCGACTGTAATGCCCATGCGCTCGCACAGCTCGATCTGACGCAGGAGAGTCTCGGTATCCCGCTCGCGGATGGCGTCATCGGCGGACGCCACGTTCGCCTGCAGCAGCAAGTGGGCCTGAGGCATGGCGATGCCCAGATCGTCGACGAGTGCACGCACGTCGTCCGCGAGGCGCTCGGGCTCGGCTGCCTCCGCCACCATCACGAGGTGTTCGGTGGAGAACTCCAGTGCGGGCCAGCCAATATCGGCCAGCGCCCGGATTGCCTGCAGTGGGTCGAGTTCGACAACGATTGCCGTCCACAGCGCGGGGGTCATGCCGTACTCCCAGTCATGTTGTATAGTCAGTCGCGTATCGGATGCTGCGTGATACTCCAGAAGCACCATCGGTTCGCGCCGGAAGTCGTCTTCCTCGTCCTCGTCTTCCTCGTCGGCATCCCAGTCGACGTACTGGGGCGGGCTGTCACCCACCCGGGCGGCTACACGAGGGTACCTCTCGCCGGATTCGGCTTCTCCAACGGCCAGGACGCGTATCTCGTGATACCAGTCATCGCCGAAGTCATACCAGTACCAGAAAACGCTCCCAACCTCCAGGCCCAGCCGACCGAGACGTGTCTGTGTGGTGCTTCCCGCCGCCGGTTGTTCGTCATACTCATCGGGATCATCGTAGATGAACGGCAACACGTAGCGCTCGGCGTGGCGGTCGCGCGGCTTGGGGCCAAAGTGGAACTCACTCAGGTGGCAGTCATCCCACCTGTCGTAGGCCTCGAAGATCGCTCGATGGAGCTGGTTGAGCGTCTGGTCGCCGCAAATCTCGATGGTGCGTGTGACAACGGGGTGATCGCGCATGAACGCCTCCGTCATCGGGCCGCGGAGGATGCTGACTTGCAGCGTATAGAGCGTCCTGGCCATCGGACATCGCCTGCCTCAACAAGATACTACCACACGCGAGTGCCTGTCTGTGGCGGCTGACGGACCGTCGGGGAGAAGTTCTCCGGCCGCGCCCCGAGCCCTCTTTGCGGGATCGTCATCCAGGCGCCGTGGCCACTCACTCAATCATAGCAGATACGGCGCGCGGCCGGGTCCTTGCGCAGATTTGCCGACCTGCACTCGGGGCAACGCGGGGGCGCATTGAACCTGTAGGCCCCGCCGCACTCGCACTGCCCGCAGAGCTGCTCGACCGCGGCCTCGTACTCGTCCCTGTCCATCGGATCGCCGGGGTAGGTCTCCTGGATGTGCCGGTCGTGTTCAGCCGTCATCCCGGAGTAGGGGACGCCCAACCCCTTGATGTAACGCAGGTGCGGCTCGCCGATCTCCTTGAAGGAGATGGCTCTCTCCGCGCCACAGCGATCGCAGTGGAGCAGGTGGAAGACGAAGCCTCCCCCCTCGTTGGCGGTGAACTTCGCTCCACAGTCGTTGCAGATTGCCTCATAACTCATGCCCATACAGTTGACACCCGGCCTCCAGGCCCGTACCTGATCAGTTGCGCCGGCCTCGGGTTCGCCGTACCACCGGGGGCCTCCTGCGCAGAACTCGAAGGCGCGATCACCCGCCCCACATCCAGCGTGTGCCCGCGTCCGGGCATGGGGACTTACCCCCCGATCTCCTCAAGCTGCAGCCTGTCGAACCATGCCGGCTCCGCCTCATCGAAGTTGTAGAGGTAGATAGCCGTGCTGCGAGGGTCGGGGAGGCTGGTGAACTCCGTCTCGAGGCTCTCCCACTCCCCGACCTTGCTGCTGTTGAGCACCGCCGAGCGAGTGAAGCTCGAACCCTCTTCGTACTCGACCACATGCGCCCCCGCCCAGCCGGTTGCCGCCGCCGAGCGCCTCACCATGCAGCGGAAGCGGTATCGGCAGGCGGGCTTGACGGGCGTCAATGTGCTCAGATGCTTCTGCGGTGCGCTCTGAGTGTCCACGCGGATGCAGTGGAGCCCCTCGGCGGGGTCCTCGTCACATGGCAATGCGCCCCAGTAGGCGAGCCGTCCATCATCCTGGACCTGTTCCATATTGCCGTTGACCAGCGGGGGAGCCAGCACGGTCCACGGGTGAACCTCCCCGCCCTGCCATCTGACATCCGCAGTGGCCTTGATCCACTCGGCCAGACCGGCGAGGTGGTCGGCATCACGTATCTCGTAGCGGCGGAGATGGGGCGCGACGTCGTTGCTGTTCTCAATGATGCGGGTCATGCCGTGATCCGAGACCGTCTGCGATATCTCCCCAAATGGGTAGTCGAGCGGCGCGAAGAGCGTCAGCGCGAGGCCGTCATCGCCCGGCCGCATGATTTGCTCCAGCCACGCGACAACCCGCAGGGCAGGCTCAACCTGTGACACGATCACCGCGGCCGAGACGCCGTCCACCGGCACCGGCAGGGAGAACGTCTGCCCGTCGGGAACTGCGAGCATCTCGACGCGGCCATCGAGGCCGAAGATGAAGGCGGTCTTCGCCGCGCCGATGGGCGCCAGGTCGACCTCCACGGTGGCCCCCTCCACCGCCTCCTCATTCATCATCGTCACGGTGATAGTGCGGTTCTGTCCGTCCGTTCGTACGTACCCCCGCGCCTGCACCCGGGCATCGGAGATGCTCAGCCCCACCGTGTCCTTGAAGACCGCCGGCCAGTCAATGAAGGGCTTGATCCGCTTGCGCAGGCTGATGATCTTCTTCACGCGCTGGTCGTAGCCGTGGATGTCGAAGCGCTCACCGTCGAGGAAGACGCGCCGCGCCTTCTGTGGATGGGTGAGCTTCCAGGTGGTATTCGAGAAGCCGTCAACCAGCAGGTACTCGGGGAAGGTGTAGCGGAACACGTTCGGGTTCATCGTCGCCCCGGACATCAGGTGGAAGCCGTTCCACTGCCCGAGCACATCCGAGCAGCCCTCGATGGCGGCCGAGTAGTCGGGGTTGATCTCCCGGCCCTCGCGGATCACAGTCTCGAGTANNCGAGTACCTTCGCACAGCCCTGTGCCCAGGTGTTCTCGCCCTGGTGGCCGTGCCTGCTGTTGTAGCAGCGGAACGGTCCGCCGCGGCCCATGACATCCCAGTAGAAGCCATCGGCGCCGAACTGCTTCGCGTAGATGTCAATAGCCCAGAAGCGCATCCACTCCTGCCAGCCTTCGGCGTCCAGGCACATGTGCCGTATCGCCATGAACGGGTTTTCTGCAGGCGGTCGGCCGCCGGGCGTCTCGACGAGGGCGTTGTCGTAGTAGAAGTCCATCGCCGGCGGGCGCAGCTCGGCGGGGATGTCGCTTTTGTTGCCGGTGCCCATGTTCTCCGACACCGAGTGGCTGGGCGTCCAGCGCTCATACAGGAAGTAGAACATCACATGGCCGCCCTGCTCGTGGATGGTGTCGACGGCCTGCTTGAGTTCGCCGGGCGTGCCGAAGCGCGGGCTCGGATAGAGGTAGGTCATCGTGTGCCCGTGGCGCGTGCCATCCTCATCGAACCACATATTGTCGATGCCCTCGCCCTGGACGTGGAGGTAGTCGATGCCCATCCACTGCGCGGTGCGGTAGATGTCGGGCAGCCGTCGGAACGGGATGCCGTTCTGGATGCCGGTGAGCACCCAGCCGTCGGCGCGGCGGATCCAGTCGGGCAGGTCGGGCCGCTGCATCCAGCTCTGCGCCCATGCGCGGTAGCGGTCGGCGGAGGCGTGCCAGTCGCCCTCGTGGACGGCCAGGACGGCCTCCGGGCTCCGCCAGGACTGCCCCGGCTTGACGACGCAGTCCTTCGTGATCGCCATGTCGAAGCTCGGGCCCGGCGCCGGCAGCGCCATCAGCCGCGTGCCGGTGCTGAACTGGTCGTGCGTGGCCAGGTAGATGCCCCCGGCCTCGCCGGAGAGGTCCATCCAGCCCATCACACCCCGGCCGGGGTAGGCGGTCTGGCAGCCGCCGGACTTGATCGCATCAGGCACGATCCGCCCGCAGACGTAGGGGTCAACAAGCACGAGGGTGTCGGGGTCGTTTGCCGGGCAGACACCGTAGACCATCGGCAGCTCGAACCCCGTCACCGTCCTGTCGGAGTTGTTCTGAACCCGACCCGCAAAGCCCGCCGCGCCGTCGCCTGTCAGGCGAATGCGTACAGCTATCTCGATCGAGGGCTCCGGCACGGTGAATGTCAGGTCGGCCCCGTCGGCTCCGGCCGGTTCTACCTTCTCCAGCCGCGCGTTGGAGAACGGCACCGTCTCATAGCCCAGGCCGTCGGCGGACAGCATCTCGATACCGAACAGCGGCTGCCGCTGCCCGACGGGGGCATAGGTCTCCCCCGTCGCGAGGTTCTCTATGCCGCAGAGCGCCCCGGTATCAAGACAGAGCGTGAGCCGCAGTGGCCCGCCGGTGAGAGCCATGCGGCGGTCGTCGGCGGCCTCCCCCAACTGCGGGCGTTTGGTGACCTCGAGCGAGAAGTCATCGAGGTAGAACTCGACCTCGCTGCCGGCCTGGCTGATCCATACGTTGTAGGGCCCCGGCTGAGGGCAGCGCAGCGTCAAATCGGCGCGCGTCCAGTCGGTGCCGGAGAGCACCCACCGGCCGACGAACGAGGTTGGGCCGATACCGACGACGATGCTCTGGCCGCCGCGCGCGTCATACCAGAAAGACAGATGCAGCAGGTCCCCGGCCTCGAACTGCCCGAGCGCGTGCGAGGCGCCCTCGTAGTTGCCGCCCATCGTTTCCTTGTTGTCGGTGACCACGCGTAGCGACTGCACGCCACTGCGCGCATGGGTGCTCTTCTCGACAGTGACCGGCGTCCCGTAGATGCTCCATGGCCCCCGGTCAGGCAGCTCCATGTCGGCATCCTCGAACTCCGCCGCGAAAGCCGTCACCCCCACAGCCAGAAGGCCGGCTGCGACTGCAACGAAGAGGCATGCCCTGCCCGGTGTGCCCTCACGAGGTCTCCGCGCCATCGATACCAGTCCCTTCGCAGAAGAAACAGTCCATCAGCCCGATCTCGTCCGTTCATCCGTTCGCGCCGGGGTACAGGCACTCCTGCGCGGGTTGAGACGCGCGAGGGAATGGAGCATGCAACCGGGGGCGCGCCTCCGCGCACAAGGCAGCGCCTCGGCGGCGGCTGCGAGCAGATGGAGACCCCGCGTCACTCCGTGACGCTTCGCCATGCGGCCCCCTCCAAAGGGCGTCCCTTCGCAGATCGGGTCACGGACCGCCTTGACGACGTGGCCGTACCCGCGCTCGTGACCCGCGCTCTTGCGCACCGCCCATAGAAAGGAGGGGCCTAATGGGTGTCATCGTCCCGGCCCGCAGCCGTATGCGGGGCGGGACGATGACGGGCCCCATCTGGCCCCGGTTGCATGATCCCTTCCGTCTGCTGGAACGGTCGTGGCGCCGGCGGTGGACGGCCGGGCTCCCCTCACATAAACCGTTTCACGAAGCCCAGGATGCCCTGCTTCCAGGCGACGCGGTGGGTGATCCCCTCCGCGTGGCCAAGCTCGTGCTTGTGGTCGAGGTACCACTGGTAGGAGCGGATCAACGCGTCGGCGTTACTGTACTCCGGATGCCAGCCGAGTGTCTGCTGGATCTTGTCGGTCGAGACGAACGAGTCCTTGTCGGCCGTCCCGTAGACCCACTTGTAAAGCGGCGAGACGCGCAACGTCCAGGCGATCTCGAGCATCCCCTTGACCAGCGGGGCGCAGGTTGGCATCACGCGTGCGCCGGTGCCGGCGTACTGGCACATCGCGCCGACGTCTTCGAGCACGGTATGGAACTCCGTCGCGCCGACGTTGAACACATCGTTGGCCTGCTCCGCGGGGCCGGTCAGCCCCAGATGGATGGCGCTGACGAGGTCCTCGACCTCGAGGAGCTGGTAGCGGTTCTTCCCGTTGCCGACGATGGGGATCTTCTTCCCGCTTTCGACCCAATCGTAGAGTATCTGGAACACGCCCAGCCTGCCGGTGCCGATGAAGGTCTTCGGGCGGATGGTGCAGATGCAGAGGCCCTTCTCGCGGTATTCATCACAGACGCCCTCGGCCTGTATCTTGGCCGTGCCGTAGGCGCCGACGCCGACCATCGGGTCGTCCTCGAGGATGGGGTGCTTGATGGGGACGCCGTAGACGGCGGTCGAGGATATCTCGACGACGCGGGGGACTTGGTTCTTCAGTGCGGCCTCCATTACCGCGCGGGTGCCGTCGACATTGGTCGAGAAGATATCGGCGGGCTTCCACAGCGGCAGCGCCGCGGCTCCGTGGATGAGGTGATCGCAGCCGGCGGTGGCCTTCAGCATGGCCTCGAGGTCGCGGACGTCGCCCTCGAAGTAGGAGACGTTGTCGGGGTACTCGTCGGCCTCCAGCGGCGCGATGTCGATGACGACGACTTCGTCGTAGTGCTGTGCGAGCGTGTTGCAGCAGTGGTAGCCGAGGAATCCGGCGCCGCCGGTGACTGCGAGCTTCATCTGTGGCCCTCCGTCATTGACAGGTGCGTTCTCTGGTGTGGTGCAATCCGGCCAACGCGGCCATTATACCGCATCGGCGCAGTTGTGTGGACGATTGAGCGAAGAATGCGCGGCGGGTAGACCGCATGAGCATATCCGACACGGCCGCGGGCACAGGTCCGCGCCCACTTGCTGCTACAACAGCCGCGTCAGCGTCTTGCGCCCGAGTTCGATATCCTCCGGTGGACGCGGCAGGGGCATGCGGCGGAGATCAGGGTAGGCGCGCGGGCCGCGTCCCTCAGGCAGTGACATCCCGCCGGCGGCTAATGCCATCTTCGCACGCGCGGGCAATTCCTCGAGCGCGAGCCAATCCTGCGTGGGGAAGACTGCCAGCGCAATCCGTACGCACGCCGCCGTCCCGCCGGGGGATACGTGCGCCTCGGTCGCACCGATGAAGGGCAGGTGGCGCGGGTAGTCGTGCCCCATGTCGCTCGCGACGGCCTGCAGGATGCCCTGGGCCCGCTCCGCCTCATCCGCGGTGGCGAACGGCACCTCGGCGATGTAGTTTACGAACTGCTCCTCATACACCGTAAGCTGCGTAATCGAGCCGTTGGGGATGTAGTGGAGCTGGTTGTCGAGATCCTTCAGCACCGTTACACGCAGGCCAATCGACTCGACGAGCCCGAACTTCCCGGCCACCTCGATGTAATCCCCCACCACGTACTGGCCCTCGAGCAACAGAAAGAAGCCGGTGATGAGGTCGCGCACGAGCGCCTGGGAGCCGAAGCCCACCGCCACACCGAGGATTCCCGCGCCTGCCAGCACCGGGGCGAGGTTGACGTTGAGCACTGAGAGTACCCAGAGCACCACGCCGATGCCGATGATCCACTTGGCCAGGTTCGCCAGCAGGCCGAGCACGGTGACTGCCCGTTGCCCGCTCAGGCGCCGACGCGGCGGGGCGCCGAGCGTGTCGGCCTCCAGCCGGGCAACGGTCTTACGGATGACAAGCATGATCAACCAGTGCATCAGCGCAGCGAAGATGAGAATGAAGACGATGGCACTGAGCTTGTGCAACGGGGCGTCGGCCCTGCCGATGTCCCTGAGCACCTCCAGCCATACCGGCGCGGTGTCGTCGTCGGCGGGGCTCTCGGACTCCGCCTGGTCCCCCGCGTCGGTGCCCTGGGAGTATGTGATTACCGCGGGCAGCAGCAAGAGGCAGACAAGCAGCAGCAAAGCGAGTTGTGCGACGCGTGCCCTGTCCTGGTACATGACATCCCTCCCTGCGTGCTAGGACTGCAACTGACGATGGGCACGTGTGCGTGCGGGGAGGGGGCCCCTCCCCGGCTCTCAGGCGGTGGGCCGACCTCGCTCGCTGGCC
>DPJP01000268.1 GCA_003542955.1 Armatimonadota bacterium
GCAAGACTGAATTCTGAATGCCTGACCCCGGGCGCCCGGTCTGGGCTTCCGGAGCGATGCCGATAGACATCGCCGGCGGCGCCCACAGCAGGAGTTCCGAGGTTTACCGGCCGCGACCTCCCCTGTCGACACGGCAGATCTATAGAGGATGGTGATGCGCATGAAGCCGATAGCGCACAGGGCTCTCTCAGCAACCCTCACGGGGGGCCTGCTCTGCGCTCTGCTGGTCGGGTTGGCCATGGCAGCCCCGCGGGCGGCTCGCGCACAGGAGGAGAGCTACATGGGCCTGATATGCCGGGGCGTCGAGGAGTCGGGCAGGTTGTTCATCGGACAACCGGGCTTCGGGCCGCATCTTGTCAGCCTGTTTGTGACCGGCCCGAACCCGCTGTCGGCGACCCAGACGCTCCTGGAGCATGTCGCGTGGGTCAACGACCCCCTCCACTCCTATGTCGCCGACGGCACCGGCGGGATGTGCATCTGGGCTCACCCCGGCCCGCGGGACGCCGCCGCGATAGTCGATCTGCCGGGTCTGGCGGGAATCGAGGTCAGTTACGCCGGTGACGGGCTGACACGTGACGGCGTCTGGGACCAGGTGCTCACGGCCTGCCATGATGCGCAGCGCCCCTTCATCTGGGCCTTTGCCGACGACGATACGCATTCGCGCACCAACATCAACCTGTCATGGTTCGCCGCCCGCGTGAGCGAGGTCAACGTGTTCGCCCTCAAAGCTGCCCTGCGGCAGGGGAGCTTCTATGTCTCCAACGGCCCGCTCATCGAGGACGTCTCGGTCGACGGCGGGAGCATCACCGTCAGGCCCGCGGAGGCCGCGCAGGTGTTGTGGCTCGCCTCGGGCCAGTACCTGGGCGTCGAACCGACCGCGCAGATGACCGTCACCACCGAGCCGGGGGAGAACCACTGTCTCCGGTGCGATGATGCGGTGACCGTCAGCACGCTGGATACGACCGCAGTCGGCCTGCCGCCGGAGCGGCTCAAGTTCGTCCGTGCCGTCGTCAGGACGGAGCCCTCGAAGGTCGCGCAGACGCAGCCCTGGCGGATCCGGCCCGATGGTTCAATCGACAACCCCTATGCCGCAACCGGCACGTGGATTCGCGGGCAGTCGCACAACCACACGGACGCGCCGCCGGGCAACACAACCATCATCCACCAGTACCGCCTCGCCTACCAGCAGGTCGGGCAGGTCGCGAGCTTCTCGACCGACTACAGCTACTGGGAGTCGCCCCACCAACACCCGGTGAGCGATGGAACGCCGCTGATCGAGGCCGTGACGCCCTCCCGGTGCCCGGCAAAGGCCGTAGCGGAGTTGGTGATCAGCGGGGCCAACCTGGACCCCGCCGCCACGGTGCACATTGGCCCGCGGACACTCACACCGACGCCGGCGGAGGCCGGAGCACTGCGGGTACAACTCCCTGCCGATGTTGCTGCAGGACTGTATGACGTGTGTGTGACAAACCCCGACCAGCTCCGTGGCTGCCTGCCGCTTGGGCTGACGGTGCAGGGGCCGGATGCTGCCAATGACGGATGGCAGACCTTCTCCGCCGCCGACGGCGTGGAGCCCGAGCAGTTGACCTCCATCGCCTGCTTCGGCGACGAGGTGTGGGCGGGCGGCATCGGCGGCGCCTGCCGCTACAAGGACGGGGCATGGGTCTCGATGCGCGATCACCTGCCGGGCAACTCGGCCTACGCGATGGTCGCCGCGCCCGGCGGAGGCGTCTGGATCGCCGGCAGCAGCGGGCTCTCGTTCTGCGGGGCCGACGGCACATCAGTCAAGCATAAGGTCGGGCAGGAGGAGAAGCTCTCCAGGAAGACGTCGAGCGAGCGCTGGGGACGCATGGCCTTCGATGGGGAGGGGACTCTCTGGGTCGCGAACCGCTGGGGCGCAGGTCTCGGGGTGCTGCGCGACGGACAGTGGAGCCGGCTCGTCAAGGCCGACGGCATACCGCATGATGGCCAGTCGGCGGTGGCGTGCGACAGCAGCGGGACGGCCTGGGTCGGCTTCGGCAATGGGCTGTACAGGCTCGTGGAGGGGCAATGGCAGGCCGTGGCCCTGCCCCCGGAGCTGGCGGACTGCCGGTACACCTCGGCGCTTGCGACAACCGCCGACGGCTCCTGCTGGGCCGCGGTGACATCCGGCTCGCGTCCGGACCTGGGTGGGGTCGTGCTGATCTCGGAGCAGGGCGACAAGGTCTACACGACGGCCAATAGCACGCTGCCCAGCGCGCGGATACGCGATCTCCTCGTCACGCGCACGGGTGATGTCTGGTTCGCCTCCGACTATGGCGTCGCCCGGCTGGGCGCGGATGGTGCGTGGAGGCAGTTCAACTCGGTCAACAGCGGTCTCGGCTGTGACACGGTGCTTGCCATGACGGAGGACGCCCTGGGCCGCGTATGGTTTGCCACCGCCCGCGGCGCGAGCTGCTATGCACTGCGGTAAGGCAGGGGCGTGGGGCATACGCGCTAACCTAAAGGTCTGGACGGGCGTCTGGTTGTTCCGGAGGGGCCGGCCGAGAGGAGCCCCGAGTCGTATCCGGGGTCCCGCGGCCGCGGGAAGCCCGGCCCACGCACGGCACGCCCGTTTCGCTGTAGCGGCCCCTGAGTGCCGTGCGGAGCGCGTACAAGCGAATCGCGGACATGATCGGGCAGGGAACACGTGGGCCGGGCTCGTGCGCTTCGAACGGCTGAAGCGCACCTCGACCGGCCCCTCCAGTGCACGTCACACCGCCTAAGCTAGCGCATATGGGGGCGTGGGGTGTGGGGTGAGCAACAGCAACGGCGAAGGCAACTGCGGGGAGGGGCCCCGGCAGGCGGACGGCAGGGGCGTGGGATGT
>DPJP01000184.1:0-7186 GCA_003542955.1 Armatimonadota bacterium
GCAACGGACAGGGCGGCGACGGCATGCGTCATTGCGAGCATCCGCGCCTGGTAGATGTTGAGCCGGTCGATGTCACGCGGGGGCACGAGACCCATCGCCCATGCGCGGGAGAGGGACCGGAGTTCGACAAGCAGGGCACACCTGTCGGCCGGGGAGAGCAGCTTCGAGTCGGTCAGGTGGGCGATGCAGATGTCCGGGTCGATGATCACGGCGCCGGCGACGACGGGTCCGGCCAGCGCGCCGCAGCCGGCCTCATCGACGCCCGCGACGGCGCGGTAACCCATCTCGGCAAGCTCAAGCTCGAGTGCGCGGGATGCGGCTCGCGGGAGGCATCTNNGGCCGGACGTCGCCCCCGCGACGTCCCTGGTCCCAGCCATTGCGTCACCTCAGTGGACGACGCGTATTCGGTGCGGTGGCCAGAAGATGACCATCGCCTTGCCCAGCACGTTGCTCTCCGGGACGAATGGACGATTCTGCGTCGTCCAGTTCGGGTCCATGCCCCGCCAGGCGTGGCTGTCATTGGAGTTGTTGCGGTTATCCCCGAAGACGACTATGCTCCCCTCCGGGACCGCCAACTCGCCGGCGCCGTCATCCGGCCAGTTGTATGCGGGCTTCTCCATGATGTAGGGCTCATGGACAAGCTCCCCGTTGCGGTAGAGGCCCTCGAACCTGCGCACCTGCAACCGATCACCGGGCGCGCCGACGACCCGCTTTATGAAGTCCTGTTCCGGAGGGCTCGCGGCGGGGGGGGCGCGGAACACGACAATGTCGCCGGGGTGTGGGTCGCGGAAGTGGTAGACGAACTTGTTCACCAGGATGCGGTCGTTGATCTGCAGCGTCGGTAGCATCGACCCCGAAGGGATGAAGAAGGCCTGGATGACGAACGGTCTCAGAACGCAGAAGACCAACAGCAGCGCGATGAGCGCCGAATCCAGAAACTCGAGCACATAGCTGCGGGCAGTGTGCATGATCGGGCCGGCGTCGAAGATGCGCGAGTACGCACCCCACAGACGGAGGCTGACTGCCAGCCCGATCAGCGCGGCTATCTGCCAGGGATTATCGAAGGCCAGTACGGTACCAACGGCCTGGTCTTGCATTGGGCCTACGCGTCCTCGTTGGTGTCCGTGTCCTCTGCGGGCGCTTCCTCGACGGGCGTCACGGGCTGCTCCTGTGCGCCATCGGCCTCGACGGGTGCGGACGTCTCCGCGATGGCGAGCTCGACGGGAGCCTCCTCGATGGGTTCCGGCTTGGCCGGCCGCACCTTCTCGGCGCGCTCCTTGATGCGGCTTGCGCGGCCACTGCGCCCCCGCAGGTAGTAGAGCTTGGCCCTGCGCACACGCCCTCGTCGGATCAGCTCGATGCTGTCGACGATCGGGGCGTGGACGGGGAACGTGCGCTCAACGCCGACTCCGTACGTGACGCGACGGACCGTGACGCTCTCGGTGATACCAGCGCCCGCCTTCGCGATCACGACGCCCTCGAAGGGCTGGAGGCGTACGCGTTCCGACCCGCCACCGCGTTCCGTGATCCGCACATGCACCCTGATTGTATCACCAGGGGAGAAGTCGGGTATGTCTGCCTTCAGGTACTTGTTCTCCAGTTGCTGTATCAGACGTGCCTTCATGCTGCATTCTCCTATCCGGACCGTACGCGCAACGCATGCCCCGAACCGGATTGCTGCGACGCGAAGCGTGCGATGGGACCCGTCCAGTGTGGGCTCAAACCCCGGTCCTATCTTGCGGCCCGTCCCCTCCGGTCCGGGCTCGGCCACTCAAAGTTCACCAAGCAACCGCCAGTCCTCGTCCGTGAGTGCGGCCCGGGCCAGCAGGTCGGGCCGACGCTCGAGTGTCCGCCGTAGCGCCTCTCGCCGTCGCCACAGCCGTATCTGTTCGTGATGTCCCTCAGCCAGATCGACCGGAACCGCCATCGAGCGGTACTGCGCCGGCCGAGTGTACTGCGGGTACTCCAGCAGGTTCTGCGTATGCGACTCCTGGTCGACCGAGGTGTCATTGCCAAGCACGCCGTCGACCAGGCGACTAACGCTGTCGAGTAGCACCAGTGCGGCGAATTCGCCTCCGCTGAGCACATAGTCGCCGACAGAGACCTCCTGGTCAACCAGTGCGCTCCTGACGCGCTCGTCCACACCCTCGTAGCGACCGCAAAGCAAGATGAGGTGCTCGCACTCGGATAGGCTGCGGGCCAGTCCATGGTTGAGCAGTTGGCCCTGCGGACTGAGCAGCACAACATGGCTCTTGTCACCGCGGAGCTGCTCGACGGCTTCGAAGAACGGCTCGGGCTTCATCACCATGCCCGGTCCGCCGCCGTAGGGCGTGTCATCCACCTGTCGGTAGCGGTCATGGCACCAGTCCCGGAGGTCGTGGGCGGCCAGTTGTATCAGGTTCTGTTCGATGGCCCGCCCCAGGACACCATAGGCGGCGGCATCTGTGATCAAGTTCGGGAATATCGTGACAACATCAAAGCGCATAGCGGGCGACCTCAGTCGAGCATCCCCGGCAGCGGCGTAACGACAATCCTGTGGCCCTCGATATCGACCTCGGCGACCACCTCCGCCGTCGCCGGCAGCAGATGTCCCTGGTCGGTCACATACACATCATTGGCACCCGTGTAGAGAACCTCTGACAGCCGCCCCAACTCCCGACCATCGCGCGTGACGACCAGCGCCCCGAGCAGGTCGCACACGTAGTATGTGTCCGCGGGGAGTGGGGGAGACTGCCCCTCGGGAATTGCCAACTCCGCGCCGACAAGGCGCTCCGCGTCTTCGCGCGAGTTGACGCCCTCCAGCCCCAGAATGTACACCCGCTTGTGCGGGATCTGCCTGGCTCTCGTGACGGAACTCACAAAGGGCTCGTGTGCCTTCGGGCGTACCAGCACTTCATCGAGTTGGCCCAGCCGGTCCGGCACGTCACTCGTGCACAGCGCCTTGACCTCACCCTTCACGCCGTGCGCGCCGGTAATCTCGGCCACCTGCACGGTGTAGTGGGCGAAGTCGTCACCAACTCCGGTGTCAGGTCTGGACATCCTGGCTCAACTGTGTGGGGATGGTCAGGTCCGTGGCGCCGTCGTCACCAAGCGTCTCGCGCAGCCTGATCTCGATGACGATATCATCCTTGGTCACTATCTCGGTCCCGCCGAGCAGGACGGACAGATCGTCGCCCTCGCTGACCTCGACGTCGCTCTCCAGTGTGCCGCGGATGACCTCGGTGCCGTTATCGAGCACCTCGACCTGCTGCTTGCGCTCGCGCAGGGCGTCGCGGATCTCCTCCTGGCGCTTCTTCTCGGCCTCGACACGCTTACGGACGGTCATGGCCTGCTGGAGGTCGACACGCTGCAGTTCGGTGATATAGAGCCGCGTCTGAGCGTCGAGCTGGTTGAGGCGGTCGTCGATCTCGGCAATCGCGTCGTCGAGTTCGCGACTGAGATTCGCCTTGAGTTGGTCTGTCACGATTGAGCGCAGGATGACCTGGCGCCTGATACGAACCGACATGGGAATGAAGCCCCCTCATGGGTCACGCACGTACCGCGACCCGGAGTACAATCGGATATGCCGCAGTCTCACTGCCCGTCAGGACAGTATCTCGACGGTTGCTTTCTTCTCTCGCTTCATGGCGGCGGCCTTGACCACGGTACGTAGCGCGTTGGCGATGCGGCCGCTCTTGCCGANNCGATCACCTTGCCCAGGTCGTCCTCGGCCACCGATACCTCGTAGACGACAACGGACTCGCCCTCGATCTCGCTGACCTGAACCTGCTCAGGGCTGTCAACAAGGGCTCGAACCATGTACTCGACTAGTTCCCGCATTCTGGGCCTCCTGCCACCGCTCGGACCTGTGGGATGCTACGGCGCTCTTGCCGGCCGGTCAGACCTGTGGCCGCGACCGCGCGCTGCCGGAGGAGAGCCTTACTCGTCGCCGGCCTCGGAGGCCTGCTGCTCGGGCTCGGTTACGGCCTCATCGGCCTCCGGCTCTTCGGCGAGGCTCTGCTCGGCAGCGTCCCCGGCGGCGACCGCTTCCGGCCGAACCGGCTCCGGCTGGGCCATCTCACCGGGCTTCACGCCGTTCTTGAATGCCTCGAGAATGCCGCAACGCCCCATCAAGGACCGCACTGTCTCCGACGGCTGTGCGCCGACGTAGAGCCAGTGCAGTGACCTGTTGACATCAAAATGGATGAGCGGTGGATTGGTCGTCGGGCAGTAGTAGCCGAGCTCCTCCACCGTCCGGCCGTCACGCGGCCGCTTGGCATCCATGATGACGACGCGGTAGTGTGGGTTGCCCCGTGCCCCCGTGCGCTTGAGTCTGATCTTGGTGGCCAATCTTGTTGCTCCCTTCCAACTTCGGCCGCACCATGGCGGCCGTTTGGGCTGCCTGTGGCAGCCGGACTCGAAGCCCCATCATCCCAGGCGCAAGCCGCCTATCCGCATGGGCCCTCCCTTGGAGATGGTCTTCATCATCTTGGACAGTTCCTTGTACTGCTTCAATACGATATTGACATCTTGAACGGTCGTTCCGCTTCCCGCGGCGATCCTGCGGCGACGGCTCCCGTTCAGTATATCCGGATTCTGGCGCTCGGCCTTCGTCATCGAGCAGATGATCGCGTCCACACGGTCCAACTCGCCGTCCTCGAGGTCGTCGGCGCTCGAGAGCCCCATCTTCTCCGCGCCGGGGATCATCTTCATGATCTCGCCCAGCGGTCCCATCTTCCGCACGTTGCGCAGTTGCTCACGGAAGTCCTCGAGGTCGAACTCCGCCCGCAGCAGCCGCCTCTGCATCTCGAGCGCCCGCTGCTCATCGACGGCGTCGCGGGCTTTCTCGATGAGGGTGAGCACGTCGCCCATGCCCAGGATGCGCTGTGCCATGCGGTCGGGGTGGAAGACGTCAAGCGCCTCCACCTTCTCGCCGATACCGACGAACATGATCGGCTTGCCGGTCACGGCCCTGGCCGAGAGCGCCGCGCCCCCGCGGGCGTCGCCGTCGAGCTTGGTCAGGATAAGGCCGTCGAGCCGCAGCTTGTCGCCGAATTCCTTGGCGACGTTCACTGCCTCCTGACCGGTCATCGCGTCGATGACAAGCAGCGTCTCGGGGTCGCCGAGCTCCGCTTCCATCGCCACGATCTCATTCATCATCTTCTCGTCGATCTGCAGGCGCCCCGCGGTATCGACGATCACCAGGTCATAGCCCTTCGCCCTGGCAAGTGACACGGCGGACGCCGCGATTGCCACCGGGTCGCCGCTGTCGTCGGAGTAGACCGGAATCCCGATCTGCTCCCCGATCTGCTTGAGCTGGTCGATGGCCGCCGGGCGGTAGACGTCAGCCGCGCACAGCAACGGCATGCGGCCATCCTTACGAAGGCGGAGTGCCAACTTGCCGGCCGTGGTGGTCTTACCGCTGCCCTGCAGCCCCGCCATCAATATCGTATGCGGTATGGGTCCCGAGAGGTTGAGCCCCACCGCCTGCTCGCCGAGCAGGTGCACAAGCTTCTGGTGGACGATGTCGATGATCTGCTGGGTGGGGTTGAGCCCCGAGAGAATCTCCTCACCCAGCGCGTCGTTCTGGATCGCCTGGACAAAGTCCTTGACGACCTGGTAGTTCACGTCGGCCTCGAGAAGCGCCAGACGGACCTCCTTGAGGCCCTCGCGAACGTCCTTGGGCCGCAGCTTGCCGCTGCCGCTCATTCGCTTGAAGACCTTCTGAAGCTTGTCTGTCAGCGCCTCGAACACCGAACAGCGCACACTCCCGCACGACGATTGCCGAAAACTGGACACCATCCGGCATGAACAAAGCTGGAGCCGCAGTGCTGCCGGCTCCGCTGAAAGCACTCAGGTTTCCCGGTCTACGCCGGTGGAGAGAGTATACTCGGATGACGGCACTTTGTCAATAACGGCCGTACAGGCCCAAAACGACCGTTCAGCGCACCTGCAGTCGACGCCTCACAGAGCCTGATCGGGGCTCTCGCATGTAGCTTCGCGTGAGGCCGGATGAAGCCCCATCTGCCCGGCGACGCGCTCGACATCGCGGCGAATCTGCGCTCTAAGGTCCTCGGTGCTGACGAACTTCTCAACCTGTCTCAGGCGGCGCACGATGCTGAGTTCGATTGTCTCCCCGAGAAGCTCGAGTGGCGTTCTTGTCAGTATGTGGGCCTCGACGGTGGAGTTTGACCTGCCGAAGGTCGGCTGAGGACCGACGTTGACCGCTGCCGGGCACGGGACCGCCGCGGGCCCGAGTTGGTCGGCGAGAGCGCTGCCCGAAGCCAGTGCGGAGTAGACCGCCGGTCCCGGCACGAGCTTGTTCGGCGGCGGTGCGACGTTGGCCGTCGGGAAGCCCAGGCTGCGGCCGACGCCCTCGCCGGCCACAACGGTGCCTCGCAGGCTGTAGTTGCGGCCCAGGAGCGCGGCCGCTTCCTCCGCGTGCGCATCCCTCAGGTACTGCCGGATTGCCGTGCTACTCACGCGCGTGCCGTCCTGCTTGAGCAGCGGCAGCACGATCAACTCGAAGCCGTACGTCTCGCCCAGGGCCCTGATCTGCTCGATTCCGGCTCCGTGGCCGTGGCCGAAATGGTGGTTCTCGGCCGCTACAAGCACGCGCGTCTGCAGCCGCTGTGCGAGGATATCGCGGGCGAACTGCTCCGCCGTCATCGCCTGCAGGTCGGTGTCGAATGCCGCGATCACCGCCCGATCTACACACAGCCGCCTGANNCCTGAGCAGGTCGCAGCGCTCTTCGGCCGTCGTCAGCCGCATCCCCGGACTCCCCGGTGCGGCAAAAGCCTCCTGCGGCACCGGCTCGAACGTGAGTACAGTTCCCTCCATGCCGCGCTCGGTCGCCTCTGCGCACGTCCGTCGGATCAGGTACTGGTGGCCGATGTGAAGCCCGTCGAAGGCCCCCATCACCACAACGCGGTCGCACGCAGGGAAGTCGGTTGTCAGTCCTTCGTTTATGACCATGCGTTCCTCTCACGGTCCTTCATTGTCTGCGCCCCTACGCCGGCAGGACCGTTCTCGGTTGGATCTCCGGATTGCCGGCGTCGTTGACGATCTCCCCTACACAGATCAGGCCGCCGGCGGCGTCGAGTAGACGCACATGACCCGCCTCGACGCCGACGGGCGGCGCGGCTATGCGGTTCCCGTGCAGGACGGAGCGGGTCGCGACATCATCCAGCGTGACGGCGGGCAGAC
>DPJP01000184.1:7202-14694 GCA_003542955.1 Armatimonadota bacterium
GGAACGACCAGACCGTCGAGGTCGCCTGTCTCGATGCGGTCAGGCGCAACGGCGTCTTCTATGACGAAGTGCCCTACGCGAGTTCGGACCAGCGCCGTCAGTGTCGCGTGGCAACCGAGCCGGTCACCAATCATCTCGGCGAGAACGCGGATGTAGGTTCCCGCCGAACATGTGACATCGATGAGCAGACGCGGGGTCGGCTCGTGCTCGAGGCGTACCGACCTCAGCGAGTATAGCGTCACTGCTCGGGCCTGGAGTTCTGGGGTCTCGCCCTCGCGGGCCGCCTCGTACGCCCGTCGTCCATCCACATGCACCGCCGAGAAGGCCGGCGGCGTCATCGGGATTGTCCCTGTCATCGACTTCAGTGCCGCCGCTACGTCTTCTGCTCTCAGGTCCGGCGCCATCGCCCGCTGCGACACGATGCCCTCGGCATCACCGGTGCTGGTGGCGACACCGAACGTGATCTCGCCGCGATAGCTCTTTGGCAGCCCGACGACGTAGCCGGCGAGCCGCGTCGCGGCGCCGAGGCAGAGCACGAGCACTCCCGCGGCTGCCGGGTCGAGCGTCCCGCTGTGACCCACTTTCAGACCGGTGCGCCTTCTCACCATCGCGACAACGTCGTGGGAGGTCATCGCGGGCGGCTTGAGCACGTTGAGGAATCCGTCAGGCCGAAACGTTGGCATCCAGGAGCGCTCCGGCGCGCGTAATGAGGGCATTGAGAGCCTCCCCGGCGGCTCCGTCAAAGCTGTACCCGGCTGCCTCCGCGTGCCCTCCACCCCCGAACGTAGAGGCCAAGGCAGCGCAATTGACAGACCGCGATCGAAGACTGACCTCCCAGTCAGTCTCGCTCTCAGGAGCCTTCAGCAGCGCGACCAGGGCGGCGCCCGTCGCCGTCCGCATGTCGTCTATGATGTCCTCGCAGTGCTGCCGTCCGGCGCCTGCCGCCGCGAAGTCGGAGGGACCGATCTCGCTCGTCACGACTCTCCCTCCGAGGTGAAGCCGCATCCCGGCCAGAGCGCGTCCTTTCAGCAGCAGGTGCTCGACTGGCTTGGTCCCCGCGCTCTGGCGCGCGATCTCATCGGGCTGTGCGCCCGCCCGCACGCACGCCGCGCAGACCTCCAAAGCCTCCGCATCGGTGTTCCCGAAGCGGAAGAAGCCGGTGTCAGTCGCGATCGCCCAGTAGATGCATGTGGCGATATCAGCGTCGAGTCGCGCACCGAGGTTCGCCATGGTCCTGTGAACCATGGCCCCGACCGCGCATGCGGAGGGGTCTACATAACNNGTTGCGCTGCACATCGGCGTGATGGTCGATCTCGATACATGTCGGCGCCGCTTCCAGCGTGCCGATCGCGTCCCCGAGGCGCGTCAGGTCTGCGCAGTCCAGCGCGATCGCGACATCCACGGCACCCGTCGGCGCCTCAACGACAAAGTGGCCACCGGGCAGCAGCACCCACCAGTCGGGTGGGGGGGAGGGGAAGACGACCTCCGCGGTCTTGCCGATCTGCTCGAGTATGGCGGCCAGGGCGAGAGCGCTGCCGACGGCGTCACCATCCGGATTGCGGTGCGCGAGCAGTACAAAGCGCTCTCGCTCACGCAGCAACGACATCATCGCTTCGGGGGGCAGCAGCCTGCCGGCAGAGGTCTCAGTCGACGTCGGTCGGGTCATCTGCCGATTCATCTCCGTCGCTCTCGGGCCCCAGTTGGTCCTCGATTTGCTTGAGCGTACGCTCGATCCTCTGGGCTTCGCGAGGGGTCTCGTCCAGGCGGAACAGCAACGAGGGGGTGAACTTCGTCTCGAGACGCTCCCCAAGGAGCACGTTGATGAATTTGCGCGCACGGCGGAGGCCGTCGGTGGTGGCCTCCACCTGCCGCTCCGAACCGAGAACGGAGTAGTAGACGGTGGCGTGACGCAGATCCGGCGAGACCTCCGCACCGGTGATGGTCAGAAAGCCGATCGAGGGGTCGTCCACTTCATCACGCAGTATGTCGCTGACCAGGCTCTGCACGAGCTTGGCGACGCGCCGCTGTCGCTGGCTGTGCATCTTCACCACTGCTCACCTCCACGCGGGCATCCGCTGAAGAGCCGAAGAAGTGATGCCCCGGGGCGCAACGCTACAGGATCTCGGCGAAGGCGCCCTCGACGATGACATCGCGGTCGCGACACGCAGCAGCCTCGATGTTGGCCAGCACTTTCTCGACGTGCTTCTTGTCTCCGGAGACGCAGGCGACGGCCAGCGTCGCCCGGCGGGGGTCATCGAGTTGGTCTGTTTCGGCGACCGATGCGCTGAACTGCCGCACCAGGCGCTCGCGCAGGCTCTTGACCGCGCTGCGCTTCTGCTTCAGCGTCGAGGCGCCGGGGATCTGCAGATCAATCGTCAGCAGTCCCACGAAGGCCGGCATGGTCCTATCTGCGTCCGTCGACGCGCTCGGCGCCGCCCGCCATCGTCACGCGGCGCTCGATGGACACCTCGACCGAGGCCTCGATCTGGTCGCCGACCTCCCAAGCGCGGTAGTTCCGCACCGCTATGCCGCATTCGCCCGGGGCGCTGATCTCAGAGACGTCGTTGTCGAAGTGCCGCAGAGAGTCGAGCTTCCCCTCATAGACGACCTCGCCGTTGCGACGCACCCGTATCTTGGAGTTGGGTTGCAGACGACCCTCGGTGACGCGGCAACCGGCCACGACGCCGGCGCGAGAGCTTCTGAATGTCTGCAGGACCTCTGCCTGCCCGATGGCGCGCTCCTCAACCACGGGCTCGAGCAGACCCGAAGCGGCGGCAACGACATCATCGAGGGCCTCGTAGATCACATCGTAGCTGCGGATCTCGACGCGCTCAGCCTCTGCCGTCTGTTGCGCGGAGGAGCTCACGTCAGTGCGGAAGGCGATAATAATGGCATCGGAGGCACGGGCCAGCATCACGTCGGACTCACTGACCTGGCCGACCCCGGTATGGACGATGTCGATGTCGATCTCGTCGAGGCGCCCGTCAAGCTCCATGAACTTCGCGCCGAGCGCCTGCCCGGAGCCAAACACGTCGGCCTTGATGATCAGGTTGAGCGGCTTGACCTCTCCATCGCGCATGCCGGCAAACAGCTCGCGCAGCGCGGCGGCCCGTGATGATTCCAGATCGCGCTCGCGATCCTGGAAGAGACGCTGCTCGGCTGCGGCCCGAGCATCCTTGGCGCTTGCCGCCTTGACGGCGATCTCACCGGCTTCCGGCGGCCCCGTCAGGCCGACGACCTCGACCGGGTGTCCCACGTCGACCTTCTTGATCGACTTCCCACGCCAGTCGTTGAGACGTCGCACGCGCCCGTGATCGGTCCCCACCACGATTGCGTCGCCGACCGAGAGCGTGCCGCGGCGCACAAGAACCGTGGCGACGGCGCCCTGGCTCGTAGCCATCGATGACTCGATAACAACACCGACGAAGTTGTCCCCGGGGTCGCCCCACAGTTCCTGGACCTCGGCGACAAGCAGCAGCATCTCGACAAGCTCGTCGAGCCCCTGCCCCGTGGCCGCGGACACCTCGCAGACGATGGTGTCACCGCCCCACTCCTCCGGGACCAACTCATGCTCGAGTAGTTGCTGCTTCACGCGTTGCGCGTTGGCAGTCGGCAGGTCACACTTGTTGATGGCGACGACAATCGGCACGCCGGCGGCCTTGGCGTGATTGAGCGCCTCGACCGTCTGCGGCATGATGCCATCATCAGCCGCCACAATGAGGATGGCGATATCGGTGATCTGTGCCCCGCGGGCGCGCATTGCGGTGAAGGCCTCATGCCCGGGGGTGTCGATGAAGACGATGGTCTTGCCCTTGCGCTGGATCTCGGATGCACCGATGTGCTGGGTGATGCCGCCGCTCTCACCGGCGACGACATTGGTTGAGCGCAGCGCGTCGAGGAGACTTGTCTTGCCGTGATCGACATGCCCGAGGACCGTGACCACAGGCGGCACGTCTACCGCGGATGTCGGGCGCGGTCCACTCGGGCGTCTCGCCAACTCCGGCAGCGGCCGCACGAGGTCCGGAGCCGGCTCGGTTGCGGCCTGCATCTGTGCGATGCGCGCCTCGATGGCTTCAATACTCTCATAGGAGCCCGGATGGCTCGGACTGAACTCACGCCCGCCCAACTCGCGCTGCAGGTGCTCAAGCTCCTTCTCCTGTTGCTTGAGTTCGTCTTCGTCGTCTTCCTCCGTGCCCTCGGCGGCTTCGGCGCCCTTGGCTCCCTTGGCGGCTTCGGCGCCCTTGGCTCCCTTGGCAGCGTCGGCAGCCGCGACGACCTCCACGGGTGGCGTTGCGGTGGCCCCTTCACCGACCGGTGCCGCGGCAACCTGCTCCGCCTCGGCGGGAGCCTCGACCGTGTCGCCCTGAGCCTCGCGCAGACGGTCGCGCGCCTTCTGCAGCTGTTCGGCCAGCAGTTCGCGCACGGTGGCGGCGGTATCCTCATCGATGGCGGATGCCGAGGTCACATTCTGCACGCCCATGTGCGAGAGTGCCTTGATCAGCGAGCTGCTTTTCAGCCCGAGTTCCTTGGCGAGAGAAAAGACTCGTACTTTGGCCAAAACCTGCACCTCCGCGGGTCCCTGACCCGCACTGTGTAACACCCTCCGAGCGCGCAACGCCACGGTAGCTCGCGCGCCCGGTAGTCCGTCCGTTTGTCTGAGAGCCTGCTACTCGAGCTGAAGCCCTTCGAGATCCTCGAGGTCGAACTCCAACTCCCCCTCATCAAGAGCCTGGAGCTCCGCATCCCCGCCTGTGAGCATCTCCGCGACCATGTTGGCCTTGTCCCGAGGGATGCTGCTCGCGTGGCTGGTGACCTCGACCCCCTCCTCTTGCAGTATCTCGATGAGGTCTTTGTTCTCCACCCCCAACTCCCTGGCGAGTTCGTAGATGCGGATGCGGTCTTCCTTTTCCTCTTCGGCAGGTGCAGCCTTCGGCGCCTGCTTGGCCTGTGTCTGCGCCCACTCGCTCTCGCTGCGGATGTCTACGCGCCAGCCGGTCAGTTGGGCCGCGAGGCGAACGTTCTGCCCGCGCCTGCCGATCGCCAGAGACAACTGGTCATCCGGCGCAATCACCAGCGCCGACATGTTCGCCTCGTCAAGCATAACGTGGTTGACTTTCGCCGGCGACAGGGCGCTCTTGAGATACTCGGCCATGTCGGGGCTGTAGCGAACGATATCGATCTTCTCGCCGCGCAGTTCATCCACAATGGCCTGTACGCGGGTGCCGCGGTGGCCCACGCAGGCGCCTACCGGGTCAACCTGACCGTCATGGGAGAGGACCGCAACCTTTGAACGGGCCCCGGGTTCGCGCGCAACCGCCTTGATCTCGACGATGCCGTCATACACCTCAGGCACTTCCAGCTCGAAGAGCTTGGTCACCAGTGCCGGGTGCGTGCGAGAGACGATGATCTGCGGGTTCTTGGTCGTCTTGCGCACATCGAGAATGTAGAGCTTCAGGCGGTCTCGGAAGCGGTAGGGTTCGCCGGGGATCTGCTCATAGGAGGGGAGCAGCGTCTCGATCTTCCCCAACGTAATGAACACGCTGCGCGCGTCGCGCCGCTGCACCTCGCCGGTAACGACCTCCCCGACGCGGTGACTGAACTCGGCGAACACAATCTCGCGCTCGGCTTCGCGGATGCGCTGCATGACTACCTGCTTGGCCGTCTGTGCGGCGATGCGCCCGAACTCCTCGGTGTCGAGTTCATACTCATCGTACTTGACTGTGCCGCTGGCCTTGAGTTCTTCGATGGCGGCTGCGTCGCTCTCGTCCACGCCCTCGGGGAGCACGGGTTTGAGCGCGAACATCCTGACGGTGCGCGCCCCGGTATCGATGACGACCCTCACATCGTCCTCGACACCGAAGTGCTTGCGGTAGGCCGATGCCATCGCAGCCTCGACGGTGCTGATGAGGGCCTCCATCGGGATGTCCTTCTCTTTTTGCAGTTGCTGCAGGGCGTCGATGAATTCGCCATTCATTGCGTGCTCAACTCCTGCACTCTAACAGAGCACTCTCACTGTTGCCGTTCACACGGTATCGGCGGACATCGCCGACGCCGCCTGCGGGTTCGGGTCGGTCCGGCCCGGCCCTACGCCGGAGCGTCGTTGCAGGCTCTGGTACGTGCTCCGGTTCCGTCTATGCGAGCAGGTCGTCATCGAAATCATACACCAGATGCCCGCCGTCGATGGTCTCGAGCGCGATGCGCAAGACACCATCCTCGGTCTCCAGCAGAACATGCCCGGCCTCTACGCCCAGCAGTGTTCCCTGTCGCGTCTGCCTGCCGGCATCCGTGGTGTCCGTTACGGCTGCCTGCCGGCCGGCGAAGCGATCGAAGTCGCTGTCACGCAAGAGCGGGCGCTCGACGCCCGGCGAGGAGACCACAAGGTGATAGGCCCCCTCGATCGGGTCGATGGCATCCAAGAGCAGCGAAAGCTGCTCCGCCATGTGCTGGCAGTCCGCTGCAGTCACGCCGCCGGGCTTGTCGATGTACACGGACAGCACGCGGCCTGCGCCGCGTCCGCCAAACGTCATCTGCACGAGTTCGTAGCCGTAGTCATTGAGCGTCTGCTCGACCTCCGGCTCGATCCGGGAGACAACCGGGTTCTTCTCCACTTCCCTCATGGTCGGGCTTTCCGAACCGCGTGCACCCGGCGCACAAGGCATCCGGTACCCGCAAACAATAGGGAGTGGGGAAAAATCGCCCACTCCCAGCTAACAATGCCTGAGATGGAAATACGGCGCAATTATATACCGTATCAGGCCGCAATGCAAGGCATTTCGCTTTCTTCCGCCCGCCGACAGAAAGCGTGATATACTCGCATCGGGCAGGATACACAGAACTTGTGGCGAATATCCAGTGCGGGGCAAGGGCCGTGCGGCGGTGCGATGTATTGCGGTGCATGTCTCATTCTCTCGGGAGGGTTGATGATGCCAGAAGACAACACTCACGACCGGACGGCAGCAGGTGGACGCGACGCGGCCGAGGCGGCTTTCGCTCAGGCCAAGCACGCCAGGGAGCGCGGCCGCATTCCCGACGCCATTGATGCGGCGCGCGAAGCGCTGCACCATGACCCGACATACAGTGAAATACACCGCTGGCTTGCGGTGCTCTATGAGGAACTCGACCACCTTCCCAGGGCGTCCATGGAGTACCAGGAGCTGATCCACGCCAACAATGAAGACGAGGAAGCCTGGGAGGGCCTGCGCCGCGTCGATCCGCCCTCCGCCGCGCGCCTCGAACGTCTCCACGACATCGCGCCGGATCCGTTCATCGCTCAACGCCAGAAGGCCGTCGATGAGGACCTCTTCGCCGACATGGGGAACGGCGACGACGAGGACGACGGGGACGATGACGAGGAGCTGTACGAGGACGATGAATACGATGAAGACGAGGACCTTGAGGAGGACGCCGGCGGGGATGAGCGGGTGACCGTCACGGAGAGCGCCGAAGAGGACGTCAAGCAGCCCGGCTCCGCGCCCGCATCGGCATCGGGAGT
>DPJP01000042.1 GCA_003542955.1 Armatimonadota bacterium
GCGGGGCGGAGAGGGGAGCACGGCGAACTGCTGCCATCGCTCTTATTGTCCTCTACCCCTCCGGCCCCGTCGCTGTGTTGATGATCCGGAACGTCAGCCCTCCGGGAATGCCCCAGTTCGGGAAGTACTCGAGCTTCACGTGATCCTGCTTGATGAGCATGCCGGGCACGCGGTCTATGGTGATGATTCGCCGCGCCTGCTCCCCGGCCTCCACGCCCGTGACCAGAAAGCCGCGCGTCGTGCCGTCACCGTCCTCGGTGAGAAGCAGCTTCCCGCTGAGTTCTTCGCCCTCAGGAAGCTCTGCGTCGGTGACAAAGCCGTTCACCTCATCGCCCCGCTCGACGCTCATGGTGTCGAGCACATTGCCCTCCCACGCCGGGGCAGCCTCAACGTGTACCGGGCCGGTCTGCAGCGCCTGCGCATCCGCGATGTAGGCATCCAGTCGCGCCTCGGCACGCGACATCGACATGTACCCGAAGTGGCCGGTGAAGTGGTCCTCGATATGGCCCGAGGCGTCCAGTGTCGACAGGAATGCGTCCCTGCGACCATCGAGGTCGACCTCGACAGCCACCGCCATCTCGGAGGCATCGGTCAGGGGCTTCAGGCTCACGCGCTCGATCTTCGGCTGGTCCGTGTATGGCTCATGGACCGCGACGAAGATGCTCTCCGGGCCCTGCCTGCGGACATCCAGGAACGTGGCCTCGCCTTCACGGCGCATTGCGGGGGCCTCGCCGAGGATGACCTGGGTCTCTGGGCCGCCGAGCATGATCGTGCGCACCTTCTGCCCGGTTTCGGCGGTGAAGGTGATGTCCCACTGCTCCTGTGTCGAGGCGGTGCGGAGGTTGCTGATCCGGGTATGGAGCTTGCGTTCGGCGTCGGGATCGGCCTGCAGCGGGAGGGATGTCTGCGCAGTGTAGTTCAGGTGCAGCGGGCCATGGAGCATCCAGTCATGTACCGAGCCACCCCTGACGCGGAAGATATCCACGAAGTACACGTCCGGGCCGGAGCTATGGACCATGCAGATGGTGCGACGATAGAGCGAGCACAACTCCGCGGGCCACGTCCGCTGCCCGTCGACCTCGACGACCTGCAGCCCGTTGGGGCCGTCGGAGGCAAACAGGCGCAACTGCCCGTCGGTCAGGCATACTCCATGGCCGATGGTGTAGCGCGCCCAGTCGTAGTCCTCGACGTCGGGCATGGCATCGATGTCGGTGAACTGCCGGCGCGGCGCGCTGCTGCGGTGGAAGGGCTCCTGCTCATCGATGACCACCGTGTTATGGCCGGGCATGGACGCCGTCCACCCGCGCAGGGCGCCGCTGCCGTAGTCGGTCTCGGAGATCAACTCGTCTCCCTTTGCGTAGAGGAAGAAGTTGAGCATGTCGAAGTGGTCGTGGCCGTAGGCGCCGTGGAAGTTCAGCCTCGCCTGCACCTGGTCGTCGCCTTCACCCCGGCCGAGCACGGCATGGCCGCTCCATGTCAGCAACTGCGGTTCGCTGCGCTGCGGCCTGTACTCGTCGAGCACGCCGTAGCAGTCCCACCTGTCGGTGGTGTTGTCGCTCCAGTGGGCGTCATTGACATTCGCATACCTGCCGTTGGGCCAGATGTACTTCTGGGTTGTGAGGGCCGCCTGGTCAAGGTGGGGTTGCCAGCGGGCCCTCAGGTCAAGGTCGTCAAAGCGTGTGCCGTCGACCGGGTCGAGGTAGCCCTCNNGCCCTCCGGGTCAGAGTAGCCTTCGAGGATCGGCAGCATTCCGTAGCTCGCCCACCGGCCCGTGATCATCTGGTGGTAGGATGGGGTGTTCTCATGCCAGAAGCGGCTCGGCCAGTAGGAGATGCGGATGGTGTTGTCGGCAAAGCGTACCGCGCGGTGCACCTGCACCGGATCGCCGAGCGCCTGGCCCCAGGTCAAGAGGCCCAGGAAGGCGTTCGCATCGGTGTTGCCGTAGGAGAACGGATAGCGGTCGGAGATCGAGAGGTTGTAGTAGAGCAGGTCGCGCTCGAGCAGCAGCTTGAGGTCCTCGATGCCCAGCTCCGCGCCGAGCTTCTCGATCTGTCCGCTGTTGTAGATCTGGTCGTAGGCCAGCACTATCGGCGCCGACTGGTGCAGATCGTATGGGTGCCAATCCGACCACATGCCCGCGTAGCGCGGCGGCATCGGCCAACCCCACGCCTCGATGAGCGTGTCGTGGGGCAGCACCTGCTTGCTGGTGCGGTCATACCAGCCCCACTGTGGCAGCACTTCCATATAACGGTGGAGGATGACGGCGGCCTTGTAGGCATATCTGGGGTCCTGCGTCTCCCCGTACTTGCGGGCCAGAACCTGCAGCACTCCGCGCATCTTCGAGTTGTCGCCGGAGCGGTAGTCGCCCTCGACGATGTGGGAGCGCAGCTCCTCGTTGGGCATGTCGACCCAGTCGTCGGCCTGCTCGGCGGTGCGCACGAGGCCCCAGACGCTGTGGTCCCAGGGGTAGACGGGATGCTGGACGTTGTAGTTGCGGCACGCGGGGGGCTCGCCGGCCTTGACCTTGCCCCAGTCGGCGGCGGAGAGAGGTGCCGTGCAGATTGCCGTTGTGATCAATGCTACAGCGATGGTTCGCATTGTTGAGGGC
>DPJP01000044.1 GCA_003542955.1 Armatimonadota bacterium
TGCATCTATACTGAACCCTCCCACCGACGCGAAACAGCCGGCGGGATCGGGGGGCGGATCAATACATGTCTCCGCCCGGCATGCCGCCGCCCGGAGGCATCGGCGGCGTCTCCTGCGGGATCTCCGCAACGAGCGCCTCAGTGGTCAGGACCAGCGAGCCGATGCTGGCGGCGTTCTCCAGCGCGGCGCGGACGACCTTCGCCGGGTCGATGACGCCGGCGGACATGAGGTCCTCATACTCCTCGGTCGCGGCGTTGAAGCCGTACTTGTGCGACTTGTAGCCGAGGACTTTCTCAGCCACAATGCCACCCTCGTAGCCGGCGTTGCGGGCGATCTGCTTGATCGGGGCCCGCAGGGCCTCCTTGACGATGCTCACGCCGGCGGCGACGTCGCCCTCGGCCTCGATCTCGTCAAGTGCCATGGAGGCGCGCAACAGCGCGACACCGCCACCGGGGACAATACCCTCCTCGAGCGCCGAGCGGGCGGCCGAGAGTGCGTCCTCGAAGCGGTGCTTGAGTTCCTTCAGCTCCGTCTCGGTTGCGGCGCCGACCTTGAGGACTGCCACGCCGCCGGCGAGCTTGGCCAGGCGCTCTTCGAGCTTCTCGCGGTCATAGTCGGAGTCCGTGGTCTCGATCTCGGCGCGGATCTGCGCGACCCGACCGTCGATGGCCTCCTGCGTCCCACCGCCCTGGACAACCGTCGTGTCGTTCTTGTCGACGACAATGCGCTCGGCGGTGCCGAGGTCCTCGAGCTGCACGTTCTCGAGCTTGATGCCGAGGTCCTCGGAGATGAAGCGGCCGCCGGTCAGGATGGCGATGTCCTCGAGGTTGCGCTTGCGGCGGTCGCCAAAGCCCGGCGCCTTCACGGCGCAGCACTGCAGCGTCCCGCGCATGCGGTTGACGACGAGGGTGGCCAGCGCCTCGGCCTCGACATCCTCGGCGATGATGAGCAGCGGCTTGTTGGCGCCGATGACCTTCTCCAGCACCGGGACGATGTCTGCCGCGGAACTGATCTTCTTCTCGTGGATGAGGATGACGGCATTCTCCAGCACGCACTCCATGTTCTCGGAGTCGGTGATGAAGTAGGGCGAGATGTAGCCCTTGTTGAACTGCATGCCCTCGACGGTCTCCATCTCGGTGCGGCCGACCTTGGACTCCTCGACGGTGATGACGCCGTCCTTGCCGACCTTATCCATGGCGTCGGCGATGAGTGCGCCGATCTCGGGGTCGTTGCCCGCGATGCCGGCGACGTTGGCGATGTCGTCACGGCCCTCGAGCGGGACGGCGACCTCCTTGATGACCTCGACGGCCTTGCGGGTTGCCAGCTCGATCCCCTGCTTGATGAGCATGGGGTTGGCGCCGGCGGCGACGTTGCGGAGGCCCTCCTGCACGATCGCCTGGGCCAGCACGGTGGCGGTTGTGGTGCCGTCGCCGGTGTCGTCGTTGGTTTTCGAGGCGACCTCTTTGCACAACTGGGCGCCCATGTTCTCGTACTCGTCGTCAAGCTCGACTTCCTTGGCGACGGTGACGCCGTCCTTGGTGATATTGGGTGAGCCCCAACTCTTCTCGAGGACGACATTGCGTCCCTTCGGTCCGAGGGTCACTTTGACGGCATTGGCGACCTGATCAACGCCGCGCTGCAGAGCGTGGCGGGCGTCCTCATTGAATGCAAGCTTCTTCGGTGCCATTAGTGAGCTTCTCCTTTCCGTTCAATCGTCGGTCGGGTCAGACCCGCACCGCCAGGATTGAGTGCTCGTCCACGAGCAGGTACTCCTCGCCGTCGACTTTGATCTCGGTGCCGCCGTACTCGGTGTAGATGATGACGTCGTCGACCTTCACCGACATCGGCTGGCGCGTCCCGTCGTCCAGCAGCCTCCCGGGGCCTGCTGCGATGACCTTCCCCTCACGCGGCTTGTGCTGGGCCGTCTCAGGCAGAATGATACCACCTGCGGTCTTATCCTCGGCCTCCAGGGGCTGGACCAGAACGCGGTCATTGAGCGGCTGTAGCATGGGCAATACACCACCTTCATGGCGAGAATCGTGAGACGGCGCGAGCCGGGGGCTTGTGCAAGCCGCCTCAGATCGGTCTACGCTGTCCGCGATCACGTCTCCGGATGTGCTTTAGCACTCTATCGGATAGAGTGCTAAAGTGATTGGGCCTATTATAGCGCGCTGGAGGCGAAAGTCAAGCCCCGCGTTCCACTGCTACAGCCCCTTCTTCATCCCTCCACGCAAACACGCGGCGGCTGCGCCATGCCAGGCCACGGCTGCGCGGTGACCGCCGAAGACAGTGCTGACGGGCAACGGCGAACGGACCGAGCCGCCGCCCTGTGCCGGTCATTGGCGTCACATGATGAGACGCGGCCCCACCAGCGCGCCCCGACCGATGGCGGGTGCGCCCGAGGGGGGCCTGCGGCATTCTGCCGCTTGACATGGGGCGTGGGATTTGGTAGCGTCTCAACTACAACCTGATATCGATGGCTTGTGGAGCGAGCGTCGCGCGCGACGCTTATGGGAAGACGGTGTGAATCCGTCGCTGCCCCGCAACTGTGACCGGTGACGAACCCCACGCGGTAACCACTGGGCCCAAGCGGCCTGGGAAGGTGTGGGGGGAGGATGACCCGGAAGCCAGGAGACCGGCCCACAACCTGCCGACCAGTCATCTCCTCGCGGGAGGGGGGTGTGGGCTCTGTTCTCAAGCGGCCGCCCCCTGGGCGGCTTGTTTCGTTTCACCAGCCGGTGCGCCAGCCGTCGATACTCACCTCGGCTTCAGGAGGCGTCCGACTATGCACGCGTATCGCGCAGCCGGCAACAAAGGCTTCACCCTCATCGAGCTTCTCGTTGTGATCGCGATCATCGCGATTCTCGCCGCGATCCTCTTCCCCGTCTTCGCCAGGGCACGCGAGAAGGCACGGCAGACGATGTGCCTGTCCAATGTCAAGCAGTTGGGTCTTGCCTGGCTTATGTACGCGCAGGACTACGACGAGATGGCCTGCCCCTCGTACTACTACTCCAGCGACTGGCGCTACGAGTATGCCTGGGACTTCGTTCTTGACTGGGCTACGCTCGTCGGCGGCAATCCGGCGTTCAGCCATGGCCTGCTCGGGGCCTACACCAAGAGCGGCCAGATAAGCTCATGCCCGAGCTTCCACGGCAACGCCTGGGGGCGTCCGTACGCCGGGTATGCCTACAACGCCACGTACATCGGCGGCGATATCTTCGGGGGGACCCCGATCGCCGCTCTCGGCGCGATCGCCGCACCCGCTGAGACCGCCCTCATTGCCGAAGGCGGATACGGCGACCCACCGGCAGCCACCAACTACCTGCGTGCCCCCAATGACCCCACCGGCCTGTACCAGGCGGGAATGGTGGACTTCCGCCACAACGGCACAGCCAACGTCGCCTACTGCGACGGCCACGCCAAGGCCGTCACAACCAAGGTCAACGCGGGCGGGTACAACTACCCACAGACGGGCGCGCTCTCCATGGATGACTCGGCGTACGATCTGAACTGAGCCGCGCTGCGCCCACTCCCGTTCAGCAGGCCCGACCATTCCAGGCGACGCACAGGTGCCGGTTCCTTCATCGTCGAACTGCCAGGCGGCCAGAGCAGTTGGCGCATCGCGCCTGAGGGTCCAATCTGGGGGAACTGCTGCGTGCCCTCACGGCAGGAGGGAGTTCGCCGTCACTGTGCTCAAGTCTGTCGTGTCGCGCGATGACACCATCTACGAGTGCTTTCCCGACCTCGCACAGACGCCGGACGGCACCCTCATCTGCGTCTACCGCGAGTGCATGTTCCACGCGCCCTATCCGTTCTCCCGCATCGCCTGCCGCCGCAGCCTCGATGGCGGCCGCACATGGCTCCCGAAGCAGATCGTCGATGAATGCGTTGCCGAGCCGGAGCGCGTAGAGGTAGATCGGGAGTGGTTGTGCGAGGATGCGCTGGCCGGATACGAGCAGAGCCGGGCACGCGTAACGGAGCAGTGGAAGATCGGCGCCTCGATCAACTGCCAGCGGCTCATCTGCCTGAGTGACGGCTCGCTGTTGATGGTGGCCGACATCCATCATGCCGAGGGCAGCGCGCACGCCTGGAGTATGCTGTTCTACCGCAGCCAGGACGGCGGAGCAACATGGAGCGGCCCCGAGGACCCCGGCATCCACGACGTGCTGGTACCGTCTCTCGCCGAGCTTCGAGATGGACGCATCCTGCTGGGAGCAAGCATCCTCGAGCACGACTCTGCCGGGCAGGCAATCGAGACACAGCTTGTCTTCTGCTCCACCGACCGCGGCCACACATGGTCAGAGCCGGTCATCATCCCGAGCGAGCCGGGTCAGGACTTCTCGGAGGGCAGCTTTGTCGAACTCGATGATGGCACGCTGCTGGGCATCCTGCGCGATGACAAGCTCGGCCGCGGCTACAAGGTGCTCTCCAGCGACGGCGGACTGACATGGAAGGGCCCCTGGCCGACGAAGCTCATTGGGCTCGCGGGCAGACCGAAGGCGGGCGTGCTCAGCACCGGCGAGGTCTGCATCACCTACAGGATGGATGTCCCCAATGAGATGCTGGCGCTGCACCTGATGACGCAGGATGCCGCCCGCGTCGAGGGTGATCTGGCCGTCATCCCGCGGCAGCCGATGCCGGAGGACAAGCCCGGTCTCGACGTCACCGATCCCTCACAGCCTTGGTACATGACCAGCTACTACCCCGGCAGGACGGTGGTGCTGGACATGGACCGCAGCGTGCATCGGGATGAAGGCTACTCGGGCTGGGTGGAACTGCCCAACGGCGACATCTACGTGGTCGACTACATCAATGACGATGCCCCACTGGCACACATCCGCAGCTACCTGGTGAACCGCTCCGATGTCATCCTGTTCCCGGCAGGCGACCTGCCCTGGCTGCACCCCTCCTGGCAACCGTTTGTGAGGATGAGCCGCGCCATGGCGGAGAGGCAGTACCTGCGTCCGGAGGGCCCATAGGGTCTGCAGTCGGGCAGACCGCCGATGCCTGAGTTGCGGGTGCCCCGACAGGTACCTGGCGCCCATTCGGCGAAGTGCCCGGCGACGATCTCGTCGACACCGCCGCGCGGGAGGGCTCTCCATGGGCGCCTCGGGACCACTGCCGACCTTCGAGGTCGAGGACCGCACGTTTACTCGACTCATCCTCGGCCACAACCCGTTCCTGGGCTTCTCGTACATCAGCAAGGCCCGCTCGATTGAGTACCAGGAGCGGTTCAATGGATATGAGCCCGTGCGGGACATCCTTGTCAGCGCCATTGGCATGGGCGTACGCAGCATGATGCTCAGCACCGGCCACGAGCGCAGCGAGCCCATCGCCCGGGCCATCCAGGCCGCGCAGGAGCAGACCGGCGTCCAGATGACCAACCTCGTCATCATCGGCCCCGACTTCAGTGACCATCTGGACTTTCTCCGGCGCGTCGGGTGCAACGTCTGCTTGATCCACGGTCAGCGGACCGACTCCTACTTCCAGCGCGCGCAAGGCACCTTCTCCCCCGAGTTCACAGACCTCACGGCAGCCATCCGCGCCGAGGGCTTTGTGCCCGGCATGTCCTCACACAACGGCGGGGAGACCATCCCCCTGGCCGAGAAGTACGATGTGGCAGTGGTCAATACCCCGATCAACAAGATCGCCTGGCGGATGTGCCCGTGTGTCGAGCAGGTACTGGCGACGGTGCGGGCATGCTCGAAGAAGGTCATTGCGATGAAGCCGCTGGCGATGGGCCGGGTCGCGCCTGCTGAGGGCATGGACTACATCTTCAGCGTGCCGGGCGTCGACGGCGTATGCGTCGGCATCGGCACTCCCGCGGAGGCCGAGGAGACGTTCGGCCTGGGGGCCCAGGCGATGGCGAGCTGTCGGTGACGGAGAGCCGTCATTCACCGTAGTACCTGTCGACCACGCTGTTGACGGTTGCGGCCCAGAGCGTCAGGTTCTGGGGATCGTTGGCTATGGTGCTGATGTCCTTGAGCACAAACTCGAGTGGCGTGCGGTTTGCCAGGCATACCTCGCAGTAGCGGGAGATCTCCTTCGCGACCGGTTCCGCGCCGAACTCCGTGTGCGCCACGGCGGCGGGGTTCGGTCGTGCGCCCAGCACGTAGTCCGGTCCGATACTCTCGGCGGCCTTTGCTGCATCGGCCCACGGCGTGATAGCGACCTTACGCAGGTTGCTGAAGCGCTTGCGCAGGATATCCACCTTCATGTCCAGCGGTTCACAGCACCCATAGTAGAGCAGTCCGCAGTCTCCGAAGAGCCTCTGGTTGTAGGCCAGGTCGAACTCATCGTGCATCGCGGGAGACACGGCGCTGAATATCTGCGCTGAACAGCGTCCCCAGACGTGCCTACGCGATGCCTTCTCGGATGGGTCGACAGGCGGGAGGTCACGCGTGCATGCAGGCGTGCAGTGGAGCAGTATCTGGTCCGGGTCCAGCAACCCCAGGTCCTCATACTGCCTGAACTGCGCCTCTGCAATCTCCACGAACCGCTCTAACGTCCGGTGCATGAAGTCAGGGCGGCCTGCCAGATCCATGAGAAGAGCGTCCACGCCGCGCAACACTGAGATCATGTCCCAGATGTGGTACGAGACGGCATGGCCGTGCAATTCGACCTCCATGAGCCCATCGAGAACGGCTGTAGCCTGCTCCATTGCAGCTTCTGTAGCGTCGCGGTCGTACGCTATCTCCGGTGGATGAAGCTTGTCCAGGTCCGCATCTGTCGCGAGCTGGTCGGAGTACCTGTGCGATGAGATGTAGGCGCCGGTATCGCCCTGGACGCAGACCTCCTGCACGTCGATCCCAATACCCGTTGAGCGTGAGCGCTTGCCGACGCGGAACACGGGTGGTATGACCGTGTCGACCTGGAAGTGCTCCCACTGATACAGAGCGCGCCGCATTGCGCCTTCCAGCCACTGCAGTTCGGGGACGCAGACGCATTTGAGCGCATCGTCCCGGATCTCGCCCCACGGCACTTCATCGATCAGGACGACCGGGCGCACCACCTCGAGGTCGTTGCTGCGAGCGTAGCGCTCCAGCCGCTGCTTCTGGATGTCCAGGTGGGCGATTTCACTGTAGCGACCGGCAAGTTCGCGGAGGACCTCCATATTGGCTGCGTCGATCATTGCTCACATCGTCTCCAAGTGTGACGGACTACCGCTCTGTCTCTATGGTTGAACCCTCCACCCCATACACGCCGATCGAATCGCCGTCGAAGTGGAAGAGCGCGAGTCTGTGTTCAGAGCACGGTGAGGGCGGGCACTGCCGGCATGCGACGCCCCCGGCCCACTGAATGTCCACGGAGTCATGCGCCCATATTCGCAGACTCCGGGCGGTGTCCCTGCACGCCGGGCCACGGGCTGCAAGGCCTTGCACCATCCGCCCAGTTGCAGATCGGCGGCCATGCGTTGCCCAGCCTGGATGTACTGCTGGCGATGGGCCATTCGGAACGGGCTGAGGTCGAATACCGGGTCTGGCGCGACGTACACCGCGGGAGCAGGTGTTTTCCAGATCAGTGGAGAACAGTTGTCCAGTCCACTGCCCTGCAGCATCATGGCCGACACGTCTCGTAGGCGACAGACTGAGGCAGGAAGCGGGCTCGTGGATGCCACCAGAAGGGATACCGGAGGAGGTTAGTGGGATGAAACGTGGCTTCACATTGATCGAGCTGCTGGTNNTACTGGCGGCGATCCTCTTCCCAGTCTTCGCGAGAGCGCGGGAGAAAGCGCGGCAGAGCAGTTGTCTGTCCAACATCAAGCAGCAGACGCTGGCGGTACTGCAGTATGTCCAGGATTACGACGAGGCGTTCCCCTACGCATACCGCTTCGACACACCCAGCACCGGGCAGTACTGGTTCCAGGTCATCGAGCCCTACCTCAAGAACGCGCAGGTGCTCCTCTGTCCGAGCAGATCGAGTCATTCCGCATGCGACTATGCCATCAACTTCGACTACCTGGGCTACTCCTGGGCAGGCTATCCATCCCGCCCGCAGGACATGTGCAAGCTCAGCGACATCCAGAGCCCGGCCGAGATGGTCATGCTCTGTGACTCGAACACGTACTACGCCTTCTACTGGAACCGCTCCAACCTCTTCGACACGAACAGCTACAACGGCGCGGACCCGGCCAACCCCAGTGGAGGGGCCGGCGTACGCCACAACGATGGATCGAACTACGCCTTTGTTGACGGCCACGCGAAGTGGTACTCGGTGAGCACTGTCCGTGGCTGGGGCTCAGCTATGTGGGACCGCAGCTAGCCTCTCTCGGTTCACTCTCTCCGACGCGCCCGGGGCACACCCGGGCGCGTCGCATTCCGGGCGCCCGACAAAGGCGCCCCCAGGCCACAGTGCAGGTCCGGGCCGCCGAGACTCACTTCCTCTCGATCACGATCCCGGTCAGTGCGAAGTACGGCAGCGTGCCCGGGTTCTTGAACTCGCAGTTGAGCAGCCCGTCGGCCACTTCAGTCTCCAACTCCGCCCACAGGGGCTGGCCGGCCTTGATCCCCGTCGACTCGAAGAGCTTCTGCCCCTCCAGGTGGATGTCCGGGGCGAAATGGTCGAACTGCATGTCAACCATCACGATCTTGACGGAGTAGGAGCCGTTGGGCAGCTTGATCGCCCACTCGCGGTCGTCCTTGCCGCTGCAGTAATCGCGCAGCAGGTGGTCGCCGATGCCGCGGTCGCCCTTCCACACATTGCCGTACTCGATCCAGCCGTAGCCACGCTCCTCAGAGTAGAACGTCTCGTTGCGCATTGCACTGTAGCCCTCCATGATCGGGCCGGCGCCGAAGTCGAAGCCGATCGGCTCATTCATGCTGAACGCGAACCGGACCGCCAACTCCCGGAGCGCGCTCATGTTCCCCGCGCGGTCCATGACCAGCAGGCCGAGTGTGTTCGCGCCGAGGTCGAGCGCCTCGACGGGGATACTGAAGGCGCCGTCGGCGGCCACCGGCACAAGGCGGTCGCTGAAGCCCTTCTGGCGGAGGTATAGCGCATCTCCGGGG
>DPJP01000233.1 GCA_003542955.1 Armatimonadota bacterium
AGCCGCGAGACGGCCTCCTCGGGCATTCAATGGCAAAGAGGCGTCCCGCACCTGCCGCATGCGGTTCTCTCCCCGGGCACGACTGTTCGTCGGCCGATATCCGCCTCTGCCGCGACTCGCCGCTGTGCCGGTTGTCCAACATCGGGGGAGGCTGACCGCGCCGGCCCCGTTTGTGATACAATATGCCCGATGTCTCCGACGGCCACCACGCGCGTCGGAGTTGGAGCCCTGCGGCAAGGAAGTGGTACGCGCCATGCACGAATCGCGGATGGGATACACTTTGATGGCGGTCGTTGCGCTGGGGGCCACACTCGTGTGCTCCGTGGCGAGCGCGGAGGTGGATGCGGCGCTCGTCTCGGCCGTTATCGCCTACGGGCGGGCCAATCTCGATGAGAGCACCGGCCTGGTGAAGGATGGCACACGGCAGACCAATGTGCCCCAGAGCTCCCCGGGGTATCTGGCGGCGCTGCTGATCGAGGGCGGGCACGACAACGAGGTGGCGGCGCTGGTCGGCGCGCTTCTGGCCAATCAGGACCGCAAGGACAAGTCTGATACCCGCGGCTGCTTCCGGTGGTCGGCCTCCGGCAGCGATGCCTACTCCTACGACGCCACGCTCTACGCGCTGCCGGTGCTGGCGTGGTGCGTTCAGCATCACCAGCGCGGGCTGGGAAGCAGGGCGGCGGAGTTGACGGATGCCGTGGCGCTTGCCACGCGCGCGCTGGACAAGTACTCCTTCGAGCCCGATGACGAGGCCTACCTGATGCTGCAGGCGGCGGCACGCGCCTCCGCGGGCGCGGCGCTGGGTGACCGGAAGCTCGTCGACCGCGCGCAGTCTGCCGTCGACGAGTGGCTCAGCAGCGTGCGCGCGCAGGGGCTGCCGGCGGGCCATTCACCGTCATTCGACGCGTTGCGCCTGGCCACGCTCTACTGGCTCAAGGCATCCGGCGCGCAGGCCTCCGCATCGTTGGATACGGCCATCCGCCTGAGCCGGGCCGATGCCGCCGCACGCGTGTGGCCCGCGCATCATGTGCTTGCCGGGGCGGCGTACCACAGCTTCATGTCGGACTATACGGCTTCCGGCGGGTTGTCAGACTACCTGTGCCGGGCCTACTTCGGGACGGGTGCGCTCGAGAGTGTTGAGCCGTTTGTGATGCACTTTCTGCTGCCTGCCCCCGCACCCACCCCACCCGCGCCCCACGCGCTGCCGCTGACGGTGCGCACGAGCAGCATCGCGCCGACGAAGGTCACCGGCACCTGCACCTACGTGGCGCCGGAGTTCTCGCTCGGCACGATGTCGGGCACGATGTCGAGCAGCTCGCTGCCGATTGTCATCCGCTTCGCGGACCCCGAGTACCCGGAGGCGATTGCGGCCACCGTCTTCCCGGCGGAGGGGCAGGTCAACTCGATTCAGCACAACGGCATGGCGCTGTGCTCGATCAACTTCGACCGCATCGGCATCGGCTCGCGCAAGCAGGCGTATGTCTCGTTCCGCCTGGGCCGCAAGGAGCAGATACAGGAGGTGCTTGTGCGCGGGGCGGCCTGGAATCGCGAGGACACCGGTATCGACCAGCGCGACGGCCTGGTGTTCTCGACGGCCGACTGCTACGTGGGGATCATGATCGGGCGCTGCGGGCCCGTCGAGGGTGACACATTGCGGCGAGTCAAGCCCGCCGAGCTGCGCTGGTCGGGGCTGGGCACTCTCCAGCGGCTGCAGCTTGACGTCTACGGTCGCCAGTCCGACTTCGGCCTCCGCGAACCGCTGCACAACGTGCGGGTGACGCTGGGCATCTGCGTCGCGCCTGCCTCCGCCTACACCTCAATCGAGGAGTTCGGCGCCGCCTTCGCCCAGTCGCGCATCAGCGAAAAGATCGAGCAGACCGTGCAGCGGATCGGCGAGGAATCCACGCTGCCGCAGCGCGGGCCGACCGATGGGGTCATCCCGGACCCGAAGCCGAAGAGGGACTTCCCGATCCGGCGCCTGGTGCAGCAGACGATCACCTGGAAGTCGATGGGGGCGGAGTTCATCCTCACCGAGGACCTCAACGCGGGTGAGTTGATGAGCGGCTCCGTGGATGGCGTCGAGGCGCCGCGAGAGATGCTCTGGGCGACACCGGGCTTCTCCTACGCGCCCGGCCAGCAGCTCGAGGAGGCCCTCGCCGCAGCGGGCTACTGAGCCCCACGCCTCATCCCACCCACGAACCGGAAACGCGACAGGGCCCGCAAGCGCGGGCCCTGCTGATTCCGTGTGAGCGACGTATGGCCGGCAGCGGCCTCTCAGGCCGTTGCGTGCATCCTCATCTAGAGAATGGGTGGGGGCGGGGGAGTGATCGGGTCGTTGGTGCCGCCGCTCGGTGGTGCGGGCGGGGTGATGGTCCCGCCTCCGCCGGTGCCGCCTCCGCCGGTATCCCCTCCACCTGTGCCGGACCCGCCCGAACCGCCGCCGGGCCCGGTGTAGACATCCGGCTGCGGCTCGCCGCCGGTGTCGTTTGTGGCCTTTGTGGTGCCGCCGCCACAACCTGCGATCGCTATGCACAGCACGCACACAAGCATGATTGCGAGCACGTAACGCGCCATCAAGCCATCAACCCCCTGTCAGAACTGCCCTCTTCACTGGCGTCTTCCTGCCGACGATATCATTATAGTGTGGATTGCGAGTCAATAGCAACGGGCACACCGGCCTCCCGCCGCATCTGGAGGCGCTCGAGAGCGCCCTGTGCGCTGAGGACGACGGCATGGGGTCCGTCACCGTCGACCGTGACGGCCCACGCCGCGGGTCTGGCCAGCTCCGGCGTGGCGAGCGAGGGCTCCAGCGCGCCGAGGCCTCCGGTGCCCGCGGAGCGCATGCGGTAGCCGACAATCTGACCCGTGGCCCCGCCGACCCAGACGCAGACGAGGTCTTCCCCCGGGCCGATGCGCGCGGTCCGCAGCGTGTCGCCGAGTGTCCCCGGTCCGCTCTGAGCGACACCCTCCATCACGAAGCCGTGACGCCGGTAGGCGGTGATGAGCCTGCGGCCGTCGGCATCCAGCTCGAGGCTGCACAGCTCGTCGCCGGCGTTGGTGGCGTCAACATCGCCGAAGCCGGCAGTGATGTAGGGGCGCGCGAAGCTCGTGCCAAGCCACGCGGGTGTCATCCGCTCCCCGGCGAGGGCGTAGAGCCACGGCCGGAGGCGGGGATACCGGTCGAAGACGGCGACGGTGACCACGCCGATGAGCGCATGCGGGCCATCGTCGAGTTCGCCGACGGCCAGGAAGCGGGGGTTGGCATCTGACCTGACGCCGATGTGCAGCGGCGCGAGCGTATGCCCGGCGGTCAGCTCGTAGAGGCCGACTTGCGCTCCGCTCAACCCGCCGGCCGTGGCGACCCCGCCGTAGAGGAGCAGCAAGCGGTTGCCGCCTAGGCCGACGGCCTGACGCACCTGCGACGGGGCCCCCGCCACCGGGCGCCATTGCGCTGCCACCTGCACCGGTCGCACCCATGCGGCGGTGTCCCCGCAGATCAGGTAGCCCGCATCCGGCAGCCGGCAGCCGGCGCGGGGCTCGAGGCCGGTGGGCGGAGCCAACTCCACCGTTCGTCCATCGGGCAAGAGCGCCGTCACGCGGGATGCGCTCAGCGCCAGGGCGCAGATCCGGTCGGGTGCGTCAGGCGGCCCGGTCACAATACACGCGGCCTGCGCGCCGCCACAGACCAGCAGCGCGGCGGCGAGCCCTATGATGCGCAGGCAATGCGGCATCCCGGGTGCGAGAATCATGGTGGGGACTATATCACATCGGACCGACGACCGGGGTGGGAAAACGAGAGAATGGAGGCTGTGGGCGCCTCCATTCTCCATATCAAACCGGGGGGCTGCGCGGAAACCTGTGCGGCTGGAATCAGGAGGCGAGCGTTACGCCCTTTCCGCTCCCATGAGCCCTCCGAGCTTTCTCAAGCTCTCCGGGGAGGCAACGCGGGCAGATGCCGTGCGACGCGGCGATCGTGCTGTCGCATTCAGACCACACCTCCGGCCTGTCGGCCCCCTGCGGGTTCCAACAGACCGCCTTGCATATACAACACTGGAACGGCAGTTTCTTCCCCATAAGGCCTGTCCTTTGTCGATGCTGTGATGGATGAGTGCGTTGTCGACGATGTCACGGCGAAGCCTGATGTAGTAGACACGATGCAGGAACAAGCGCTGCTATTCTGTATGTCGGCAGGATGCAACAGATTCTTTAGCAAAAAGCGGCACGGGATGGTGAAATCGTCAAGATTGTCTTGTTGACGCCATTGACGGGCGGTGGTATACTTCGATGACCAGCCTCAGAGACGCGGCAAGCCAGACCATTTACATCAGCCGTCGCAGCCGATATCGCAGCCTGAATCGCAGCAACACACAACGCTACTCACTGAGAGATGGTCAATGGAAACCTCTGCCCGTACGCTTGAGGTGAAGGACTACGTCCGCATCTTCACCAAGCGGTGGTTGTTGATCCTCATCATCACCGCTGCCGTGGGGATGATGGCGACCCTCTTTGCTCTCAGGGCCCCCAGTTACCGCGCCGAAGCGTTGGTGCTCATCCGCACCGAGCCGATTCAGCGGCTCGAGGTCATGGAGGGTGAGGCCATCGAGTCCAGGGATGTGCAGAGTGAACTGACCCTCGACACACACGCCCGCATTGTGACCAGCTACTCCGTTGCCTCCCGCACCGCCGCCAAGCTCGCGGCCCGCGAATCGGGCCAGAAGATGGAAGTCGAACCGGCCGAGATCATCAAGACCCTGCAGGTCATTCCGCAGGATCCCGACCGTCTGGTCATCCAGTCGACCAGCTCCGAGCGCGACCGGGCGCGGGAGTTCGCCAACGAGACGGCGGAGACGTTTGTGCAGATCAGCGCCGAACTGCGGCGGAAGGACGTCACCGCCGCGCGTGAATTCCTCGAGGAGCAGATCGGCAACCTGCACGCCCGCCTGCTGACGCTCGAGGAGGAGCTGGCCAAGTACCAGCACCAGGTCGGCATTGTCGTTCCCGAGGTCGAGGCGACCTCCGCGGTAGCCCAACTGCAGGACTACCAGCGGGAACTCAACAGCGCCACTACTCAGCTCGAGGCACTCAACAGCAAGCAGGCGGAACTGCGCCGGCAGCTCCAGGGCGAGCCGCAGATACTCGAGATCCCCGGCCGTGAGCCCGACCCGGAGCGGATCGTCGTGGAAGCGCAACTCCGGCAGGAGCGCCTGGGCCTGACCGGGCTGCAGGCGCGCTACCAGGATGAGCACCCCGCCGTCAGCGAGGCGAAGCGCCGGATCGAGGCCCTCGAGGCCCGGATCGCTGCGCTGCCCGAGACACGCGACGTCACCCAGATGCAGACCAACCCCCGTCTGCCGGCGCTGAAGGCGGAACTCGACGGTACGCGGGTCAACATCGCCGAGACCCGGAGCCGCATCTCGCGGTTGCAGTCAATTGTGACTGGGCTGCGCGCGGACACGGTTGATCTGCCGCTCGAGCTTGCAGCCATCGAGCGGCTCGAGAGCCAGATCAACCTGGCCCGCCGCACCTACGAGACATTCCTCGCGCAACTGGAGCAATCCAAGCTGCGGGAGGCCATCAAGCAGGGCAGCGCCACCGTCATCGACCGCGCCGTCGAGGTCGAGGAACTGCGGGCCTCACTGGGCCGCACGTTCGGCTTCGGCATCGCCCTGGGCCTGTTCGTAGGCCTGCTCGCCGCGTTGCTGCTCGAGGCGCTCGACGACACCTTCCACAGCCCCGAGGACCTGGCCTACTACACCGATGTGCCGTTTCTGGGCATGGTGCCGATGCTCGACCAGCCCGGCGACGAGCTGGTAACCATCGTGGCGCCAAAGAGCCCACCGGCGGAGGCCTACCGGGTGCTGCGGTCCAACATCCACTTTGCGCAGGCGGACAACCCCGCCCGCACATTCCTCGTCACCAGTGCCGGCGCGGGTGAGGGCAAGAGCATGACAACGGCCAACCTGGCCGTGGTGTTCGCCCAGAGCGGCCAGAAGATACTGCTGATCGACTCCGACTTGCGGCGCCCGACGCTGCAGCGGCGCTTCAAGGTGCCGCGCGATACCGGCCTGACCAATCTGCTCATCGGCGAGATGTCGCTCGAGGAGGTCGTCATCGAGGTCGAGCGTGTGCCGGGGCTGTATGTCATGCCCACCGGCCCGCTGCCGCCGAATCCCGCGGACCTGCTGGGCTCGGACCGCATGATCGAGATCATCGCGGAGGCGACGCGCTTTGCCGACATCGTCATCTTCGACTCGCCGCCCGCGATTGTTCTGACCGACGCGGTCGTGCTGTCGTCGAAAATCGACCGGACGATCCTGGTGGCCGAGTGCGACCACGTCAACCGGACTGCATTCATCGAGATGATCCGGCTCATCCGCAATGCGCGGGGCAACATCCTCGGCGCGATTCTGAACAAGATGCGGCTGAGTACGGCCGACTACTATTACTACTACTACTACTACGACTACGCGAAAGAGACCCCGGTATCGCGCCCGCTCGACGGTGCGCCGACGCCGGCGCCGGAGATCGACGTGGAAGAGCCTCTCGAGGTGCTGNNCCGATGCGGCCCGCCGCGCCCAGCGCCGACGAGGTCTTCGGGCCTGAGATCCAGCCCAGGGAAGAGGAGGAGAGCATCTTCGACGAGCTGTACGGCGATACGCCGCCCAAGCCGCCGGCCGCGCCTCCGACCCCACTGCAGATTGACGACGTGCAGGTCGAGGAGCCGCCGCCGGAAGAGAAGAAGAAGCCCGACGGCACCCGGCGCAACGGCCACTCGAACGGCCACCGCAACGGCAACGGCAACAACGGCGGCAGCCTGCTCGATGACCTGCTCGGGCCAGACCATGACGACTTCTGAGCGCACACCTGTGTTTCTCTCCCCTGTGGAGAATCGAAACCTCCGCACCCAGTGAATCTATGTCAATGCGCGCTTCTGCCCAGGAGGGATATCTCATGCACCGACGCCACCTGCCGGCGCACCGACGTCGCGTGTCGGCGCCCTGCATAGTGCTCTGCGCCCTGTGGATTGCCGCGGCATCCGCCCAGGAGCGCCCCGATGCGTACAGATACACCGGCACGCCCGCGGCCGTCGAATACACTCTGCCGGTCAACGCCGCCACACTCAACAACGTCGACGCCATCGCCGACCTATCCGCGGAGCAGACGCGGCGGCTTTCAGACAACGGTTTCGTCGTCATCCCCGACGAGGCCATCCAGATGTTCTATCTCTATGAGGAGTACGGCGACTGGTCGAGCGATGCGCCACCGACCCCGAACTTCATCACCGTCGACTCGATCCTGCACGCGTACCACCTGTTCTTCGACTTCAGCCTGCGGAAGATCGAGACCGACTACCTGGTCGACGCCTGCACGGAGTTGGCCAGGACCTGTGCGTTCCATTCCGACAAGTTCTCGGCCACGCTGGGCTCGGGTCCGCTGTATGAGGCCGCCCGCGCCGACGTCATCTACTTCAGCATCGCCTGGAGCCTGGCAAGCGGTCAGCAGCAGACGCGCTTTCTGAAGCCTGATGAGACGGCGCTGTTCGCCGACGAGATGCAGCGGATCGACGCCATGGCGGGGCGCAGCAGGTCGCCGTTGATGGGCAACACGGTCCACTATGACCAGTTCCGGCCGCGCGGGCACTACACACGCTCGGAGGAGCTGGAGCGCTACTTCCGCGCCATGATGTGGTTCGGGACGATCGCGATGGACCTGGACCCCGCGCCCGATCCGGCCATCGCCCGTGCCCACCAGCGGCAGGCTCTGTTGATCACCAAGATGCTCGCCGGCGATGACAAGGCGCGTGCGCTGTGGGCACAGATCTACGAGCCGACGAAGTTCTTCGTCGGCGGCAGCGACGACATCGGCTTCCACGAGTACCAGCCCGTGGCGGAGCAGGTCTTCGGCGCGGGGCTGCAACTGGCGGAGCTATCCGATGAGAGCCGCCTGGACGCGTTCATCGACCTCGCGCGCAAGACGATGCCCTTCCCCGGGATTGCTCCGTTCTTCCACGCCGCCGACGAGGCAGGGCAGCTCGAGCCCGGCTCGCTCGCCACGCAGGGCCGACAGTTCCGGTTCATGGGCCAGCGGTTCATCCCCGACTCTTATATGTTGCAGAACCTGGTGTCGCCGCTGGTGCTGCCGAACCCGGCCGATCCCGCGGATGCGCGTGACGTACCGATGGGGCTCGATGTGCCTGCGGTGCTGGGCTCTGACCGCGCATACAAGCACCTGCTCGAACTCTACGACCAGGGGCGGTATGTCAACTACAAGCAGCAGATGGCCAAGCTGCGCTCGGAGTTCTTCAGCTACGCTGAGAGCAAGTGGTGGTCGAACCTCTACTGGGGTTGGATATACAGCCTGCAGGCGCTGCTCGAGCACTGGGGTCAGGGCTACCCGACCTTCATGCGCACCGAACCGTGGCAGGACAAGGAGCTGGCGACCACGCTCGGCAGTTGGTCTCAACTGCGACATGACACTGTGCTCTACGCCAAGCCCTCCGGGGCCGAGATGGGCGCGGCCGAGCCCCCCGCCGTCCGTGGCTATGTCGAACCGGTGCCGGAGGCGTGGGGGAGACTCGGCTACCTGGCCAAGCTTGCCCGTGATGGGCTCCGAGATCGCGGGCTACTGAGCCGGCCCATGGCCGAGGCGTATGCGTCCTTCGGCAACATGCTCGCGTTTTTGAAGGACTGCTCCGAGAAGGAGCTTGCCGGGCAGACGCTCTCGAACGAGGCCTACGAGCGCATCCAGTACTTCGGAGGCGAGTTGGAGCGGCTGCAACTCGAGGTCGTCCGGGACCGCACCGACGAATACGACGGCATCAACTCCTGGCATCTGATCACGAGCGAGGTTGACCGCAACGTCGCCACGGTGACCGACGTGCACACCTCCTTCGGGAGCGCGCTGCAGGAGGCCGTCGGATATGCCTACCGCATCTACGTGGTGGTACCCGACCCGCGCGGCGGGCTGCAGGTGACCAAGGGTGGCGTGTTCTCCTACTACGAGTTCCTGCACCCGGTTGACGACCGGCTTACTGACGAGAAGTGGCTGCAGATGCTCAAGGACAAGCAGGCGCCCGATCACCCCGAGTGGACCCGGAGCTTCATCGTACGGTGACCACCTGCCTGCGTTACCGGACGTGCAGCACATGCGCCGTCGGGGGCTGTCACCCCGGCGGCGCGCTGCTTGCCGGGGTCAAGGCCATTATCGGGTTTGCCTCTGATCAGTAGGCAGAATTGGCATTCAAGCAGGTCGCGCGGCCTTGGTGACCATGGGCCGGATGCGCTGCGCCCGGCGCCTCCATCTCGGTGTGTTGAT
>DPJP01000384.1 GCA_003542955.1 Armatimonadota bacterium
CAGTCAGCCACGTCATTCCTGGCGCAGGCCAACTCCCTGCCCCAGAACGTACTGAGCCTGATCAGGTAGTCAGACACCTACAGCTAATGCCGACGCAACGCTCGCACTAACGATCACTGCCCGCGTCAAAGCAACTGCTGTAGCAGCGGACATCACGTCGCACACAACACTGACGCCCCGCCTCATCGGCGGGGCGTCGTACTTTGCCCGCCCGGCGTTTCCACCCCCGCCGGCAGGCGACTACCTACTTCGGTAACATCCGCAGCAAGTATGCCTCCTGCGGCCCCAGCGTCAGTTCCTTCGACCATGATGTGTAGGCCGGGGCCATCTCGATACTGAGCTTGGCAACCCCTCCGTCCGGGCCGATGCGGTAGCCCCACAGCGTCGACTTGTGGCCCTCCGCCGGTACCTGGAGCGTGCATTCCACCGGCTCGTTCTCCCAGTTGATCGCGAGCACAACCAGGTCCCCGCCCGCATTCCGCAGACAGGTAACCTCGACATCCGCAGGCTCCTCCGGCGGCTCGAGAACGAATGCGGAGCCGTCGGAGGCCATCGTCAGGACCATGTCGAGTACGCGACCATGTCCCAGCGCTATCGGGTCGGGGACGATGCGTCGGTCATGGGTACGCTCCTGGTTGTCACGGTTGGCTACGGAGTCATAGCCGAACGATCCCGACATGAAGTAGACCGCCCCCTTCCCCACCTGCCGACTCCAGACAGCCGGGATCTCGTTGGCGCGGGCAACCACGCGCGCGTCTTCTGTCACATCGACATCCGCGTAGACGGTGAACTGCTCATCGTCGGGTATCTTGGGGGGGCTCATGTCAATACTGAGTGAGTCGGCGACTTCTCCACTGGGCGCCGACTTGAGGCCCAGCAACTCGAGCAGCGCCGGCGTTGGATGGGGCCTGCCTGTCGCGTCAAGCGTACCGAACTCGGAGACCACGACAATGCGCTTGCCACTCTCGGCCACCCGCTTGAGCAGCGCAACGCGGTCTGCCGATATCGCAAAGGGGAACGGCACCATAATGACCCTGTAGTCGGCCAGTTGTCGCTCGGTCACTTGCTCGAGGTAGTACAGGTCCGTGGGCACACCGCGCCGGAACAGGTAGTAGAGCATTTCTCGCTGGGCGACCGCCGCATAGCGCTCGTTCTGCCCCGAATGGGTCAGCAGCGCATTGGGCTCCGGCTGTGAGTAGAAGCGCCAGAGATCATCACTCGCGCGGGAATGCAGATAGGCCACACCACCGTGGGGCTGCAGCCCGCCGAGCCAGCCGTCGGCCTGCTCGAGCAGCTCGTACACGCCCTTGACGCAGGCGTAGCTCAACTCCGGATTGGCCGCCGCGCCGGTGCCGGTGATGTGGGTGTAGTGCCACCAGGCGAGTTCCTTCGCGCCGTGGCACACAGCCGACAGCGCGCTGCCGTAGACCTCGACGGGGTCCAGCGGCCGGAACTCCTTCCGCAGGCGACTCGCCTCGAGGACGATGCCACATTGCCGCTTCGGCGTGCTGCCCGTCAGGTGCGCGGCCGTCTCAGTCACATACCAGTGGGTGCTGTCACCGAGGTAGTTGTGAAGCTGGATGTAGGGGTCTGTCGTCGGGAAGTCGATGTCGGCCTCGTACCCGACGCGGTCCCAGGCCACGCCCGGCCCCCACCAGAAGTCGCTGCAGATTGGGGTGACGCAGATCAGCGAGTCGGTGCGTACGGAGGGATTGGCGCTCTTGACGGCGTCGGCGCTGCGCTTCATCCATGCCGTCGTGCTGTCGTAGCGATGCTGCAGGTAGTCCAGGTATGGCTCAGTCTGAGCCGCAAACCATGTGCTCGTGTCAAGCTCGGGGATGTCTCGACCAAAAGCCGCCCGATACTGCTGTCGGCATATCGGGCAATCGCACATCGGCGGCAACTTCGCGTAGAACTCCACCACGCGCGGGTCGGCATGCTTCTCATACCCCTGCCTGAGCCTGCCGTAGAGCCAGTTGTACTCGTCGGGCACAAGCGAGATGCCGGCCAGGTCGTATGCCGCCGCAAGCCGCAGTCCCTCGGTCCACGCCTGCCCCCAGGGGCCGTTGACACACTCGTAGACGGGGAAGTTGGGGTCGTCGGCGTCCTTGAAGCCCGGCATCGGCGGATGCCCGAGCGTCAGCCACACGCCCATCCCCTTCCCTCGCGCCGTCTGCAGGAATCGCTCCACGTTCGCGTTGCGCGACCCGTCGGCCTTGCGCCAGTAGTCCGGGCTGCCCGAGAGATAGGTGTGTATGGCGTTGACGTTGAGGTCGGCCAGCGTGGTATAGGTCCGGTCGCGGGTGAGGGTATCCTGGCGGTCATCGGGCTCAAAGCCGGCGTTCTTGAGCAGATTCTCCCCGCCGGGCGGCCCCAGAAAGAGATCGTCGAAGTAGGCGGCGCCGGGCTTCTCACGGACGAATGCGAAGAACGACACCGAGGCGATCGGCTTCTCCAGCTCAACCATCGTCTCTGAGTACTCCCAGTCATGCGTGCCGGGCGAGAACTGGGCCTGTATTCCGTAGGTGCCTGTGCCGTCGGTGTGGCGGATGTCGAGGTAGATCGAGTAGCGGTACTCGCGGTTCTGCCCTTCCACCTCCACAGCCCTCGACCAGCCTGAGACCTTGAGCGGAGCGGCCTCCTGCTGATTGACCGCCACCTGCTGTGAGACTCCTCCACCGCTGCCCGTGCCCCCGACTGATGAGCAGTAGGCGCTCGCGGCACCGGAATGCGCCACGTCGGAGAACTCGAAGCCACTCTGGTAGGGGCCCCAGTAGCCGGAATGCAGCAGCGGAGCGGCCGAGAGGTAGATACCTCGCGTGACGTTGCAGTCGGGAACATAGGCCATAGCGCGGCAGCCGAGAGCAAGTGCACAGAAAAGGAGCATCGCCCGCATGGAAATCACCACCCGATGGATCTGACCGGCGTCGCCGACATCTTCCATTGATTGTATGGCGGCGACGGGACCGTGTCAAATGGGGTGGCTGTCCGCACAGACTGCCCCACGAAGGACCTGCGGGCCCGGGGGCGAAATACCGTGGTGTCTTTCGCTGCGCACGGAGAGCCGCGCTGCTGAACCGCGCGACGGCTCGCAGGAGGATGACGTCATGAGCAGCAGCATGCCCGAAGCCAATCCATCACCAGGCGGAAAGCGCAATGCGCTACTCGCCGTCGCGGCTGTACTCGCGTGCCTGATCCTCTGTGCCACGGCGCCCACATCCGCCGATGATGAGGGCGACGAGGACATCATCGTGCCCGATGGCCCCGCCCTGGAATGGGTGGACGCAGCCGGCCGTGACATGGCCAAGCTCGACGAGGCCATCGAGAGCCTCCGGCAGACCCTCTACTCGGAGGATGGCTCGGTCCCATTCTTCGTGCTCACCCTCGGCGAGAAGGTCGCCGTCTATGGGCCGGCAGCGTTGCGAAGTGTCGCGGTGGAACTGCTCGAGCAGGTGCCGCAAGCACGCGGCGCCGACACCCGACAGACCGCCGTCGTCCACCTCAAGCGGGCCCCCGATGCACGGACCTTCGAGTTTGTCGAGGGCGGCGACGGCTTCGGCGACGTGACACGTCGGGGAACGGAGCTGACCATCCGGGGCACGCCACCGGAGATTGAGGCCACGATTGCCTTCCTGGAGGAGCAGGGCGTGCTGGGTGACCCGAATATGCCCTGGTGTGAGACGGTGCGCCTCTACTACCTCCGCAATCCACTGGTCGTCCGTGCGATCCTCGAGCAGATGCCCGACAGCATCATCCAGGATGTCTCGATTCTGGGCGGCGAGGAAGCCGGTGGGCCCGCGACCCTGGTGCTGGCGGGCCCCAGGGCACAGGTCGGCAACGTCAAGCGCATCATAGCAACACTCGATGTTCCGCAGCCCGAGGTGCGCCTGGACATCTGGGCATTCCAGATCAGCGGCGACAAGCCCGACGACGTCGAACGGCGCGCGCGCATCGCCCAGCAGCGTGTTGACGCCATCGGCCGCCTGGTCCGCGGCTACCTCCGTCAGCTCGAGGGCCACGCCCAGCAGATACAGATGGCCAACGTGCGCTATACCGGCCGGGTGTCCGCCGCAGAGGTCGAGGCCGGGATCGAGATGGTGGACAAGCCCGCCGTCCTCCCCGGCCAGATAGTGACCAGCACCTCTTCCGGCCTGGTGCTGACGCCTTCGGCGCGTGGTCGCCACCCCCTGTCGCTGACCGAGACCCTGGCAACGCTCATCACCGTGCCGCCCGAGGTGGATGCCCAACCCGTGCAGTCGCCACAGACCGACGACGTCACGAGCGGCGCGCAGGCACGGGTGGCCAAGTCCGACACCAAGCTGGCGCCCGTGCCGGTAGGAGCGATGGTATCGGAGGCGGTGACGAGTTCTGCGCTCTGGGGCGCCCTGGCTCCACCGAGCACCATTGCCCACGCGAGTGGCCTGAAGAGCGGCTCTCGGCTGCAGACACTCTCAGGCGGACTCGCGACCAGATTCGGGCGATGGATAGCCGAACTGCAGCAGACCGACCCCGAGGCGCTGGCCGTGTGGGCGGAACTGGCGGGCAAAGACCCTGAGGCCACTCTGGAACTGCGGCAACTGCTCGACCGAGCATCCCGTGCCGCCGACAGGGCGGACGCGCGCGGGCGTGGCATCGCCTACGAGGCCCGTGCGTTGCTCCCACGCCGGCTTCTCGACACATTCCGCGACGAGGATTACTCACGGACGGCCGAGGAGGTCATCGCCAACTTCCTGTGGATGCACACGAAGTTGGCACAGGACTGGGACGCAGCGCCTCCGGAGCACATCCGCATGCGCTCCGCCGACGCCAAGACGGTGCTCGAGAACGCCGAGCGGGCGCTGGCCGGTGACGTCAGGCGACTGCTCCTGGCCCCCCTGCAGAACGAACTGCGCGCGCTCGCGAGCGCCGGCGGCGAGAGCGGCCTCGGATCCGCGGGCTCGACGAGCATCGCGGTGCTCTCCGGGACCGAGGCGGAAGTGGTCGGCAGCGCCGTCAGCTACTTCAACATCAGCCGGCCCAAGCGACTGGACACCGAGGCTCTCCAGCGCTCCGAGGAATTCAGCCGGGCGTTGGAGGGCTTTCTCCCGGCGCGCAGAGGCAAATCGCCGAGCCGAGTGGTCGTGCGCGTCATCCTCGACGGTCGCCCGGGCGTGGACACCGAGGAATGGGTCTCCCGTCTTGGGGCGGCGCTCTCAGGCATCGATTGCTGGGCTGTCGAGAATGCCTCCCCGCCCGAGATCATGATCATCGGCACGCGACGGCAGGTCGCGTCGGCCGTAGACATCCTCCGGACCGGCGGAGTCGTCAGCGGCATTCAGTCTGCCGGGGCCACCGCCGAGTCGGCCCCGGTGCTGGCAGACAACACCACGGAGCTGGCCGCGTCGACCGCCATCGAGAGCCTCACCGGCCTGCCCACCGACCGCCTGTTGGCACTGGCGATGGACCTGGGGCAGGAGGAGGAAGTCTGGACGGCGCTGACCGAGGGCGCCCGGCTCACATTCACCCCCTACATCCTGCCCGGCGGGTCTGCCGCCGAACTCGCCATCGACTTCGAGATCACCCACAATGACGTCGGTTCCGAGACCTCGGCGCCAATGAATGCCCCCCTCAGCCGCGTCGCGCGTCACTCAGCGCGCACCAGCGTGTATGTGCAGGCGCTCGACCTCTTCTCGCTCTCCAGCCTCACGCTGAGCACGTCGCATCCCAGGCCGGATACGGCCATCCCGGTACTCGGCCAGATCCCGATCCTGGGCAAGATGTTCCGCTTCCCGCGCAGCCCGGCTAAGGTGTATCATGAAAGCGTGCTGATGGTCTACTCCACAATCCTCCCCACGGGCGTCGACCTGGCGGCGACGCTGGACGTCGAGCCCGCGGGGCAATAGGGACGGGGGTCGGGCAATGGTCCTGAGCATGTTGATCCCGTTGGTGCTGGCGGCCCAGGCGCCGCAGGGCGATGTCACCATCAAGACGGAGCACCTGACCGTCACCATGACGGCAAAGGCCGGATGGACGATACGGACCATCGACTATGACGGCACGCGGATGCTCGTCGACGCCGGCGGCCAGGGCGCCGTCTACCAGGCCAAAGGCGGCGAGTGGATGGGCTCGGCGATGGCGGGCGGCGAGGAAGTGACCGACTGCGATATCACCGCCGACACGCTGCTGGCCAACCCACAAAAGCACTATGACATAGGCGGCGAGAAGGTGCAGGTGAAGAAGACCTCGACCATCGGCAAGATGGCCCACACCGCAGAGACCACCTTCGAGGGCGACCTCTTCATCCAGAAGCACACATTCACCGCCACCGAGGACATCGACCTGGGCGCCTTCTATGCGTTCATCTACTCCGTGGCGCCCACCACGACGAACTACCTGGCGAAGAAGCTCGACGGCTCCGAGACGGAGGGGAGCTTCAAGGGCGGTGGCGGCTACCCCCTGGATGCCGATGTCGAGTGGGTGGCGCAGTATGACTCCAATGCGCAGAAGGGGCTCATCTGCTACTACATCACCCGGCTCGACGCCGCAGGCGCCACACGCATCTGGGATCAGCCAACCTACCACAAGTTCTTCGCCCAGCCGTTTGTGGGTCTGATGCCGAAAGATACGTCGGTCGAGTACCGCATGGTGATGAAGTTCTTCTCGGCTCCCCCGGACGCGTGGAAGGCCACCGTCGGGCAGGAGGTAGCCGCACTCGAGCAGCGATTCCCGGTCGAGGGGGCCGCGCAGGTTGAGCAACCTCGACTGTATGGCGAGGGTGTTCCGGAGAATGGTGTGCTGACCGTGAAGGTGGGCGACTACACTGTCGACTTCGCGGCGGAGCAGGCGTGGACCATCGACAGCTTCAGCTTCGACGGCAACGAGATCGGCGGCGCCACGGGCTTCTACGGCACCGTCCTGATCCCACAGGGCGGCAACTGGATCGGCACCGGACATACCGAGGGCGGGCGTGAGATCGTCAACGCGGTCACGCTGATCGTCGATGGGCAGGAGCAGCCGATTGCGGTGGACAAGACCATCGAGGCCGATGAGGTCACGCTCATCAAAGACTCGATGATCCACAGCTTCAGGGCCCGGACGACAATCACCGTCGGCAAGGACGACGTCTACCAGCGGCAGGAACTCGAGGCCGTCGAGGACATGGACATCAAGCTCATGTACCTGTTCATGCACTGCTGGTCGCACACGACGACGAAGTGGTTCGCCGAGCTGCCCGACGGTCAGACGACACAGGGCGAACTGGTCGAGAAGGGCTTCCAGATCAACCAGGACACTCGCTGGATCGCCGAGTTTGAGCCGAACTGGAGCATGGGCATCATCGGCTACACGCCGAAGGTGGCGACCGGCCCCGGCAGCGGGACGAAGATATGGGTCGTGCCGGACCGCTATCACAAGCACTACACCCAGCGGATCGCGGGCGCGGGAGAGCAGTTCAAGGCGGGCGACAGACTCGACTACGAGATGATCGTCACGGGTGTCAGGGACGAGACCGGCGACTGGACGAAGACGCAGGCCGCGGCCGCCGCACTCAAAGAGAAGTACCCGCCCAAGGAGTAGCCGCTGCGAGCGGATGCACGTATCTGGGTACAACGTCCGCGGTCCTCTGAGGCTGCGGACGTTGAGCGTATCCGGCACGGGGTCAGGCAGACAGGACACGAGCCGTGACACGGCGAAGGTACCCGCGAGGAGCCGGCCGCGCCTGCGGCATCACGGGCGATGGTCGGAGACGCGAGCCGGCGGAGAGTCACTATATCGAGGGGGAACGAGCGTGGCGCCACGGTTGCGAAGCACTCTGCTCGGCCTCGGGTGCTGCCTGGTGGTCGTTGCCGGGCTGCAGGGCCCGGCGTACGGGCTCCTGGACGACTTTGCGCCGGTCTCCGGCACCTACGCGCAACCAAACGGCCATGCAGCCACACTATCGATCCCGCCCGTTGCCGACCCAACACAACTGCGGATCGTCGTCAGCGGCACGTTCTTCTGCGACTATGACGATACAACCTATGACGCCCTGTACGCGACGGACAAGACCGGTCGACGCACCAGGCGCCACGCCCTGGTCAGTATCCTCCCGCGGGAACTGAGATATCTCGGCCCGGGGCCGACACGCCACCAGTTCGTGTACACGCTTGCCCCGGCAACGAGCGCGCCGGAAGCGGTGACCATCAGCATAGACTTCGATGCGCTTGCCCGAAGCCTCCCGATCTCGGCCTCGCAGGTCAGGAGTTCCCTGTCAGGCGGAGTGCGGCTGGAGCTCTGGCGCCCCCGGCCGAAGCCCTCGCCATGGCCGCCCATCATCGCCGTGGCGGCATCACTGGGGCTCCTTGGTTGGCTGGTCGTGCATATTCTGCGCAGGCGACCATCGGGCCCGCCGGACATCGGAGAGGCGATTGGGGCCATCCAGAGCGCGTACAGGAGCGCTCTGCCCGCGATCGAGAGACACCCGAGGGCGGCTGAGATCTCCGCTCTGCTGGGAGGAGTTCATGATGGCGCGCTCATCCTCTCTGAGCGCATCGCGGCATTCAGGACGGCCCGAGACACGACCGACATCGAACAGCTTGACGCCGATATCGGCGCCATCCGTCAGCAACTCGCCCAGTCTCAGAGCGATGACGCGCGCCGCGGACTCACGGACGACCTGCAGGCCAGGTACCATGTGCGTNNGTGACCTGATCAGCAATGCTGAGGCCAACGAAGAGAGGTACCTGCTCAGACTCGCGACCATCCAGGCAGGGATCGAGGCCCTCGTCACCGCGGCGGATGCGGGTGACGACGCGGCAACCGAGCGCGCGGTGCGTGAGCTGGACAACGAACGAGAACTGCTCGAGAAGGCCCTGCATGAACTCCGCCACATGGGCTGAACCTCGAAGCCCGCAGCCGGACCTGTCGCCAGACGAAATGAAACCATGATCGCGCATACCATTATACTCATTGTGCTGCTTCTCGGTGTCGCGGCTGTCGGAGCCGCCGGTGACGTTGCGGCGCCACGCGTGGCGTACCGAGTCATCGAGCGCCACTACGGCCCGGATATCCGATTCAACGACTGGCAGGCTGAGGGAGCCGAGATAGTCTGCGCGGGCGGGGCGCTCCTGGCATCCACCCGCACCGAGTGCACTGTGACGCGCAACGACTACCCGCTCCCCGGCGGCGGCGACGTCAGGCTCGGGCTCACGTTCAGTCTCGAGCGTATTGGGCCTGAAGGCGCGCTCACGGTGCACTTCAACCGCCAGCCCAGGGGCCCCGACGGCTTCCGCGTGCGGATCGACCCCGCCTGCGTGAGCGTCACTCACAATGGCCGCGAGGTGCACCGGTCGCAGGCGTCGATTTCCGTCGCGCAGGAGCATGTCGCTGAGCTGGTCACGCTCGGGGAGGACTATGCGGTGTCGCTCGACGGCGTGCACCTGGCCGCCGGGCGCATGGACCCTCCCTTCAACGAGAATTCAGGGCGCCTGGCCCTGGAACTGAGCGATGCCGAGGTGTGGGTGCTCGCATGCGAGGAGAGCTTCATCGTCGCCGACCGGGAGTTTCCACAGTGGCGGCGGACGGAGCTGCTCTACGAGGAGACGTTTGGCCGGCAGGCGCTGGCCGACAACTGGGTCTGCAACGGCGAGCAACCCGCTGTAACAGATGATGCGTTCACCTTCACGCACATGAGCGTGAATGTCTGCCGCGAGCGCTTCGAGGGGCCAATAGCCGTTGACTGCGTTGTGGCGCCGATGCCGACGCAGGAGTACTCCGCCGGGGTGACCGATCTCATCTGCATCTGGATGATTGACAGGCCCGAGGGCGACCTGTTCGAGTACATGGCGAAACTGCCCGGGGCCGACCTGGCGCACTACCTGCCACTGCCCTTCTACTGGGTGGACTTCGGGGGCACCAACAACAAAACCACGCGCCTGCGCAGGAACCCACACCGGCACCTGGTGCGCCAGTTCAACGACCGTGCCCGACTGCTGCGACGGGACGCGACATACCACATCACAATGGTTCAGAACTCGGATGTGATCGAGTTCTGGGTCGACGGGCACTGCTGGATTAGGAGGCACGACCCCCACCCGCTCACTGCGGGCCATGTGGGGTTCAGGGCCTTCATCGCCGACGTGAAGCTCTCCGAACTGAAGGTATGGAGGATTGGACGATGATACGCATCGCACTCCTTGGCGCGGGCAGTCACAGCCGCTACAACCACGGTCCCGGCCTGAGGGCTGCCGCAGCGAAGTACCCCGACCTCGTCGAGCTGGCCGCGGTCTGCGACCTGGATGCGGACCGCGCCCAGGCGTACGCGGAGGACTTCGGCTTCCGGAAGGTCTACACGGACGTGCATCAGATGATCGATCAGGAGCACCTCGACGGCATCGTCGCCATCACTCCGGTGCCGCTGACCGAACAGATCGCCTGCGCGCTGCTGCCCTACCGCATCCCGCTGGTCATAGAGAAGCCGCCCGGGCCGGACTCGGCATCCACCGCGAGGATCATCGAGGTCGCCGACGAGTACGGCACACCCCACATGGTCTCGCTCAACCGCCGCTTCGGCCCGCCGCGACAAAGGGCCCTGCAGTGGCTGGCGTCCCAGACCGACCCAAGACCGGTGCGGCTTGCCGTCTCGCGCATGTTGCGCTTCAACAGGCGCGAGCCCGAGTTCAACACCAGCACGGGCATCCACATCGTTGATGCCACGCTGTCACTCGTGGGCGAGCCGGAACGCGTCTGTGCATGTCACCTCCCCAGCTCCACGGAGGGTGCGCGCCTGACCCAGGCGTGCGTGGATTTCACGAACGGCAACCGGGCTCACATCTTCCTCTCACCGGTTGTGGGCAATCTCGAGGAAACCTACGAGCTGCACGGCGAGGACTACACGGTTAAGATAGACGACGGCGCGGGCAGCCTGCAGGTATGGGATCACAACCAGCTTGTGGAGGAGTTCACCGTGCCGGAGGATGCCGAACCCGCCTACCGCAACGGGACGTTCGGCGAGATGGAGCACTTCGTGCTGGCGGTCGCGGGACGGGCCGACTTCACTCCCGACCTGCGCGCCGCGCGGACATCACTGATGGTCGCGGAGGCCATCGACGCGGGCGGGGAGCACGACATGCGCGCATGATACTCAGAAATCGTCGATGTACTGCGGCGCCAGATGGTGCTCTGCCACTTCGTCATCGCGTACCGTCTGTGGCACGATAGCCGCGCTTCTGGGCACGCGGGCCGGGCAGGCGCGATCGAGCCTCGCCTCCATCGCCCAGAAGCAGATACCCGTCAGTACCGCAACCGCAACCCATGCCTTCAGCGCCGGCAGGTGCAGCGCGCCGATCAGTATCACGAGCACGAGATTGCCCCCACAGGCCCCCGCCACGGCGCCCGAGTGCACCGTGCCGTCGTGTGCCAGCCACGATCCGCCGCGGAAGAAGCAGCTCAGCCCGTGGATGAGCCCGAAGCTCATGCCGCTGACCCACAGCGCGCTGAGCGCATCAAGCTTGGCCGCAAACAGCGAAACGATCAGGGCAACGATCGCCCCACCCACCGCACACATCACAGACCCGTCGGTCGCGGGGGTGTAGTTTCGGGCAATGAAATCCTGAACCGGCCGGACCGCGCGCAGCAGTTCCTGCACGTGGCCGTCGAGTTGGCGCCCGTAGCGCAGCTCGGCGATCTCATCGAGCTTACTCTCCGCCTCCCAGTACTTGCGCTCGTGGGCGAGCTTCCTGGCCTCTCTGAGCAGCGTCGTCCCGGTCTCGCGGTCCGCCTGGGCCCAGGCCAGGTGAACCTCTCTCAGAACCTCCGCAGCGGCCTTGTTCAGCCCGTTGGTGATGTTCTCCGAAATGACACCCTCGAGAATACCTGCGGCATCCTCGAAGCAGCGCTCCCCGATGAGTTCCTTCGCGCGCGCCACGCGGTTGGCGGCCTGCCGGTAGCGGTTGAGTTGCTCCTGAATCTGCTTGAACTGGTCCGAGACACCCCGTGCCTGGGCGGTCTTCAGGATGCGGTCGGCGTCCTCGATCTGCCCGTCCTCGACCATGGCGGCCACGGCGTCGGTATTCTGCAGCATCGAGGTGACGCGGGCGTTCTCGACTGCCGCGCGCGTCGAGGCAAGCTGCGCGAGTGTCGGCTCGTCGAGCAGGGGCAGGCGGTCCGCCTGATCGAGCAGTTCGATGGCGGCATCGTGCTCGCTGCGTCGGCTGCACTCGAGGGCGCGCTCGGCAAGTGTCTGCGCACGCGCGGTGGAGACCTTCGCCTGCGCTGCGTCGATGCCATCCGGCCGGTACGATATCTGCACCCCGATCTGCTGCGCGGCGCCGATGGCGGCATCCGCGGTGTCGACGTCCTTCGTCGCCAGGGCCTCATTGGCCCGATGCACGCACGTGTCGACGAACTCGTGCTTGATGCCGGTCACCTGCTGCTCGATCTCGATGATCTCGGAGTTGGTCGGCTGGGCCGCGCGCAGCAACTCGAGGCGCTCATCAGCCTGCCCGAACTCCCCGGCGAGGGCCCACTCACGGATTGCCCTCGCGTGCCGGGGCAGTCTGGCGGGGTCGCGGATGTCGAGTTCGGCGCGCAGTTGATCGATGCGCTCCCACAGCATGATATCGGCGACGGCATCAGCCGCGCCCTGCGCCCGCGCAGCCAGCGCGTGCGCCTCCGCGTACCGGGCCTCCACCGCCAACTGCTCCGCCTTGTCGAGCACTTCGTTGATCGCGGCACACGTCTCCGCCCGACGGACAGCCGCCCCACAGGCGGCCAGAGCCTCGACGTCATAGCGCACGGCCGGGTGCTCCGCAAGGGTCTGCGCCAGCTTGATCACCAACGGGTAGTCCCCAAGCGCCTCAGCCGTCTGAACCGCCACCAGGCCGAGCCTGCCTGCACCCGCCGCGTTGCCCAGGCGCGTGATCCAATCATGGGCCAGAGCGATGACCCGCCCCGCCGTATCCCCCATCTGGCAGCGCTGCTTCGGCTCGATGTTGGCAAAGCAGCGCTGGAGGTTTCCGACGGCGGTGAGAAGCTCGTCGACCCGCTCCGCCTCCTGGAGCAACGGCAGCGCCGTCTCGGCCAGCTCGAGAGCGTACTGCAGTTGCATGGGGTACCTGGGCGGGCGCCACCCGTAGTAGGCAATCATCCAGACCGCCGCATTGGCGCGCCGTTCATTCGCGTCGGCGGTGAGTTCCGGCGGCGACTCGGGGTCCGCAGCCAGTGCAGCGTAGTGCGTCATCGCCTCGCTGAGCGCCTCCTCGGGGTTCGCGCCCGTGTGGAACTGGGCCTCGCCCAGGCCATAGCACAACCCCGCCCGCGCGTTCATAGGAACGCCGTCGGCGAAATGCCCCGAGTAGGCCCCCGCCCGCTTGAAGTTCGCCACCGCCTCTCCGTGGGCCCCAAGGCGGTTCTGCGCCACCCCCGCGAAGTAGCACACATGGAAGGCCAACTCGTGTTGCAGCGGCCCCGTGACGAACCCGATCATCGGCGTCATCCGGTAGGCCAGCGAGAGCAGGTCCTGGTACCGCCCCTCCGCGGCGGTCTCTCGCAGGCGCATGATGCAGGTGCCGGCGACACCGTGATAGTACTCCCGCACAAAGCGCTCCGGATTGGCGCGGATCAGCTGCAACTGCCACTGCATGGCGACGTCGGCGTTCTCGCCGCGCTCCCTGGCCCGCTCCCGGCATTCCTCACGCCGGCGCACGGCGGTCCAGAAGGCCGCGTCGCCGACGCGCGCAGCCTCGAACAGCCGGCGTGCCTCCTCGTACAGGCGGCTGGCAGGCCCAAAGTGGCCCTCATTCTCGAGAGCCTCCGCGGCAATCAGCATGTCGCTGCCGTTGGCCAGCGGCAGGTCCTGGAAGTGCTCCAGACTCTGGTGCATGACTCTCGATCGGGCCTGCGCCCGGCCCTATCGGACTCCTCTCTGCCCCGGCATGCAACTCCCCGCGGGCAGTCGCTGTCATCAAGTGTTCACATTGTCTATCGGCACGGACAGCCTTCGGGTAGAGGCCCCCGGCGCCCGCCGCCAGACTGGGAGATCGAGCTACAGCCGCCGCGGAAGAAGGCGCAGGCGCCAAAACCGCGTACAGAGCCTGTTTGACTTGCCCTGAACTCGGGAGTACAATTCGTACCCGCGCCGCGGTGTGGGGTGTCGCCGGTGTGTTACGGAAAGTGTCACCACAGTTTTTCACAATTGTGATGCCACCCGGCGGAGCGTCCGGGTAACGCGGCCGTCACCCGGCTGTGACGAAGCGGCCATCGAACCTGCGCACGCAGTCTCCAAGTCACCATAACAGGAGGACTCAACCGTGTTCGCGCAACCTGAAGACGTCCTGTTCTACATCCAGAATGAAGACATCCAGGCGGTGGACCTCAAGACGATTGACTTACCGGGGCGCTGGCGGAGTGTGACCGTCCCCGCGGGCTACGTGACGGAGGACGCTCTCGCTCACGGTGTGGGCGTTGATACGTCGAGCTATGCGGGCTACAAGAAGGTCGAGGCCGGAGACATGCGTGTGGTGCCGGATATCTCCACGGGCATGCTCGATAAGTACCGCGAGGCGAAGACACTCAGCTTCATCTGCGACATCGTCGAGCCCACCACCGGCGTGCCGTACGGGCGTGACCCGCGGGGTATCGCGCGCGCCGCGGCACAGCACTTCAGCACCGTAGTGCCCTCGGGCGAGCCCGTCTTCTCCCCGGAGCTGGAGTACTACATCTTCTCGGATGTCCGCTACCAATCCAGTCTCGAGTCCGCCGGCTACAGTGTCGACTCCGATGAGGCGCCCTGGAACTCGGCGGCGGACGAGATGCCCAACCTCGGCTACAAACTCCCCGCCCACGGTGGGTACCACGCGGTCCCTCCGCGCGACCATCTCCATGATCTGCGCACCCGCATGATGCTGGCGATTGAAGCCGCCGGCATCGAGGGCCACTACCACCACCATGAGGTGGGCGGGCCGGGGCAGGTCGAGGTCGAGATCGGCTTTGGCGGGCTCGTCGAGATGGCCGATGCCGTCATGGTCATGAAGCACATCATCCGCAACGAGGCCTATCAGGCCGGCATGACGTCGACATTCATGCCCAAGCCGCTGTTCGGCGAGGCCGGCAACGGCATGCATGTCCATCAGTACATCGCCGACGGCGGGAAGTCACTGTTCTGGGACCCCGACGGGGAGCACTACAACCTCAGCAAGCTGGCACTCAACTGGATTGGCGGTCTGCTCAAGCACTCAGCCGCCCTGCTGGCATTCACGAGCCCGTCAACGAACTCTTTCAAGCGCCTGGTGCCCGGCTACGANNGCCGCCATTCGCGTGCCGGCGTACTCCATCAATGAGCGTGAGCATCGCATGGAGTTCCGCCCGCCGGACGCAACCTGCAACCCCTATTTCTGTCTTGCCGCGATGACCATGGCCGGGCTCGACGGCGTCAAGAACGGTGTGGACCTCGAGGCGAACGCCTTCGGGCCGTTCACGGAGAATGTCGAGCAGATGGCGCCGGAGCTGCGGGCCAGGATCACCCAGTTGCCCACATCCCTGCCGGGCGCGCTCGACGCCCTCGAGGCCGACCATGAGTTCCTGACCGCCGGTGGCGTGTTCACCACTGATGTCATCGAGGCCTGGATCGCGTGGAAGCGGGCGGAGTTCGAGGATGTCAACGCCAGGCCACATCCGCACGAGTACTCCCTCTACTACGACCTCTAACCCGCGGATCGTGCGCCCAGACTGGACGACAGGCCCCGCCGGACCATCGGCGGGGCCTGTCTGTTATGCAGGATGTCATCGGTC
>DPJP01000083.1 GCA_003542955.1 Armatimonadota bacterium
CGCGGGAAAGGAGAGAGAGATGAAATACCTCCGGCCTACGGTCGTTGTGGCAGCGGTTGTGCTGATGGGCTCATCGTTGTGGGCACAGAGCGGGCGGGTGGCGGTGCAGGTGCGTGACCATGGCGCCAATACGGCGATTGCCGGGCCCACGGCGCCGAAGCACGTCATCGGCCTGCCGCGGATGATGCACGACATCTCGCTCAACACCGGCAAGATCACCTACGCGTTGCGCTACACGATCTGCCATGACCCGAAGGCGCCAACGGTCGGCATCCCCGGCGAGGGGTACATCGGAATGCCGCAGCCGAACGATGCCAACTGGTACAGCGGGGGCTTCTTCGACCTCAAGCTCAACGGGCAGTCGATCGGCAGCACGATGGCCCAGACGTTCGTCGGGCGCTCGACTGGTGATCGCGGCTACGTGGACTACGTCTTCGATGATCCCCAGGCCGTGGTAAGGCTGCGCTTTGTGGCCCTGGCGGGCGATGACTGCCTCCACGCGCAGCTGCTCATCGAGCCGAAGGTCGAACCAACGCAGGTCAGTGTGAACTTGCGCTGCTACCCATCCGGGTTCGTGAACAGGAGCGCCGGCGCCGAGCGGCACGCGCTCACTGCGACCAAAGACCTCAAGGTCGGCGAGCGCCTGACACCGGACCCCGCAGCCGAGTACTGGGTGAACTTCTACGACGCCGTCTACGATGCCGGGGTCGTCATGCCAACGGCCACGGGGCGCGGGTCATGCTCTCTCCTTTGGATACCGGCTCAACTGAAGGAGGCATCCTTCAACGTCGGTGACTACGGCTCGGAGAGCGTACTCGAACTCGATCCGTCACTGCGCGACTTCCGGTTCGTGTTCTTCGACCATACCGGCGTGAGCAACGCCGATGCGCAGGCAGCCCTGAGATCGAGAGCGCCGGAGCTTCTCGAGCAGCTCGCCGGGTTCGCCTTCGCGGATAGCTCAGTGGCCGACTGGCCGCTGGCGAAGAAGCTCGCGGAGGCGCGCACGCTGCTGGCGGACTTGCCTGAGGACAAGGCCGCGGCGGAGCGGTATGACCAATGGAGCCGGGAACTCGAGGAGCATCTCGCGCTTCTGAAGACCACCGGGCAGAGCGGGGCAATCGTGGCGGAGGGGAAGGCGCTCGGCATCATCGCGGAGTGGGATAAGAGCCTGCCCGACCTGCGGCTGCAGGCGCTGCTGAACAGCTTCTGAGCGCGAGCGGACCTGCGACCGGGTGCGAGGGCTGCGAGCTTGCCCCCGGATGTGACGGCAATCCCCGCCGGCAGAGACAGGTCTGCCGGCGGGTTCGTGTTCGCCTGCCGACGGCGGGTTGGGGCGTATCCCAGAGCATCCCTTCCCCGCAACTGAGAGGTCCGACCCCGGACGGGCACGAACCATGGAGGGCGAGTCGCTCACGACGCAACGCCGTGGAGGCGAACATGATTCAGCACTGCATCCCCGCCGTCGCACTCATTCTGCTGCTGGCGCTGCCGGTCACAGCCCAGGAGTTGTATGTGCCGGAGCAGACCATCTCCGAGTTGAAGACACTCCACCCAGACACGACGCTGGTCGACGGCGGCCGCCCCGAATGCCTGATCATCTACGCGGATGAGCCGGGATATGCCGGGATGGCCGAACAGGTCGCCCGCGCAATCAGAGCGGCCACCGGCGCCGATGTGCCGATCAAGCCGGACACCGAGTACACGAAAGCAGACCGTCAGAGGCACCTGATCTGCCTCGGGCGGATGAACAATAACAAGCTCGCGCTGGAGCTGTACATCTGGCACTTCATCGCCGCCGATGACTGGTTCCCCGGGCCCGGCGGCCACGAGCTGCGCACCGTCTGCGACCCGTGGGGCACCGGCAACAACGTCATCATGCTGGGCGGGTCGGACCGGGACGGTGTGCGGGCGGCGGTCGAGCGGTTCGAGGCCATGCTGCATGGAGGGCAAACCCTCACCGTGCCCGATACCATCGACACGGCATGGAAGGGCATCGAGCATCTCGACGCGTACACCGAGGCCCTCGTCGGCGTGTACCACCGCGACTTCATCGACCTGAAGGCTCTCCCCTACCAGGCGGAGTACAAGATGGTCGAGTGCGCGGAGATGTACTTCCTGACCGGGCGGCGTGAGTATGCGGAGACATACGCGAAGATGATCCGCAGGTGGATGGATGAGTACTACCGGTGGATCCCCGAGCGGCAGATCACTACGCCCAAATACATCATCCCCGACATCGTGCTCACCTATGACCTGATCGAGGAGAGCCCGGTGATCGCCGATGACCTGAAGCTGGAGCTGACCAACCTCCTGCACGACTACTGTTCGCGGCTGGGAGTGCACAGCCGGCTGCGGGGGCTCAAGCCGGGCATTCTCTCCGGTATCGGCCTGCACGATGTGTCCGAGTCGGTGACCTACGCCGCCGACTACTTCCACAGGTACTACCCCGGCGTTGACTTCACGCGCCTGGATGAGGGTGTGGGCCATGTGCGCGAGGGACAGCGGACGATGGCCAACTCGAATGGGGTGCTGGACAACGACGGGGGCTACACGCCGACCTATCCGACGGCGGCGATGAAGCTGGCGCTGGCCCTTGAGAACCATGACTTCTTCACGAAGGGGGCCGCGCGCCGGTGGATCGAGTACGCAATGCTGAACACCGATTCGTGGGGCAGCTCGTTCTTCGGCCACAGCCCGAGCTTCGCCATCGCCGCGTGGTACTACCAGGACCCCACATACGTGTGGTTCAACAACCTCCGCAGCGGCCGGTCGGAGTACAATCCGGAGATGACTGCAACCAACTTCCAGAGGTGGGTCTGGACGTACCTGCCCAAGCTGGAACCGCGGGAGCCGGAGGGCACAGCGGGTCTGAGCTTCATGCGGCTGCATGAGACCAACTACGAGCAGCTCAAGGGAATGGGCGTGTTCATCAATGTCCCCCGCGAGCGGAGCTTCCACCAGCTTGTGATGCGCGAGGGCCTCGGGCGGGACGCCCAGTACCTGCGCCTGGATGGCATCAACGACGGTATCGCCAATGGTGGGGACGGCAACAGCATCCCCTGGGTGACCGATGGGCGGCCGTGGATGACGGCAGTCGGCAAGTGGGGCGGCGGCAAGACGATGAAGTGGTTCAACACCGCGCTGGTGCTGCGCGATGGGCAGATGACCGACCGGCTGGTGGCGCTGTGCGACCTGCAACTGGCCGCCGACCTGCCCAGCACGGCGTTTGTGCGGAGCATGCTGCGGGAGTACAACGGCACGGACTGGGCGCGCAACATCGCCTGGGTCAAGGGCAAGTACTGGGTGGTTCTGGACCAGTTCCTGGCGCGTGAGGCCGATGACTACAGCATCATGTGTCAGTGGTTCCATGGCGCGCGCGAGGTGGATGAGCAGTACCGGGCCATCAAGACGGAGAGAGATCACACGCTCGTGCTGCAGCCCGCCGGGGGCAGCAGGCCCTTTGTGACATTCCTTGATGACGGCCGGGCGATCCTGAGGCAGGGCGTGCACGGGCAGATGCCGGCGGGCGACGAGGTGACCATGGCGGCGCTGCTCTACGGCCACCCGAAGGAGCAGGAGCATGCCTACGCCGTCCGACGCGTCGCCGAGAACCTCGTGCTTGTCGATGAGCCGGAGCGGCAGGTGCTCATCGGAGTGGCCTCGCTGGGTAAGGCCGAGGAGGCGCTGACGCCGGGTGGCGGGCTGCGGGCCAATTGCACCATGCTGGCGCTGGCAGCGGATGAGGCATCGTTCGCGGGCCTGACGTCAGTCGCCAACGGGATGCCGATGGCGGAGGCAGATCGGCCGATCGACCTCCACGTCAACCTGCTCACAGGGGAAGTCACAGCGGGAACCGCCGAGGCGACTACGGTGCGGCTGCTCGCGGCGGCGGGCGAACCCGGTGTCGAGCTGGCCGCGGGTGAGTATCGGGCCATCGGGACGCTGGCGCCGGAGGCGCTGGCGGCCCTGCTGGCCGATGTGCGCGCGGCAATTGCGGAGGCCGCGCAGGCCCCAACCGCCNNCCGCACAAGAGCAGCAGGCAGAGTACCCACGGCGGCTCGTCGAGCAGTGGTGTTTCCGGGTGCCGGAGGGCGATGACGCCGGTGTTGGGCTCACACGCAATGCCGATCTGGACGGCGACGGCGTGGCTGAG
>DPJP01000428.1:0-707 GCA_003542955.1 Armatimonadota bacterium
AGACCGCACAGGCGCAGTTGAGGCAGGCTCAAGCAGATGCGGGCGTTGTGCCCTCGCAGCTGAAGCAGGCGGAGGCTGAAGCCGGTGGAGCGGTCCGCGAGGCCGAGGAGCGTCTGCGGCGGGCGGAGCTCCTGCTCGAGGAGTTGCGCGCCGGCGGGACGGATGAGCAGAAGCGACAGGCGCGCGCGGCCGTCGATCAGGCGCGCAGCCGCGCAGACCAGGCGAGGCGAGACNNAGAACTCCAGCGCGCCGACCGCCTGGCTGACGTCGACGCCACGGCACGCTCGGCGCTGGACAGGGCGCTCGCCGACATAGATGAGGCCAGGGCCCGACATCAGAAGGCTGTCGCGCTCAGAGACGACGCCGATGCAGATGTCGCCCGTGCCGGCAGACTGCTCTCCCAGGACGCGATCGCGAGAGTGGACTACGACAAGCGCGTGACGGCTCAGCGCGCGGCACTCGAGGAAGTGAAGGCCGCCGAAGCGGGGTTGCGTCGGGCCGAAGTCGAGGCTGCCCGGCAGGAGGAACTGCTGGCAAGCACCCGCAAGACCGAAGTCGAGCGCGCCCAGACGGAGTTGGCGGTGGCGGAACGCGCACTCGAGAGCGCCCAGGCCCGCCTCGATGAACTGACCGGGCCCGCGCGTGGCGAAGCCGTCGCGCGTCAGGAGGCGGAGGTGCGTGCCGCCACGGCGGCGCTCCGCGCAGCA
>DPJP01000428.1:747-10588 GCA_003542955.1 Armatimonadota bacterium
GCCGGTGGGGCGGCGCGAGTTGAGACGGTCCGCAAGACGCCCTCCGTGGAGCGCATCTCCCTGGCGCGAAGCAGGCTCGACGAGTCGCTCGCGGCGCGAGACGCCGCCCTCGCCCGGCTCGCCACAAGCGACCTGAGTGCCCCGTTCACAGGTGTGATCACCGAGATACTCAGCCGCCCCGGCACGCTTGTCGGGCCGAATCAGCCCGTGTTGCGCATCACGGAGATGCTGATCCCGGAGGTTCACGTCGACGCTGACGAACGCGATCTGGCCAAGATCGCCGTCGGTCAGCCCACCATCCTCGTCACCGACGTCTATCCCGACAAGTCGATCGATGCGGAGGTTGTGCAGATCGCCCCGCGCGCCGACCCGCAGCGCGGTGTCGTCAGGGTCACGCTCCATCCGCTTGCGGAGGTCACATGGCTGCGTTCGGGGATGACCGTCGATGCGACAATCGCCCTCGGCCCACGGAGTACCGAACTTGTGCTCCCCACAGCGGCGATCATTCGTGCCGACGAGGGCGTCTACGTCTACGTTGTCGATGACGGCGTCGTGAGGCAGATTGGGATCGAGGTCGGCCACAGCCGCAAGGAGGGCACGGTCGTGCTCTCGGGTATCGCTGATTCGAGCGATGTGGTCTTGGAGCCGCTGAAGACGAAGGTCGGGGAGCGAGTGCGGCCCAGGGCGGCCGGTGAGAGCCGTGAGCTTTGAGTTGAGGCTCGCCGTCAGGCACCTGCGGGCAGGGGGCTCGCAGACGCTGCTCATCATCGGCGGCGTGGCAATGGCCGTGACGCTGGTAATCTTCATCAGCGGCCTCATCGGCGGCGTGCAACAGCGGATCGTGCGCGACATAACCGGGTCACTGCCCCATATCACCGTCGAGGCCCAGGAACTCGAGCCCCGCCTGCCCCGCGACATCGACGCACGCTTCCCCGGCGCGCAGGTGTTTGCCGACGTGGGCAGACGCACCTACCAGCGGGAGAAGATCGATCAGGCGAACACGGTCGAGGAGGAACTGCGACTCTTCCCGCATGTTGTTGCGGTTTCGCCGGGGGTGACCGGACAGGGCATTGCTTCATTCGGGAACAAGGACGCCGGAGTTCGCGTCCAGGGCGCCATCCCTGCGCGCTACGACCGCATCGTCAACATCGCAGGCGATACGCTGGCCGGCGACTTTCTGTCAATCGCGGTCGGACAGTGCGCAATGGGCTACCGGCTTGCCGAGGAACTCGGGCTCGAGCTGGGAGATCGGATCAGACTCACCTCCGGCGTTGGCCGCCAGGAGGTATTGAGGGTGACCTGCCTCGTCAGCACAGGGCAGGAGAACGTCGATGACGGCTGGGTGTTTGTGCCGTTGCGGACCGCACAGAGCCTCTTCGCCCTCGGCACATCCGTGAGCGCCTTCTCGGTTCGCCTCGACGAGCTGTTCATGGCCGACGAAGTTGCCGCGCAGATGGAAGCATCCCTGGGTCTGAATGCCCGTAGCTGGGTCGAGCAGAACCCCCGCATCGTCAACGCGCTGCGCGCGCAGTCGTCCAGCAGCGCCATCATCTCGATATTCAGCCTGGTGGCGGCGGGCTTCGCGATCTCGAGCGTGCTCATCGTCAGCGTGCTCAAACGGTCGAGGGAAATCGGCATCCTGAAGGCGATGGGCGCGCGTAGTCGGCAGATACTGCTTGTGTTCACGCTGGAGGGCCTTGGCATTGCGGTGGTGGGGTCGGCGCTCGGCGCGGCGGTCGGGAGCGGCCTGATACTCGGCCTGCGCCTCATCACGCAACCTGCCCTTTCACCGGGCCAGGAGCCACAGCCGCTGTTGCCGGGAGTTCTCACTCCGGCGTTGATCATCGGCGCGGTGACGGCGGCGCTGGTCGTGACCGTGGTGGCAGCGGCACTCCCGGCCAAGCAGGCGGCCGCACTCGACCCCGTGCAGGTGATGCGGGGTGGCTGAGCCGACCAAGGTAGACCTGGTTGTCGATGCAGTCGGACTGCGCAAGACCTACTTCGGCGCTCGGCCGCTCGAGGTCCTCCACGGCATAGACCTGCGCATAGCCGCCGGCGAGTTCGTCGCAATCATCGGGCAGTCGGGTTCGGGGAAGTCGACGCTGCTCAACATCCTCGGGGCCCTTGACCGGCCGACTGATGGGACCGTGCGCATTGACGGCGTCGACCTCGCGACGGCCGACGAGGACCGCCTCGCCGAACTCCGCAACCACTCCATCGGCTTTGTGTTTCAGTTCCACTTCCTGCTCGATGAGTTCACCTGCCTCGAGAACGCGCTGATGCCGCTCGCGATCGAGCACGGGGTCCCTCCGGCGGAGGACGTCGAGCGGATCACCGAGCTTCTGCGCCGCGTCGGCCTTGGCGACCGCCTGCGCAACCGGCCCTCTATGTTGTCGGGCGGGGAGGCGCAGCGCACCGCGATTGTCCGAGCGTTGGCGAATCGCCCCCGCCTGGTGCTTGCCGATGAGCCCACCGGCAACCTCGACAGCAAGACGACGACCGAGGTATACGCCCTCCTGCGGGAGCTGAATCAGGAGACCGGAGTGGCATTTGTCATGGTCACCCACAACGATGATCTGGCCGCGCAGGCAGACCGGATTCTTCGCATTGAGGACGGCAGTCTGTTCGAGGGCAGATGAGAACGGTGCATGCACACGCCCGTATGTGCGGCCCTGCGTCCCTTTTGACCCATCAAGGGAAACGTGATATGATGTATACACCCCGGAGCGTCTGCCCCGGGTGCGTGAGAAGAGCTAGGGCATCGGTTGGAGCTTGTCGTGTGAGCGTGCCTCGCGCAAGCCAGGGCTGATAGACTAGCTGCGTGTAAGAAAGGCAGGTGCGTTCAGATGGCAACAGGCAAAGTCAAGTGGTTCAACGATCAGAAGGGCTTCGGCTTCATCGAGATGGAGGGTGCCGAAGACGTCTTTGTGCACTTCTCCGCCATCGTCGGCGAGGGGTATCGCTCGCTGAACGAAAACGACGAAGTCCAGTTCGAGGTAGTGCAGGACGCCAAGGGCCCGCGCGCCGAGAGCGTCGTCGTCATTTCATCCGCCGGACCGGCATTCTAAGACCGGGGACAGCCAGGAACGCGACACCCCACCGGCATCCGGTGGGGTTTTCGCTTTTCGGCGAGTGTGGCATCGCTTCAGAGACGGTAGCATCCTCGTGGGCTCGGAAGCCCGCGGCTCCTCGGATGGTGCGCATGGGCTCGCAGGCCCGCGATTCCTCCGATACGGGGCGGGGTGTGCCGTCCCCGTCTATCGAGTGATCGGCTCCCCCCAGACCTCCATCTCGATGAGGTCAAGCAGTTGCCCTTCGTTGCGTGCATCAAAGTGGGCGCGAACGTAACGGACCTCGGTGTCGGGGCGCAGCACCACCCATGCATCGAGCACGTCAGCCCCCGCGGATTGACCGTTGCGGGCCCCCAGGGGCGTCCAGCGTTGCCCGTCGACGCTCCCGGCGACGACAACGTGCGGGAGCGTGTTCGAGTACCAGAGCCTGAGCGCGTTGACTGAACAGGGCTGTTTGAGGTCGAAGGTGACCGCACACGGCTCGATTGCCTGCCACCGGACCATCCACGTGCTCGCCGGCAGCTTGTAGGGCTTATACCATGTCGGCTCGGTCTTCTCCGCCATGATCGAGCGCCGCCGATCGGTCAACCTGCCGTCACCGACGGGGATATCGCCGGCCGCGACATCGGGCATGGCGTCCGGCGGCGGCGAGCAGCTGTAGGTGGCGCCGACGTCGAGGTTGTGCGGCGCGTAGGGCGTCTCCTCGCGCCACTCGATGTTGTTGTTAGTCAGACACTTGCCCTTCGGCTCGGTCGGCCGCCAGATGACGGAACGCGGGAACTGGAAGCGCCAGATGTCGAGGCCCGTCTCCGCCCCCATCTCGCCCACCAGGCGGGTGAAGAAGGCCTGCCATTGCGGGTCCTCATTGGCCTCGAAGACGAACGGATTGGCCGCGAAGAGCAGCGCTGCGCCCCGGCCGCTCTCGCGTGCAGTGAGTGCCGGGGAGCCGTCATCGAAACGCGCCAGCACCTTCACTTCGGCTCCTGCGACGGGTTCGAGCGCGCACGCGGAGCCGTAGACTCTTAACGTGGTACCGGCGACTTCGCCGCCGAGGAAGGTCATGGTATCGGCCGGGAGTTTCCCCGTGATTTCCACCCCGAACAGCTCCGTGCGCGCCGCCGAGGTGTCGTTGCCGATGGTATCGGTCGAGAAGGCGCCGGCATCACCACAGACCAGCACTCCTCCCTCGCTCACGAACTGCCGGAGCTTCTCGACGATTGCGGGCTGCTGCACGGCCGCCGTCGGCATCCAGATGACATCGAAGCGGTCAATCAGCGTCGTGCTGTCGAGCACGATGCCGCAGTCGATGAACTCAAACCACGACCGCGCAATCGGCCCGAGGAAGGTATAGCATGCTTCCGTCAGGTACCAGTGGGTACGCGAGCCGCGATGGGTTGTCGCCTGGAGGCAGTCGTCGTTATAGAAGACTGCCATGCGGTTCTTCTCGACATCGGGGTAGCGCGGTCTGGGCATGCGGCGGGCCAGGCTGATGATGTTGTTGACGGTATGGAACCGCGCTGGGGAGCCGAACATGGTCACCCGCGTATCGCCGACCAGCTTGTCGCCGTAACGGGTGTCGGGCATGTACAGGTGCAGCCCGCTGCCACCGTTGCGGTAGATCTGGCTGAGTTCCTCGACACACTCCTCCGGCGTCGTCGCCATGCCGTAGTTCTCGACATGCGCGCACGGCCAGACCTCCTTGCCGGTCAGGTCGGCGAGCACCTTGGTCAAGAAGCCCAGGTAGGCCCTCCAGCGCTTCTGCCGCGGAAGGTACTGGTGGGTGAAGATGTCGGCATAGGGCCCCTGGCGGCTGAACTCGTAGCCGTGCACTCCGCCGACGGGATCGGTGCCGACGACAGGCATGTCAGGTTCGTAGCGTTTGACGGTCTCATACAGCCGCTTGTGGCGCTCACGCAGCCGTGCCAGCGCCCACTTGCGGTAGGCCGCCCACCTGTAGATGTTGTCGTCATCCCGACCCTGTGGAATGCCCCACTTGCCTCCGCCATACTGCTCCTTGACCTCCGCGTCGGCAGTGTGGATGTACTCATAGCCCTCCGGCGGATTGGCCATCAGGTCCGCGCCCTTCGCCATCGCTATGTCATCAAGCTCGTCACCGGCGAAGATGCCCCAGAGGTGTGGGTGTGGTTGACCGAGCAGATCGTCGACGACGCCGATGTAGTAGTCGATCGCCCTCGGGTCGAGGTCCCACGGTATGTCCTCCGGCAGCGACTTGAGATAGGCGAGGTTCTTCACGCCGTGCTTCTCATACATCGCGGCCTTCTCGCCGGTGACGAGCCCGCCGCCGACTGCGATGAGGCGGTAGTCGCCGAAGTAGTCACNNTCGTCCTCGGAGTAGCGGACTGCGAAGCGCTTGGCCGTCTCTCGCAGCAACTGGGCGTTGAACAGGTGCGTCCACATGAGCGCCCCGGCCCGATCCGGGGCGGGCATTTCGTCCGTAAGCAGTTCCTTGAAGAGCGGGTCGTCGAGAACCCACGTGCGGACGGGGGTCTTTGCGGCCGCCAGCGGCCGCACGGTGGACACGTAGACCGGCGCCGCAGGCTCATCATGGCGCACGGAGAACACGAGCGGGGCCTCGCCGACGGGGGGGACGTTGTAGGCCAGACTCAGCGTCTCCGTTGTCCCGGCGGTGACGGTCCTCCGGGAGGCGCCGAGGGCAACGCCATCGCAGGTCACCTCGAGGCGGGCGCCGGTATCCTGTTGGCCCCGGTTCGTGACGCTGACCGAGAACACGTTGAGGCCGTGCTCGTTGAACAGCGCCGAGGCCCCTCCGCGGGAGAGGGAGTTCACCGCGGGCTCGCCCGCCCCGGAACGGAAGACAGCCCGGCCCAGCGTAGCGGGGTTCGTGAAGTCTCCGCCGCTTGGTGACCACGAGCTGTTCTCATCCTGCCCCTGCTTGCGCTCCCGACAGAAGTTCACCCCCCACACCTCGCCCGGCACGGCTCCGGCGGCGATTTGGTCGAACGGGATGCGCAGCTCGCACGTCCACAGCCCCTGCCCCACGGCGGCCTTGACCTGTATGTCCGGGTTGAAGTCAGGTGGTGTGCCGATGGTGGTGTGGATACCGTCCCAGACCGCGCCGTTGGGGTTGATGATCCAGTGGTACATCCACGCGCCGCTGCCGGTGGGGTCCAGCAGCAGTTCGACGCAGTCATCGCTCCAGACCGTGCCGTCGTGCCCGGTGACCTCGGCAACCAGGGTGTCGGACCTGGGCTCATCGCACACGAAGGCAACGTAGAGCGCCTCAGCATCGGCGCAGAAACGGACCGTCGTCTGCACCTGCGCTTTCGCGCCGTCGGCGAGCACAAAGCCTGTCGCCTCCGCGGCATGCGCCCAGATCGGGTTGCCGACGGCGCCGTCGAGCGCCGGGCCGGCATCGATGATGGGGACGGCAAGCTCGCGCGGCGCGGCGCAGCAGAGCGAAGCGAACACGAGTGTGGTCAGCAGTAGTGCCCATACCAGGGGAGAGCGCATGGTCGATCAACCTTCCCGAAGGGCCCAACGTCACCCATAGTGGGGATACGCACCCGACTGGAGCACCTTCGGTCTGCAGGCACGAGAATCCTGCGGGGGAGGCTGAGGAAAGAGCGCGAACTAGCCCGTTTCGGGCTCGGATCCGGTACCGTGACTGGAGGCGAGAGTCCGCAGTTGTCCGGTCTCCATGTAGGCGACGCGCTCGGCGATGTTGACCGTGTGGTCGGCGATGCGCTCCAGGTAGCGGGCCACCAGCAGCAGGGCCGTGGCCTGAACGACGACCTCGGGGCGCTTCTGCATGATGCCCTGGAGTTCATCCAGGAGGAAATGCCACATCTTGTCGACGCTGTCATCGTCCTCGATGACCGTGCGCACCAGGTCCAGGTCTCTTTTGACCAGGGCCTCGATGGCATGCCGGAGCATGCCGCGGACGAGTTCGGCCATGCGTGGGATGTCCACGAGGGGTTTGAAGAACTCCTGCTCGGCAAGCGTGATGGCGGTCCGTGCGATATCGACGGAGTAGTCGCCGATGCGCTCGGCGTCGCCGATGACCTTCATGACGGTGCCGACCTGCCGGAGGTCCTTCGACATCGGCTGCTGGAGGGCGAGCAGTCGCATGCATTGCTTCTCGATCTCGAGGTCCATCTCGTCGGCGACGTCATCGGCGGAGATGACCTCACGCGCGAGTGCAACATCATGCTCGGCGAGGGCGCGCATCGCCTTCTCGAGCATCGCCTCGACGAATGCGCCCATCTGCAGCAGGCGCTGCTGCAGTTGCTCGAGTTGCTCATCAAATGCCTGGCGGCTGCGGCGCATACTGCCCCTCCTACCCGAACCTGCCGCGCACATAGTCATCGGTGCGCGAGTCGAGGGGGTTCTCGAAGATCCGGGCTGTGGGTCCGAACTCGATGAGTTCGCCCAGCAGGAAGAAACCCGTGAACTGCGACACGCGAGATGCCTGGTACATGTTGTGCGTGACTATGATGATAGTATACGTCTCCATGAGTTCAAGCATCAACTCTTCAATCCTGAAGGTCGCGGCCGGGTCCAGAGCGCTGCAGGGCTCATCCATGAGGATGACCTCGGGCTCGACTGCGAGCGTCCTGGCGATGCAGAGGCGCTGCTGCTGCCCCCCGGAGATGCCGCGGGCGTTCTGGTGGAGCTTGTCCTTGACCTCATCCCACAACGCGGCACGCGTCAGGCTCCGCTCCACGATCTCGTTGAGTTCGCTTCGGCTGCGCACTCCGTGCAGCCTGGGACCGTAGGCGACATTGTCCCATATCGACATCGGGAAGGGATTGGGCTGCTGGAAGACCATGCCGACGGTCTTGCGGAGCTCGACGACGTCGGTCTCCCTGCTGTAGATGTCGCAGCCGTCGAGAGTGATACTGCCCTCGACACGGGCGCCGTCAATGGTATCGTTCATGCGGTTGAGGCACCGCAGAAACGATGACTTGCCGCAGCCGGACGGCCCGATCAATGCGGTGATCTGCCTGGCCGGCACCGCGATGCAGACGCCAGTGAGCGCCTGGAAGCTGCCGTACCACATGTCCACACCGGCGGCTTCCATCTTGATGTCGGTGTCGGGCCTGATGATGACGTCCTCCTGCATAGCCACCTCGATCATCTGTCTCACCATCTCTGCTTCCTGCGCAGCCGCGCCCGGATGGCAATCGCCGCGAGGTTGAGCGCCACGACAAGGACAACGAGAATGAACGCCGTCGCCCACTTCTGCTCTTCAGTGGCGTGGGGATCCTCAGTCGCCATGACATAGAGCTGGTAGGGCAGCACGAGGATCGGGTCCTTCAGACTCGTCGGGAAGGGTTTCGACAGCGAGTAGAACGCCGCCGTGAACAGGATTGGCGCGGTCTCGCCGGCAGCCCGCCCGATCGAGAGAATGAGCGCGGTGATGATGCCCGGCATCGCATTCGGGAGCACGATGCGGCGAATCGTCTGCCAGCGGGTCGCCCCGATACCCCACGAGGCCTGGCGCAGGCTGTGGGGCACCTGCCGCAAAGCCTCCTCGGAGGCGCTGATCACCAGCGGCAATACGAGCAGGGCGAGCGTACAGGCCCCCGCCAGCAGGCAGCGGCCGAGCTGGAAGAGCATCACAAACAGGGCCAACCCAAAGAGCCCGTATACGACGGAGGGCACCCCTGCCAGGTTCACCAGCGCGAGCCGGATGGCCCTCACGAGCGGACCGCGCCCGGCATACTCACTGAGGTAGATAGCCGCGGCGACACCCAGCGGCGCCGCGATCAGCGCAGTCAGGAGCACCAGCGCCGTGGTACCGACGATGGCCGGTACGAGCCCCTTGGTGCCGACCTGGAACATCTCAGGGTTGAGCGCACCGATCCCGCGGTAGAGCATGTAGGCGATGATGCCGAAGACCGGCGCAATCACGACCACCGCCGCGGTCCAGAGGCCGCCAAAGGCCACCTTCTCCGCCAGTCTCGGATGCACCAGGTGCCGGCTCTTCACTCCCGCATCCCCCCGGCACTGCGGACGGCCCAGTCGGCGATGCTGTTGGTGATGAAGGTGATGATGAACAGCAGCAGGCCGACCGCGAACAGCGCGTAGTAGTGCTCCGTGCGGTAAGCAGTCTCCCCCATTTCGGCGGCGATGGTGGCGGTCATCGTGCGCACTGGCTTGAGCATGCCGGCAAGGCCCTGCGGAATGACGGCCGCGTTGCCGGTGACCATCAGCACGGTCATCGTCTCGCCAATGGCGCGGCCCAGGCCAAGCATGATCGAGGCGATGATCCCCGAGCGCCCGGCGGGCAAGACAACGCGAACGATGGTCTGCCAGCGGGTGGCGCCCAGCGCGAGCGAGTTCTCCCGCAGCGCAACCGGCACGGCCCGGATCGCGTCCTCCGATACCGAAACAATGGTGGGCATTGCCATGAAGGCCAGGATCAGGGCGCCCACCCCGGCGAAGCGCCCGACCGGAAGGTCCATCGCGTCGGCAAGCCAGGGTCCGACGAGCAGCAGGCCCAGGAAGCCGTAGACGACCGACGGCACGGCGGCAAGCATCTCGACGGTCGGCTTGAGGAACTCCTGAACGGGTTTGGGCGCCACCTCCGCGATGAAGACGGCCGTGGCCAGCCCAAGCGGCACGGCGATGACCATCGCGCCCAGAGTCACGTACAGAGACCCCAGCATCAGCGGCAGCATACCGAAGCGTTCGGGGTCCGATGTAGGCGCCCAGCGGGTGCCGGAGAGCAGCTCTCCCAGCGGATACTTCGTGAAGATCGGCAGCGAGTCGCGCAACAGGAACGC
>DPJP01000428.1:10599-11526 GCA_003542955.1 Armatimonadota bacterium
GATGGCAACGACGAAGAGAATCGCGGTGAGGCCCGCAGCCTGGTTCAGCCGCTCGATAAGCCGCTCGGTCAACTCCCGCCGTCTCTTGAGCTTCGGGTTCTGTCTCATGGTCCTGATCGCAGACGCGACATTGGGGGCTCGCCCGCCACGCAATCGGCGTTCGAGCCCCCCTGACTCACTTTCGGAGAGCGTGCCGCCTAGCTAGTTGACTGGCACAAAGCCCTCGTCGGCAACGATCTTCTGCCCCTCGGGGCTCAGGCAGAAGTCGATGTAGTCCTTCAGCGCCCCGGACGGGTCGCCGTTGGTGTAGTAGTGGAGCGCGCGGGAGATCGGGTACGCGCCGCTCTTGACGTTGTCCACGGTCGGCTCGACGGCATCGCCGCCGCCAACCGGGATGACCTTGAGAGCCTTCACAGAGGCGTCCAGGTAGCCCAGACCGACATAGCCGATAGCTGTCTTGGTCTGCGCCACGGCGGTCAACACGGCCTGGTTCGAGCTCTCCTTCAGCGCCTCGGCGGAGTAGTCGCGCTCCTTGTCCTTGCCGTGCAGCTGGATGACGAGTTCCTTGAAGGCCTCGTAGGTGCCGGAGGCGGAGTCGCGGCTGATGAGCACAATCTCGCCGTCGGTACCGCCGACGTCCTTCCAGTTCTTGATGGTGCCCACGAAGATGTCGGAGAGCTGCTCGACGGACAGCGACTCGACGCCGCAGGCGGGGTTCACGATCACGGCAATGCCGTCGTATGCGACTGTGTGCTCAACCGGAGTGATGCCCTTCTCCTGGGCAGCGGCGATCTCCTTGTCCTTGATGTCACGCGAAGACATGGCGATCTCGGCCGTCCCGTTGGTCAGGGCCTCGATACCCGCGCCCGAGCCACCGCCGGAGACGGCGATATTGGCGCCCGGATTGGCCGCCTGAAAGGCAGTGTG
>DPJP01000428.1:11547-13336 GCA_003542955.1 Armatimonadota bacterium
GAGCCGATCTGGCGGATGGTTGCTCCGGCCTCCGCCGGCATCCCGGCTGCCGGGTCGGGCATGGGCGGCTCCATCATGGGCGGCGCGTCGGCGCCTTGCTGCTTGGGGCAGCCAACCAGCGCTACCAGCGAGACCGCCGCCAGCAGCAGCAGCCCGGCGATGACAAAGGTCCTACTTATCATTGTGCTCTTTCTCCTTGCGTTTGCTATCTATTGTACTCGCTGTCTCTTGCACTCGGTATTCGTGTAGCTGCAATACCTGCGTTGGCGTGCAGCATCGCTCGCTCACGCGGTACACGTGTTCGCCTGAAGCGCCGGCAGGCCCTTGCCCCGACAGTGCGGGGTCAACTGACGTCGGCCTGTTTCGGCGCTGTGCACTTTCGCCTCGGCATCTCACATGTGCGGAAACGTCAGAGGGAGCCAGCCGCGGCACCGAGTGCTCGCAGCGTGGTCTGGGAGGGACACCAGGAGCGCGCGGCATCTGCTTTCTGAGGAGGGAAGGGGATGCCGTGGCGCCGCGGCCGTCTCCGCATACGGCTGTGTTCACGACTATGGCCGACGATTATCAATGTACATGCTGGTGCGGCCGGTCGGGCTGCATACTGCTCAGTGCCCAACCGGCCGCCGTTGAGAGTGCAATGCTCGGAACTACTTCTTGGCCGGGTACATAACCTGCCACTGGAGACCGAAGTTGTTGCCGGAAGTGCCCCTGTCATCGATGTCCTCGTACTGCAACGTGATGCGTGACTGGCTGCCGACATCAACCGCGACACCGAGGGTGTGACGGTCATAGTCGGAGTTGCTGGCGGCGCCGTTGTCATAGGTGTCGTACCGGTAGAACCAGGTGGCGTTGCTGTTGTTCGGCTTGAGCTCGAGAGTGCCGTACCAACCGTTCACATCCACTTCGCGGCGCTTGCCATCGAAGTACTCGCCCTGGAAGGCGAAGTTGCTGCTGGAGTTGTAGCGGACGTGGGCGCCCCACACTGAGTCGTCCCACTCGGTTGCGACTCCGCCCAGCTCGCCCTCGCGGTTTGCGGACATGTAGCTGATACCGGCTTGCCCCTTGTTGGGCAGGTCCCAGCGCAGACCGGCAATGAGCGCATACGACTGGTCATGCGTATCGAACCAATCGGCAGCATTCTCGAGGTCGTTCGAGTAGCCCAGGATAACCGAGGGCGTACCGTTCTTCGCGTTCTCCGGCGCATAGGTGCAGTAGATGCCCGTATCTTTCTCCCCGGGGAAGAGCTGGCGGGTAGCCTGCGCCCGCTCGAAGGGAAGACGCCTGGAGCTGGAATAGGGCACATCATAGCCGAAGAGCATATCGGAATAGCCGACGCGGACCTTCCACTCAGGGCTCAACGGATGGGTGATGATCGCGTCCTGCAGGCTGATCTCACCGTCGTCGTCATCCAGCTTGCCAAGGTCGACCTGGAGCTTGACCTCGGTGCCATCCTCATTGATGGGACCTGATATCGCGATGTTGCAGCGCTTGAGATCGAACTCGTAGTCGTCCTCGCCAATGCTCGTATCCGCGTACCGGATCTGTGTGTACCCGCTGATCTTCAGCTCCGCGCTTGCCGTTGCAGCGATCAGAAGCGCAAGCGCGACGACCGGCAACAGAACGCACCAAACCCTCGGTCTGTCCAATTTCGTTCACCTCTCCAATACGTGTTTTTGGCGCAGCACCCAGCGGTCCGGGCGTGGTGTGCCGCCTTCGAGGTGAGTGTAGTGTGCGATTGTTAAGCCGATGCTATGGTCAGTTTAAGATTGGATTAAGGCCGCCGGACTGC